>NZ_FQWP01000002.1:0-369314 GCF_900129715.1 Fibrobacter sp. UWH9 | reverse complement strand
CTCAACACAATCAGGCTGGGCGTGTCAAACGCAAGGATCGAGGCGACGAACAACAAGATAAAGCTACTGATACGGACTGCCTATGGCTTCAGGAATATGAACAACATGCTGTCGCTGATAATGTTGAGCTGTTCCTATGTAGATGTAAAGATTGCCTACGAATGGGAATCGGAATCGAGAGAATCATCTAGCAAGGCTGCCTAAATGCTTCCACACATGTTGATGATGCCTCAAACATCTTAACTTTTTCGGGATTTCAGTAAGTCGATATAATCCTCGGAATTGATTTTTGCTTCAAAGAATGACATGATAAGTATGCTATCATGGTCAAGGATTCTCAAGGGAATAAGCTTGGTTATGTTCCCCGGAAAAATAATGTTGTGGTGGCCAATTTGATGGATGCGGGAAAGATGGTTTATGCGTCTGTTCATGAAAATCGTTGGTACGCCATGACTCCGGATGTAACTATTGATTTGTATATGGAAGATTAGGGGGGATCTCTTTGGCGTATTCAATCAAAAATGCTATCTTCGGGGTATGAAGTTTTCGTTCAAGAATTTTGCCGTGTGCGCAGCCTTGGCTTGCTGCGTGTCCAGTGCTTTTGCCGAAGTGAATCTTGCCGTGCATAAGGAAGTTTTGCCTAACGGTCTGACGGTTCTTTTGCACCCCAATAAGCAGGCTCCTACGGTGAGCTGCCGCCTGTTCTATGTGACGGGTTCTGTCCACGAGGTTCCGGGAAAGTCTGGCCTGGCTCACCTGCTGGAACATGAACTGTTCAAGGGAACCAAAAAGGTAGGCATTACGGATAGCATCGCCGATGTCCGCTTTATGGAACTGCAGGATAGTCTGCAGGCCTTGATTCGTCCGGCAAAGAATGCAGGTGATACGGCCACGGTCCGCAAGTTGACTGCGGAGCACGATTCCATTGTGAACGAACACCGCAAGATTTTTGTGAAGGATGAATTGTGGGGCGCTTACCAGGCCGCCGGCGGTACTGGGCTGAACGCCTTTACCACGGACTTGATGACGGCTTACATTGTGACCTTGCCCAAGAACAAGATCGAACTGTTCATGTGGCTGGAAGCCGACCGTATGCAGAATGCGGTGCTCCGTGAATTCTATTCCGAACGTGATGTGGTCCGCGAAGAACGCCGCATGCGTTACGACGATAAGCCCACGGGCCGCTACTACGAAAGTCTGAATTCCCTGATTTACGAGGCCTTCCCCTATCGCGTGCCTACCATTGGCTGGCCCAGTGATATTGCCAACCTGACCCGCGAAATGGCCGACGAACATTACCGCAAGTATTACAAGCCCCGCAATGCCATCTTGGTGTTGGCTGGCGACCTGGATACCACCTCTACCATGGAAATGGTGAAGAAGTATTTTGCGGATATTCCTGCCGGCGAAGCTTTTCCGCCTTTGACCATCCGCGATCCGGAACAGGCTGGCGAAAAGCGCCTGACGGTAAAGCGCCCCGATGCTCCCAACCTGTTTACTCTGGTGTTCAAGACTCCCGAAGTGGGCGACCCGATTCTTTACCCTCTGGATATTGCCGAGGGCGTGCTGAATGGTCGCAGCGGCAAACTTTACAAGCGTCTGGTGGAACAGGAAAAGCTGGCGGTGAATGCTGGCGCAAGCAACAGCCCCAACAAGTATGTGTCTGAATTCAGCGTCACCGTGAACATGCGCCCCGATGCCGACCCCGCCAAGGTGGAAGCTATCGTTTGGGAAGAACTGGAAAAACTGAAGACCGAAACGGTTAGCGAACGTGAATTCCAGAAGGTGAAGAACCGTGCCTACGCTGGCCTGGTCCGTAGCCTTACCGACATGGAAAACGTGGCAACCAATCTGGCCTGGTATGAAATGTTCGGCGACTATCGCATGTACCTCACCTGGGCCGACGAACTGAACAAGGTTAGCGCCGCCTCTGTGCAGGAAGCCGCCCAGAAGACCTTCGTCCGCGATCACAGCGTTGCAGGCCTGCTGCTGAAAGAAAAGCCTGTGGCTGCAAAGCCAGCAGAAACGGCTGTGAAAACTGCAGAACCCACTGCTGTAAAAACGGCGGAACCTGCAGCAAAGGCTGCAAAAAAATCTGACAAAAAATAAAATGGGTTAAGTCGGAAATTAAAACCGCAAACCTGAAATAAAAAAGAGGAAGTTCCTTGGGAACTTCCTCTTTTTCGCATTAAAGACCGCGTTGAATTACTTCAGCTCTTCAAGAGCTTTCTGGTTCTTAGCGATGATATCTTGCTGGGTTGCGAGCTTCACGCGTTCGGCGTTGACCACGGCTTCCGGGGCACCGCTAACAAACTTCTCATTGGAAAGTTTGCGTTCGATAGATGCGGCAAAGCTCTTGGCCTTTTCGATTTCCTTTTCGAGGCGTGCGATTTCTGCAGCCGGGTCAAGGATGCCTTCCAGCGGGATGAAGAGTTCGCCACCGGGCACAACGGCGCTGGCGCTGAACTTGGGCTTTTCAGCCTTAACGCCAACGGTAATGCTTTCAATGCCGCCCAGTTCGGTGATGATGGCGAGGCATGCATTCACGGAAGTTTCGGTTGCTGCGTCGTCCACAGAAACAACGGCCTTCAGCTTGGTTGCCGGAGAAACGCTGTAACGGCCACGGACACCGCGAACGGCTTCCACCACGGCGAATGCCTGGTCGAATGCAACTTCGATGTCCTTGTTGATGAGAGATTCATCAGCGGTGGGCCACGGGCGGCTGATCACCATTTCGGAACCCTGGAACAGGATGCTGTTCAGTTCTTCAGTAATGAAGGGCATCACCGGGTGGAGAAGGTCCAGCACGTTCTTCAGCACGTAGCTGAGAATGGCCATAGCATTCTTCTTTTCGGCGGTGAGGGTTTCGCTGTTGATCACAGCCTTCTTGATTTGCGCAAGCGCCAAATGCTAGCCTCGGTCATGGACAAATATATTTGTCTGCGACACTCGGCTTGTGCATTTGTCAAGGTACTGGCTGCAAACAGCGAAGCGTCATCCCACACGAAGAATTCTGTTTTTATGGGCGTTCCCTTGCTTACGCAAGGCCGGGCTATATTTTAGGGGCTGCCGTCTGCGCTTCGCTTATCGCCAACCTCCTAAAACGGAGCCTTGCATCGCAAGTCTCCGCCCCAAGGGGTCACTATCCCTAACGCATTTTTTTTATTTTAAATATAAGTGCAATCTAAAAGTGGAACGTTCTTATGCCGTTTACTGATGATATAGAAAATCTGTTTGTTTTAAGCGATTATAAAAGAAATACGCCGGATGAAGACCTTATTGCCGATGTAAAGAAAGTTGCCATACAACTAGAAAAAAATACAGTAACGATAGCAGAATATGAGCTATATGGAACGTTCCATCCAAGTACGCTACAAAGAAGATTTGGTTCCTGGTTTAAAGTTATGGAAGTGTGTAATTTAGATGCTAGTCGGAGTTGTTTGAACATTTCAGAAGAAAAATTATTTTCGAATTTAGAGAAGGTTTGGACTAGTTTAGGACGACAACCGAAATATTGTGAAATGAGAAAACCTCTTTCAGAATATTCTGTCGGCACATATGAAAAAAGGTTTGGCAGTTTTCGAAGTGCTTTGAAGCAATTTGTGGAATATGTGTCTAGCGGAATTGAAAATAAATCTAAAGATAACGAATCTAACTGCAAAGTTAAGAAACTTTCAAAAGAAAATAAAGAAGTTGTTCGTAAAACGAAAAGAAATATTTCTGATAGATTACGTTTTCAGATATTGATGAGAGATGGTTTTACTTGTAAAACTTGTGGTCGAAGTCCTGTAACAGAATTGGGGGTAAAATTACATGTAGACCATATAATTCCGTGGTCGAAGGGGGGAGAAACCATTGCCGATAATTTGGAGACGAAATGCGAACAATGCAATCTTGGCAAAGGAAATGCTTTTGATTGCTGAGAATTCAACTGTTTTTTTGTGAATAAAAAAAGAGTCCTGTTTATAGGACTCTTCTTTTATCAAATGGATTATACCTTAAGTAGCTTTCTTGACCTTTAAGGTTTTTGTCTAGAAAATTATCGCAAGTCCTGCAGAGCAGTTTGTACATTCGCTACGCTCATGTACCAAGTACTAGCCTCGGTCATGGACAAATGAATTTGTCCGCGACACTCGGCTTACGTACTTGTCGTTCTTACTTCAATTCAGCTAGAGCCTTCTCATTCTTAGCAATAATGTCCTGCTGCGTTGCAAGTTTTACCTTCTCAGCATTAACGACTGCTTCGGGTGCTCCATTGACGAATTTTTCATTCGACAATTTACGCTCGATGCTTGCGGCAAAGCTCTTGGCCTTTTCGATTTCCTTTTCGAGGCGTGCGATTTCTGCAGCCGGGTCAAGGATGCCTTCCAGCGGGATGAAGAGTTCGCCACCGGGCACAACGGCGCTGGCGCTGAACTTGGGCTTTTCAGCCTTAACGCCAACGGTAATGCTTTCAATGCCGCCCAGTTCGGTGATGATGGCGAGGCATGCATTCACGGAAGCTTCGGTTGCTGCGTCGTCCACAGAAACAACGGCCTTCAGCTTGGTTGCCGGAGAAACGCTGTAACGGCCACGGACACCGCGAACTGCTTCCACCACGGCGAATGCCTGGTCGAATGCAACTTCGATGTCCTTGTTGATGAGAGATTCATCAGCGGTGGGCCACGGGCGGCTGATCACCATTTCGGAACCCTGGAACAGGATGCTGTTCAGTTCTTCAGTGATGAAGGGCATTACCGGGTGGAGAAGGTCAAGCACATTCTTCAGCACGTAGCTGAGGATGGCCATGGCGTTCTTCTTTTCGGCGTCCAGAGTTTCCTGGTTGATCACAGCCTTCTTGATTTCAAGGTACTGGCTGCAAACGTCGTCCCACACGAAGCGGTAGAGGAAGCCTGCCAGTTCTGCGAAGTGGTAT
Source organism: Fibrobacter sp. UWH9 (assembly GCF_900129715.1). Lineage (NCBI taxonomy): Bacteria > Pseudomonadati > Fibrobacterota > Fibrobacteria > Fibrobacterales > Fibrobacteraceae > Fibrobacter > Fibrobacter sp. UWH9. The sequence continues at coordinate 364,399 of NZ_FQWP01000002.1, read as the reverse complement.
TCTTCCAGCATGCGGGTAGCATCCTTGATGGTGGTCTGCAAGCGAGAAAGGATCCACTTGTCTTCCAGTGCGAACAAATTCTTGTCCATGGGAAGTTCGGCGGCAAGTGCGCCAGCCTGTTCCAGCTGCGGGTAGAGGAAGCGGCAAGCGTTCCAAATCTTGTTGGAGAAGTTACGGCCGATTTCGAACTTTTCAGAAGTGTTGATTTCGGTACCGTCTTCCTGCTTTTCCTTCTTCACCGGCAGACGAACGTCCTGGTTGTCGGTGCAGAGGCTTGCCATCACAAAGCGGAGAGCGTCGGTACCGTACTTGCGTTCGATGTCCATGGGGTCCACGCCGTTGCCCTTGGACTTACTCATGGTCATGCCATTGCCGTCCAGGATCTTCGGGTGGATGTAAACGGTGTGGAACGGAATCGTGCCCATGTTTTCCTGGGAGAACAGCACCATGCGAGCCACCCAGAGGGTGATGATGTCGCGGCTGGTCACCAGCACGGAAGTGGGGTAGTACTTCTTAAGAGTGTCGGTGTTTTCTGGCCAACCCATGGTAGAGTGGGGCCAGAGACCACTGGAGAACCAGGTGTCCAGAACGTCGTCTTCCTGCTTGAGGACGTGACCCGGAACTGCGTCTTCTGCAAGGTTTTCTTCCTGAGAGCAGACCAGGTAGCCGCCGTTTTCTGCCTTGTAGAAGAAGATGTCTTCACGGTTGCCGAATACGGCCTTCAGTTCTTCTTCGCTTGCGTCGGTGTGCCAGATAGGAATGCGGTGGCCCCACCAGAGCTGACGGCTAATGCACCAGTCGCGCTTTTCGCCCAGCCAGTCAAGGTACTTGTTGGCGTAACGTTCGGGGATAATCTTGATTTCACCGGACTTCACGGCGTTCATTGCGTTTTCGGCAAGAACGTCCATCTTCACGAACCACTGGTCGCTGAGGTACGGTTCAATAACAGTCTTGGAGCGGTCGGAATGGCCCACGTCCATTTCGTGGTCTTCCACCTTGATCAGGAGGCCAAGTTCTTCGAGACCTGCAACAACAGCTTCACGAGCGGCAGCGCCCTTCATGCCCTGGAACTTGCCGGCGTTTTCATTCAAGGAACCGTCGTCGTTCATGATGTTGATCATGGGGAGCTTATGACGGAGACCGGTAGCATAGTCGTTGGGGTCGTGAGCTGGAGTCACCTTCACGGAACCGGTACCGAAGTCCTTGTCCACCAGGATGGCGTCTGCAATCACCGGAATTTCACGATCGACGAAAGGAACCTTCAGAGTCTTGCCGATGAACTGTGCATAGCGTTCGTCGCTGGGGTGCACAGCAAGAGCGGTATCGCCCATGATGGTTTCCGGACGGGTGGTAGAAACCGGGATGAAGCCGGAACCGTCGGCCAGAGGATACTTGAAGGTCCAGAAGTGACCCTTCACATGTTCGTAATAGATTTCGTCGTCGGCAACGGCAGTCTGGAGCTTGGTGTCCCAGTTCACCAGACGCTTACCGCGGTAGATCAAGCCCTTCTTGAACAGGTTGAAGAAGGCGTGGCGAACAGCCTTGGCGCAGATGGGGTCCAAGGTGAAGCGCTGACGGCTCCAGTCGCAGCTCACGCCCAAGCTCTTCAGCTGCTTGGTAATGCGGGCTTCATATTCTTCCTTCCATTTCCAGATGCGTTCCACTAGGGCGTCGCGGCCAATGTCGTGACGGGTCTTGTGTTCGTCCTGGAACAGGCGCTTTTCCACAACAGCCTGGGTTGCGATACCGGCGTGGTCCGTACCCGGAATCCACAAAGTGTCGCGGCCAGTCTTACGGCGGTAGCGTACCAAAATATCCTGAAGGGTGTCGTTCAAGGCGTGGCCCAGGTGCAGGGCGCCGGTCACGTTAGGAGGCGGAATGACGACAGAGAACGGTTCGCCCTTACCGCTAGGTGCAAAGCTATTTTTGTCAGCCCAGGTCTGGTGCCAGCGGGCTTCAACTTCTGAAGAATTATAACGTGTTTCCATAATATCCTTCGGCTCGGTCATGCCAGAATGTAAACATTCTGTCGCGACACTCGCCTTGTCTATATTTCCATTTTTTACTTCCACAAATAATTTCTTAATGTGGGCAAATTTAGAAAAAAACAGTGAACTTCACGATTGAGATGTCTTTGAACAGGACGAACTCTTGTCTTTTTTTACCTGATAAACACTTTTGGCTTCGCAGGCGCAGAGGGCTTTTTGACTTGTTAGAATGGCCATGGCGTCTGTGGAATCCCGCAGGATGCGAAGCAGGTTGTCCATGGAGCGGCTCTGTGTTACGGTTCCTTTTTCATACTTGGCAAAGGCCTTCGGTCCGCCACCTACGATTTCTGCAAATTCTTCCTGGGAGTAACCGAACTTCTTGCGAATTTCTACGATTTCCTGGGGCTGCAATAAGCCCTCCGCTTCCCTGTAGAGAGCATCTAGCTTTTTGTTGATGGGACCGACGCGTTCCTCGTCAATGAATTCCTCTCCACATCCGGTACAATGGAAAATTGGAAGGTTGTTTACTGTGATGGATTTACCCTTGTAGGTGTAGGTTTCTTTTACTTTTTTTCGGTTCACTTTTGCGCTGCAAATGGGACATTCTTTGATAATCATTTATAGCTCCTTGAACGAAATGACAACTCCGTTTCCATTTTTTGTTATTTGAATTTTGATGTACAACTTTACGCAAGAACCATCTGCTTTTGTGTCGACTGAATGATATACATCTTGCCAAAGAGTTGTGTCAGCGTCGGTTGTCATAGTGTGCTTTGCCGAGGTGTTCCATTCAGAATGCCTCCTCAAAAGCAGAAGAATCTGTTACAATGAAAATATAGATATAAAAGTACCATAATGGTACTATCTGCGAGCGGTATTTTGGTCATTTAGCCTCCTGTCGCTACATGCTGAAAAGCGACGGTTTTGTGCTACGGTTTTATTTATCAAAAAATGGTTTAAGTTCGGCGAAACATTTGCCTAAGCTTTGTAAGCGGCTTTCTTTTCGGCCACGGCAAGTTTGCGGGTAACCTTTCTCTTTGTAGGAACTTTAGGAACCGCGATCATTTGAACATTTAGTGCGTTCAATACGCGTAAAATGGTGTCAAAACGGGGGTGAGCATCTTCATTCAGCGCCTTGTAAAGACTTTCTCTGCCGAGGCCTGTTGCTTTTGCAATTTGTGCGATGCCGCGAGCTTTGGCTACGTATCCAATGGTCCTCAACAAAACGGTGCTGTCGTTTGACTGCAATGCGTCGCTGATGACTCCCGCGATAACCTCCTCGTTATCCAAAAGCTCTGATAAATCCAGCTTACTTGTTTTCATTTTGAATCGTCCTCCACATTTCCTTTGCCTTTTCAATGTCTCGCCGTTGTGTTGATTTGTCTCCACCACATAGGAGAATGATTACAACCTGTCCCCGTATGGCGTAGTAGAGCCTATATCCAGGTCCAACATCGAATCGCATTTCGGATATCCCGTCACCAATGTTTTTGACATCACCAAGATTTCCTAGTTCAACTCTCAATAATCGAGAGAATATTCTCTGCTTTGCCCGATTGTCCTTAAGGTCCGCATACCATTTTGAGAAGGTTTCAGTTTTCTCTATTGAAAACATCTTATCCTCCTAAATGTATCTAATCGGATACAAAATGTCAAGTACATTACTTGTGTACTCATCGTTCCTCCTGTCGCTACATGCATAAAAAGCGACGGTTTTGTGCTTCGGTTTTGCTTATCTAAAAAACAGAAATCGGTTTGAAATCTGCGCGAATTTCGCCGCAATCAAATGTACACACAAATTCTTGTCACAAAGTGTCAAAATGGTGGCAAAAGTCATGAATTTTCTGTGAAAATTACCGAAAAAAGTCAAGTTTTTTGCCGTTTTCGGCAAAAATACTTGACATTGTTTTTTTTTTTTTACATTCAAATCGTGCGCACGATTCATTCCATTGCAGAACTTTTGGACTGCCTGAAACAGATAGAACGCGAAGGCCTGGAGGGCCGTCGTGATAATGTTCGGTATTATTATCGCGGCGAGGCGGAGGATTACGGACCGACGGGAGCGACCCCTTGCATCGCGAGAGAAGATCGCTTGAAAAAGGAAGCGAAGATTTTCCGCGAGGCAGAACGGCGCCTGCCCGACGAGTTTGCTGCATGCAAGTCAACTTTCGAAAAACTTGTCCTGATGCAACATTACCAGATTCCCACCCGTCTTTTGGATGTTACCACAAGTGCGCTGCAGGCAGTGTTTTTTGCTTGCTATAACGACCCCGATTACGGTATGAGTGACGAAAAAGAAGGCTGTAGGGATGGTGTTGTATATGTGTATGAGGTTCCCGAAGACAAAATCAAGAATTATCATTCCGACGCGGTTAGCATTTTGGCGAATATTGCTGTGTATCAGCACGAAGACAATCTAGACATTCGCAATCTTGATGCTGACGAGGAACATGACCGCAAAAGGTTCAATGAAAGTGGACCTATAAAGTACCTGCTTCATGAAATTAAGGCCGAAAAACCTCATTTTGTGGGATGGATAAAAAAGCAAGATATGGAAGGCGTATTCTGTGTTCATCCTTTGCTGAACAACCCCCGGATTCGGGCGCAGCAAGGTGCGTTTATGATTTATGGCATTGATGGAGATCGTACCAAGCTCGCCCAATGGAAGGATAACCCTCGTAACGGAATGATTCGCCGAAAAATCAGAATCCCGGCAGAAGCCAAGAAGCCGTTGCTCAAGGAGTTGCAGATGCTGGGCGTGACCATTGATGTGGTCTATCCCGATTGGAAAGGAACAAAGCAAAGACTGGATTCAAAAGAATTTTTGAAGGAGATGTGATGTTTAAGATTGAAGGTTATGTGGAGACAATCTCTTCGGATGGGTGTTTTACAATTCGGGGCGGGGATGGATACTCCTTGGAAAAGGACGAAAAGAAGTACAATGTGTTTTGGAATGATGAATCCAAAGATGATAAAGCAAACGTTGATGTATTTATTTGTGAATCTTCTGGTTTGCTGAAAATGCCTAATGACTGGCATCAGTGGGAATACCAGATGCTTGTTGCCGCGAAGGTAAATCATCAAAAGGTAATTGTGGAACTAAAGGACGATTTTGACAAGAGCGAATATAACTCAAAGCAGCCTTTGGAAATTCAAAAGGTGACATTAAAATAAAGGGGACGATATGACAAAACTAACGAAAATTCTAGCGATGCTGCTGATGGCTGCAAGTTGCTGTTTTGCAGCGGCTTGGACTGGTTCTACTAGTGAACCGGAAAATGTGAGGAAAATTGAAGGGAAGGGCTTTTATGTGATTACTAGTGCCGATGAACTTGCTTGGTTTGCAGAGCAGGTGAATGGTGGCCGGGAAAATATTAATGCAGTGCTGGCAAACGATATTGTGTTTGGTTCTAGTGAAAAAAATGCAAGTACGGTCAGTTGGACTCCCATAGGAAAAAATTCTACAAACCAATTTTCGGGAACGCTGGATGGTGCTGGTCATACAATTTATGGATTGTATGTAAAGAATTTAGAGTATTCGGGCCTTATTGGATATCTCTCGGAAAATGGTATTGTCAACAATTTAAAAATGTCTGCAGGAACTATTAATCACCAAAATTATTCAGGTGTTTATGCTGGGAATATAGTGGCTGTAAATAACGGTACAATAAAAAATGTAGAAAACAAAGATTCTTTAATCTTGAGAACAAATGGGTATGTCGCCTATGCCGGTGCCTTGGTTGGATTTAATAAAGGAAAAATTTTAAATAGCTCTAATAAAGGAAATGTTTATTCTAATAAATCGACGAATAGACGAGCTACTTATTCGGGCGGAATTGCTGGGTATAACACTGGGGTTATTTCTGATTGCGAAAATTCTGGATATGTATACTCCAATGATACTACTAAAAACGCTGATTCTTCCGTTGCCTACTCAGGTGGAATCGCAGGGTATAATAAAAACGAAATTTCTATGTGTGTCAATCTAGGACCTGTTTCCTCTTTATCAAGTCAATATAAGAACTATACCAGTGGAGCAAAGGCAATAGCAAATTCTTTTTCTTATTCTGGAGGAATTACTGGTTATAATGATGGTGTTGTTTCTAAAGTTCGCAATGATGGAATAATTGAATCAACATCGAAGGCGATAGCACAATCTGGAATTCATATGTATGATCATTCTGGCGAGAAAGTTAAAGAAACTCTTAATGTGGGTTCTTCTGCTACAACGGCTTACTCATACGCCTTCTCTGGTGGTATTGTTGGTTATAATGGTTTGGGGTACGTATCAAATAGTCAAAATAGAGGAATGGTGCATGTAGAATCAACCTCTTCTGCCGGGTATTTTAATGCGTCGGGTAATCCCGTTACAGCAAAAGAGGTTTCTAGAGCTTATTCAGATGGCATCGTTGGCTTCAATAATGAATCGGTATATAGTTCTTTTGACATTGTAAAATTTGAATATTGGCTTAATAATACAAAATACTCTGGCGTTGCAACAAACATGCAAAACGCGCAGTTCGCATGGATGCTCAATACTAGCAATGGTACGGAAGAAAATAGTGGTGTCTGGACCCGAGGTACCGAAGGGTATCCGACATTTGCCAATGCTGATTCCCTGCCGATCTATAGAGTCGTTTTCAATGATGAGGGGATAACATCCAATAGATATACCAATTATCAAGGATTTGTAGTTTTCCCTGAAGATCCGGAACCTGCTGAAGGTAGCATATTTAGTGGTTGGTTTAATAGTGAAGATGTGAAGGTGAAGCCTTCTATGGTGTTTGTTATGGATCAAACCATTAATGCTGTATATACAGATGCATCAGATGTCTTCTGGAATATAAACTTTTATAATGCAGATTCCACGTTGTTGAGCAGCCAAACTTTACAACATGGAAGTATTGTGGATTATCACGGTGAAACTCCTTCTATCCCTGCCACGGCTAAGTACACTTATATATTCGCTGGCTGGAATGTTGAGCCGACCAACGCAACAGAGAATTTTGATTACTATGCGGTTTATGATTCCGTCATGAATTCCTATAAGGTTGTATTCCAGGATTATGATAAGAAGGAATTGAAGTCTTTAACATACGAATATGGCGCAACACCGCGTTTCTCAGAGAAATTGACTAGAGCATCCTCTGTTGAATGGAATTACTCGCATGTCGGGTGGGATCCTGCAATTACCGCTGTTACAGAAGAAGCCGTTTATACTGCTGTTTATGATTCAAGTAAGGTTGAGTATACTGTTACCTTTATGAATGGTACGGAGGTCTTGGAAACCTTGAAGGTTCCGTATGGTTCTGCTGCAACACCTTCTGTAACACCGACACGAGTTGGTTATAAATTTATTGGGTGGTCACCAAAATTTGGCAACATTACGGCTGATCTGACCGTTAAGGCTATGTTTGAAGAACTTGTTTACCGTACTGTTTCTATTAAGGAAGAAAATGGCGAAATCATAGATAATGTTGATGTTGAAGAAAACGGAAAATTTACCCTGCCTTCTGCCGCGGAGAAAACTGGCTACAAATTTGACGGCTGGTACGACAGTAAGGGAAATTGCCTTGGCCAGCCTGGAGACGTCATTACGATTTCGGCAGATATTTCCATTGAAGCTCGCTATAGTATTCTTTCTTACACCATTACCTTTGTCGATGAAGACGGCTCTGTAATAGAATCTGGCTCCGTTGAGTTTGGCTCCATGCCTACAGCTTCGAAAGAACCGACAAAGGCTTCTACCGCCCAATACACCTACGAGTTTGCTGGCTGGACTCCGGAATTTGTCGCTGTTTCTGGCAATGCAATTTATACAGCAACTTATAATGCTGTTGTTAGAAATTACACCGTTACATTCGCAGACGAAAATGGCAAGGCTCTTTCTAGTTCCAGTGTGGCCTATGGCAAAATTCCTACAGCTCCGGCAACTGAACCGACAAAGGCTGCAACAGTCCAGTACAACTACACTTTCGCTGGTTGGACTCCTGAGCTTGTAAAGGTGACAGGTGATGCAACGTACAAGGCTACATTTACTTCTGCCTTGAGAAACTACACCATCACCTTCGTAGATGAAGACGGCTCTGAAATTTCCAAGAGTGCTGTTGCCTACGGCGAGTCTCCTGTTGCACCGGCAGAACCGACCAGGACTTCTACTGCCCAGTACAGCTACGAATTTGCAGGCTGGTCTCCGGCTGTGACTGCAGTCAGCGGCAATGCAACTTATACGGCAACCTATACTTCTAAGGTAAGGACCTACGAAATCACCTTCGTAGATGAAGACGGCTCTGAAATTTCCAAGAGTGCTGTTGCCTACGGCGAGTCTCCTGTTGCACCGGCAGAACCGACCAAGGCTTCTACAGCCCAGTACAGCTATGAGTTTGCTGGCTGGACTCCGGGAATTGTCAAGGTAACAGGCGATGCCACCTATAAAGCTTCTTACAATAGCGTGCTGAACGCTTATAAGGTAACCTTCCTGGATTATGATGGTTCTACACTCAAATCCCAGAATGTGAAGTACGGCGCTGCTGCTACCGCTCCTGCTGATCCTGAAAGAGACGGCTACAAGTTTACCGGTTGGGATAAATCGTTTGATGAAATCGTGAAGAATACTGATGTGACTGCTCAATATGAAAAACTCAGCAGTTCCTCCATTCCAGCCAGCAGTAGTTCACAACCGACTTCAAGCAGTTCTGCAATACCGGCAAGTTCTTCCAGCGCTAAGAATGAAAGCTCCAGTTCCGAAAAGGGTGAGGCTGTTATTGAAATGGCTGCCGCTCCGCACTTCTCCGTAGAAATTGTGGGACGCAACATTCAGATTAGCGCCGCAAGAATTGGGTCTGCCTATATGATTCTTGATGTGCAGGGACGCGTATTGAAACAGGGCCGTGTGAATGTCGATAACTTCAATATCGCTGTTCCCAGAGCAGGGAACTATCTGATTCGTATCGGCAATCAGACAAGAAGCGTTATTGTCCGTTAAGGAAAACTGCAAATAAAGAAGAATGCCCCGTCACGATGATGGGGCTTTCTTTTTTACTCCATAATCGGAGCTGCGTATAAAGGGATGTTTGTCAGTTGGCTTTGCTGTTTGTAAGGCAGCATGGAAAAACGTACGGCTCGCATGTCTGGAGTTTTTGCGAGGAGCATGCTCAATGAGTTTGCGCGAACATTTCTGCCTGCCTTCACTTCGATGGGAAGCATATTCCCTTTGTATTGAACGATAAAGTCCACCTCAAGTCTGGAATCATCGGTTGTGTGGTAGTATGTCGGAGTGTTTAGTTCGCACTTGATTTGCTGATAAATAAACTGCTCCGTTACGCCGCCTTTGTATTCCGTAAATACACTGTCGTCGATAAGAACCTGTGACGCTTCGGTATTTACCATGGCTCCCAGGAGTCCGATGTCGAGCATGTAAAGCTTGAAGGCGCTCAGTTCCTCGTAGATTGCAAGGGGGAGCTCCAGCTTGGCCTGCACCGTGCCGACTATTATCAGCCCTGGAACATCCTGGACGACCCTTCGTACGAGCAGGGGGCCGAGAGTGGGTATGTGCTGGCGAAGGGGGTGGCGCTCCTTGACGAAGATGGCGGGCTGCTGAACGACTGGAGCTGCCATGACGACGGAAAAACCGCCGAACGGCCTAAGCCCTCGGTGCGTGTTCTTGCCAAAGATTTGTCTTGGGAGCTGAACAGGAGGAACGAGGTGCAGGTAGTTGTCGAAAATGACGGCACCGTCGCTGTCGATGGTTTCGAAGTCCTGTATTACTATCGCGATGCCCAGGGCGACGTGGCCGACCCGGAATACTACGATACCACCTTCGCGAAGGCATCCCATGTTGCGGCCGGCGGCGACCTTTACTACATTTCGTTTATGTATAAAAATGTTGTCTTGAATCCGGGTGAACGCAATGCGTTCGGCAATGGCGCGAAGTTCGCTTTGCACAACTCCGACTGGGGTGACGGATTCAATGCAAATGACGACCCGTCGCACCATGGCCTGGGCAGGGATTTTGCCGTGGCCGACTCCATAGTGGTGCTCGACAGGAACGGGAACCTGCTCTACGGCGGCGTTCCGCAGCCCCGATTTGCGGACAGCGTGGTAGTGAAAAATGTTTCGGAGAGCCGCGTGACCCGCGTGGGCGACGTAGTCTATGTGGAAATCGACGCCGAGGGCTACTACACCCTTGAAATTGTGAATGCAGTCGGCGCCCCGCAGGCGAAACTGTTCGAAGGCAAGTGGGGCGAGGGCACCCACATGGTGGTGATCCCTGCCGACAAACTCAAGCAGGGCGGCTACCTGGTGCTGCGCAACGGCAACGTGATTCTCAACTGGCAGATTTTCAAATAAAAAAAGATGGATCGAGATGAAACTTAAGTTGGTTTGTCTATTCTCAATTTTGCTTGCGGCCTTTTCCCTTACCTCTTGCATATTCGACGACGAGGGTGAAAGCTGGAGCGCCGAGAAGGTGTGCCCCGACATCGGCACGAACGCCTATGGCATGCCGAACCGCGGCACGTTTACCGACGAACGCGACGGCCGCGTTTACAAGTACACGACCATCGGAGACCAGGTGTGGATGGCAGAAAATTTAAAGTACGAACTGCCGTATCCGTACAGCATGTGCTATGGCAAAAAGACGTGTTATTGGAAACAAAGATGGCGTGGTGATTCTGTTGGTGATACAGTATGTGTTGAAGATACATCCAAGCTCGCCGAAATCGGCCAACGCATGAACACCACCTGCACAACAAACGAATGCATCGCCGACGAATTCTGCGAACGATTTGGGAGGTATTATAACCTTTATGAAAATGGGGAAAAGGAGGGGTTCTTGGACAGGGTTCTGTTGGATACGATATGTCCGCAGGGGTGGCGTGTGCCGTCCAAAGCAGAATGGGAAGTTTTGATGGAATCTGTTCAAAATGATGAGTTGAGACTTTTAGAAGAAGAATCCTATGATAGACTTGATTCGGAAACGAAAAAATGGTATAAAAGGCCAGATAATTCTTGTGGCTATTCGGTGCCACTTAATGGATACCTTTTTATGAATGGCGCAATGCAGCGATTTTCAATTACATCTGCATTTGCAACAACGACGGCTAAAAACGAACTCTTTGCGTGGAATATGATTATGGAATTTGGGAATATGGCTTTTACATCGCATAATTTTATCTCCATCCGTTGCCTCAAGGATTGATCATGCCAAAATTTTTGCTATCCATCCTTCTTTTTTCCGTTTCCTCCTTCGCTCTTACCCTTGACCAGGTGCGTGCCGACCTTAAATCCCGCGCCCTCTCGCAGGATTCTGTGGAAATGAGCATCCGCACCACGGTGAACACGCCGGCAGGCAGGCAGGTGGTTTCCATTTACATGGTTCAGAAGGGCCGTTCCAAGACCTACACCGAGATGAAGACGTCGTTCATGAACCAGCGCAGCATCGTAAACGGCTCTCGTATGAAGGTCATTGACTTGAACACGAATAAGTTCCAGATTTTGCCGTACAACGGAGAGGCTTTGGAGGCCCAGAAGTACACGAACTTCAACCCCCTCGACGCCGGCGAATGGAAATCCCCGGTGAGAGTGTCCGAAAACTTATACAAGATCGAGGGTGCCGAGGGTGCGCTTTACTACAATTCCCAGAAAAAACGCATCGAAAAGCTTGAAAACGATGATGCAGAAAAGTCCGTGCATACGACGTTCGCCTACGATTCCGAGAATAACCTGAAATCCATGGTGGTCTCCGTGATGGTTTCGGGTATCGAGACGAAGGTGGTAACGAAAATCCTCGCGCTCCGCAGCTCCGCCAAGTTTCCGGATAAGTTGTTTGAATTCTAGGAAACTGAAAAAAGGAAACTCTTATGAAAAAGGTAATGGCTTCGCTTTTGTTCGCCTTGCTGGCACTGTTTTTCTCTTCTTGCCTCACTGACTCCGACGAGGCATGGAGCGCCGAGAAGGTGTGCCCCGACATCGGCACGAACGCCTATGGCATGCCGAACCGCGGCACGTTTACCGACGAACGCGACAGCCGCGTTTACAAGTACACGACCATCGGAGACCAGGTGTGGATGGCCGAGAATCTGAATTACAAGACTGAGGCATGGAGCGTATGCTACTTTGAAGAGGATGGCTGTAATACTGTGGGGCGTTTTTACCTGTATGACAGTGCAAGCTGCCCACTTGGCTGGCATTTGCCATCTATGGATGAATGGCAGATTCTTGGGAAAAGTGTTGATGGATCAGGGAATGCCGCCTTGCATTTGAAAAGTGTGTCTGGCTGGATTCCTTTGAACCCTGGAGACTCTGCTAATGGGTATGATGATTGCGGTTTTAATATGCAACCATCTCTCGCCAAGAGAAGGGATGATGGCTTGTATGCGTACTTTTTGACGTCAACATTGGATTCTTCGATTCGAACAAATGACGTTCCCAATCACGTTTGGCGAGCGGTTTTTGCTTCTCAACGAACGTCTCTTCACTTTGGCTCAGTTCTACGTGAAGGCGATGTCTCCAATGTCCGTTGCGTAAAGGATTGACCTTTATTACATTTTTCTCATGAAAACAATAGAAGTTGTTGCTGGTGTCATCTGCGACGAATCCGCCGGGACGAAAAAGTTTTTTGCTACCCAGCGTGGCTACGGCGATCAAAAAGGCGGCTGGGAATTCCCCGGTGGAAAGATGGAACCTGGCGAGACCCCAGAACAGGCCTTGGCCCGAGAGCTAAAAGAGGAACTGGCCGTTGATGTGGAGGTGGGGCAGTTCATTACCACGGTGGAATATGATTACCCTAAATTTCACTTGACCATGCATTGCTATTTCTGTTCCATTGTGAATGGAAGTGTTACTTTATTAGAACACCAAGCGTCTCGTTGGTTGGGGCCCCAGGAGCTTCATGGTCTGGATTGGCTCCCTGCCGATGTAGATGTGGTTTCTGCTATAGAGGCGTTCTAACCTTACATTTACACTATAAAGTTAGATGTCCTCTATTGCGGTATAGGCTCATTTTCTATATTTTCCCCCATAATGAAGTTACCTATTGTATGTATCATTGGACGCCCCAACGTAGGCAAGTCCTCCCTGTTTAACCGCATTCTCGGCCGTCGTGCCGCCGTGGTTAGTGACCGTGATGGTGTTACCCGCGACCGTCATTACCAGAATGCCCGTTTCAAGGGTCATGAATTTACCGTGGTGGATACTGGCGGATTCCTGCCCGACGACACCATCGATGTGCTGGCCGATAGCGTCCGCACCCAGATTTTTAATGCAGTCAATGAATCCGACTTGGTGCTGTTCATGGTGGATGTCCGTGTGGGCATTACCAAGCTGGACCAGCAGTTCGCACGCCTGATCCGCAAGCTGGACAAGAAGGTGATTCTTGTGGCCAACAAGAGCGAAAACGGTGGCGACCGTCAGGAAAGCTATGAATTCCTGAAGCTGGGTTTTGGTCAGCCCCGCACTATCAGTGCCCTGACCGGTTACGCCTGCCTTTCCCTTCTCGATGAAATCATCGCTGTGCTTCCGACTCCGGTTCGCGGTGAACGTCGTGAAGAACGCCCCATCAAGTTTGCCATTCTCGGTCGACCCAACGCCGGCAAGAGCACCTTGCTCAACCGCCTGCTGAACGAAGAACGTGCCGTGGTCAGCGATATTCCGGGTACCACCCGCGATTCCATTGACTGCGACTTTGTTGTAGATGGCAAGAAGTTTGTTGTTACCGACACCGCTGGCCTCCGCAAGAAGGCCAAGGTCGACGACGAAGTGGAAATCTTCAGTAACATGCGCACTCTGGAAAGCATTCGCCGTTCCGACGTGTCTGTGCTGATGGTGGACTGCACCCGCGGTCTCGAAATTCAGGATTTCCGCATCATCACCGAAATTCGCAAGGCTGGCAAGGGCCTGGTCCTGTTGCTGAACAAGTGGGACATTCTCCCCAACAAGACCGAAAAGTCCTTTGACCACATGGTTAAGGAAATGATGGAACGCGAACCCATGCTGGAATACGTTCCCATTCTCTCTATCAGTGCCAAGGAAGGCCAGCGCATCAACCGCGTCATTCAGGCTATTCAGACCGTGTATGCCAACTGCCGCCGAGTTCTTGGCCGCGACAATGTTGCCCAGGCTTTCGCTAAGTTCATCGAAGAAAATCCGGTGCCTAGCCAGAACGCCCGTACGGTTCAGCTGACCCGTGCCTGCCAGATCATGGTGGAACCCCCTGTAATCGCTATCGAGACCCGCACCCCTGATTTGGTGGCCGAGTCTTACAAGCGCTACCTGATGAAGAAGTTCTTTGAGGAATTCCAGCTGCAAGGCGCTCCTCTCCGTTTGAACTTCGATATGAAATTAACCCTTAGAAAGGATGAAGAACTTGAACAGTTTACTGAGTCTTCCAATAGCGTACTTGCTGGGGTCGATACCCAGCGCCATTTGGATCGCAAAAATCGCGAAAGGTAAGGACTTCGATATCCGCGAATACGGATCGAAGAATGCCGGCCTTACAAATACATTCCGCGTCTTGGGCTGGAAGCCCGCCCTGCCGGTTGTGTTCATGGACTTGCTGAAGGGTTTCTTTGGACCTTTCATTGCCGCTCTCATGTGCAAGGCCCAGGTTGAAGCCGGTGGTGCCGACTGGTCTAGCTGGGTTCCCCTGGTTGCTGGTCTTCTGGTGATTCTTGGCCATAGCTTCACTTGCTTTGCCGGTTTCCGCGGCGGTAAGGGTGTTCTGGCTGCACTGGGCGTGTTCCTTGCCATTAGCCCCATTACCGTGCTTATCGGTTTTGCCACCTGGATTATCCTGACCTTCTCTACAAAGTATGTGTCTGTGGGTAGCATTGGCGGCTGCGCCGTTCTGGGTCTTCTGTCTGTGTACGGCTACCTGGTTCCCGAACATTATCTGGAATCCATCAATCTCGGTCAGATGATTCTTGCCGTGATTGTTGCTGTCTTTGTGATTGTAAAGCATAAGTCCAACATCAAACGTTTGATGAATGGTACCGAAAACGGTTTTGGTAGCAAGCGCAAGACTCCCAAACAATAAACGTTAATTTTGTAGATTGTTTTGTAAACGAGGTTTTTATTATGAAAGTTACAGTTTTGGGTACCGGCGGCTGGGGTCTTACCCTGGGCCAGGTGATTTACGAAAATAAGAACGACATTACTTTTTGGACCAATTCCCAGGCTGAAGTCGATCTGCTTTCTACTGAACATCAGTACAAGGATAAACTTCCCGGTGTAATTTTCCCCGCTGACTTTAAGTATACCACCGACATGAATGCCGCCCTCGAAGGCGCAGAAATGGTGATGATCGTGGTGCCTTCCCAGTTCATGGGCGGTGTTGCCAAGAATCTTGGTCAGTGGACCCCTGAAAAGGGTAAGGAACCGGTGGTGGTTTGCGCTACCAAGGGTATTCTCGAAGGTACCAATCAGCTCATGAGCGAAGTCCTTCTTGAAAATGTTCCTTGGCTCACCGACGACAAGATGGTTGCCTTTAGCGGTCCGTCTCATGCAGAAGAAGTTAGCCGCCATGTGCTTACTGCCATCGTTGCCGCTTCTACTAGCGAAGAGTCTGCAAAGCTGGTGCAGAAGGCTATGAGCTGCTCCTACCTCCGCGTGTACACCTCTACCGATATTATCGGTGTGGAACTTTGCGGTTCCGTGAAGAACGTGATTGCCATCGCATCTGGTGTGCTTTATGGTGTTGGCGCTGGCGACAATACTCGTGCAGCCCTCCTCACTCGCGGTCAGGCAGAAATGTGCCGCCTGGGTCGTGCCATGGGTGCCAATCCCGAAACCTTCGCTGGCCTTGCCGGTATGGGTGACTTGATTGTGACTTGCCTTTCTCAGCATAGCCGTAACCGTTATGTGGGTGAACACATCGGTAAGGGAGAAACCATTGATCAGGTTCTCGGCGGCATGAAGATGATTGCCGAAGGCGTCCCCACTTGCCGTAGCACCAAGGCTCTGGCCGACAAGCTTGGCGTCGAAATGCCTATCGTGAATGCAGTCTACGACCTTCTCTTTGGTGGCAAGACCGTGAAGGAAGTTTTCGACGAAATTTGGGGCCGTGACCTGAAGGCCGAAAACTGGAACTAACTTCCACCCTAAAGCTTAAGCAAAAAGTCCTGGTGAAATACCAGGACTTTTTTGCTTTGTTATGAATTACGAGTTATAAAACCAGGCGCCTCCGGCGCGATTATTTGTTCCCTTTGAGGACTGCAAATGCTACAGCCCCCTGCACGGCCTGGAAAATCATGGGGATGTAGCCGATCAGGGCCGCGGCCAGGACGATGTCTGCGGGAATTCCCAGCAGACCTGTAAACAGGCTGACGTTCACACTTTCGCGAAGTCCTATCCCATTGATGGAAATGGGCAACATGGAAACCGTTATGGTGATGGTCATGAATATGGTTATGGTGGCCAAGTCAACAGGGGAGCCTACGGCCTGGAAGTAGGCGTAGTGGATTAGAATCGAAGAAATCTGCAGCCAGATGGAATCCACACCCGAAAGGATGAAGGCTTTCTTGTAACCGCGGTAAATGCTGAAGGCGTTTTGCAGTTTCAGGAGGAATGGAATCTTCTGGCCTAGTGTGTCGGGAATCTTTATTTTGTCTGAAAATAGCCCGGCCGTAATGATCAGGATGCTGAGGAGGGCCACTCCGCAAACCGCTCCCGTGTAAATGGCGGGAATTTGCAGTCTGGTAATGACAAAGGGGAACATGGCGAAGAAGCAGAGGAACATGGCCAAAAGCCCCATCACTCTCGATATGACGACGGCGGCGACGGAATTTGCCGTGTTGCCGAAACGCTTGCCGAAGGCGATTGTCTTTACGGCATCCCCGCCAAATCCGCTGGGAAGCAAGTTGTTGAAGAAATAGCCCAGGGCGATGTAACCGTAAAAAATTCTGAAGGGGACTTTCTTGCCTTCGTCAAGAAGCAGACAACGCCATCGGTTGGCTTGGATTGCCATGCTAAAAACGGTGCAGATCAGGATAAGTCCAATCCAGGGGAGAGCCTGTTCCGTCCAATGGCTGCTGACCTTTGCGAAGGGAACCTTGTAAAAGATAAAGCCAAGGCCGCCCACACTTACAACGACCTTCAGCAGGTTCAGCAGTTTTTTCTTTAGGTTGGATTGGCTCTGCATGGATTATTTCCCTGCGACTTCTGCGGCAATTTCTGCAAGTTCCCTGGCGCTCTTTTCCCAGGTAAACTGGCTCACCCAGGCATCAATCTTGTCGTCGAACATTCCCTTGGAGTCAATGGATTTTTCGAGAGCCTGTGCTACGCTGGAAGGATCCTTGGGGTCAAAATAGGTGGCCACGTCACCGCCAACTTCAGGCAGCGAAGATGTGTTGGAACAGGCGACCGGAGTACCGCAGGCGAATGCCTCCAGAACGGGAAGGCCGAAACCTTCATACAGGGAGGGGAGCACAAAAAGGTCTGCCAGGTTGTACAGATTTACCAGGTCGTCCTGGCTTACCATGCCTGCGTGAATTGTCAGGTCAGCGATTCCCAAGTCAGATTCCTTGGTGGCGTTGGTGCGCCCGGCAAAGGCCTTGCCTACGAGAACGAGACGGCAATCTTCCTTGCCCTTCATCTGGGCGAAACCGTCAAGGAGTCCGTTCAAATTCTTGTGAGGAAGAAGGTTGCCTACATACAGGAGAATCTTCTTGTCGCGGGGAATGTTGAACTTTTCGTAAAGGTATTCCACGTCTTCCTTGGGCTTGCGGA
This sequence comes from Fibrobacter sp. UWH9, assembly GCF_900129715.1. Taxonomy (NCBI): domain Bacteria; kingdom Pseudomonadati; phylum Fibrobacterota; class Fibrobacteria; order Fibrobacterales; family Fibrobacteraceae; genus Fibrobacter; species Fibrobacter sp. UWH9. The sequence goes on along the minus strand of NZ_FQWP01000002.1, from coordinate 346,688 downwards.
TGAATTCCTTACCGGCTGCCAGAAGAACCTTAGTAATCTTGCTTGTGTCTGCGTTGTAGAAACGGACCAGGTCGTTCTTTGTGCTTTCGGAATCGACAATGATACGGTTGGCGCGCTTGCAGACAAACCAGAAAATAAATTTAAAGTAGAGGTGGACAATTTTTGAGGGCAGGAATTCTGGATAGACCAGGTGGGTCAAATCGTGAATGGTGACCATCATTTTGCCGCGGTAGAACAGGGGCACATTGCAATGGGGAATGTGCAGGACGTCTGGCTTTTCACGGCGAAGTTTGCAATAGGGGAACTTCAACTGTTCCTTGTACCCGTAAATGCCGCTGATGAAAGGGATGTGCTTTGGAACTTCAGGATATTCTGCAAGTTCCTTGGGGTCGCCCAGAGCGATTTTGTAGCCGACGTCCTTCAGCCAATGCTGAATGCAGGTGCCAATGCCGGAACGGCTGACCATGCGTGCGTCAATTGCGATTTTAGGCATTTCTTTCATTGTCAAACATCCACTTCAAAGTTTCTTGGATGGGAGTGCCGCGCCAGTAGCCTGCGTTTACAATGCGGCTGTTATCCGCACATTGGTAGGGCATGTCGACGGGGCGCATCCTTTCGGGATCCTGTTCTACGTTGATCTTGACCGTTGCAAAACTCACGATGGTCTGTAGCAAGTCCTCGACCTTATGGGCCTTTCCGGACCCCACGTTATAGGTGTGGAATTCGTTCTTGTTTTCAAGAAGCAGACGGTAGGTTCGAACCACGTCGCGGACATCGGAAAAATCTCTGTAGGCGCTTAGGTTGCCCACCTTGATGGTTCCTTCCTGGCCGCTTTTTTCGATGCGGGCAGCCTGTCCGACAAAGCTAGGAATGGCGAAGGCTTCTACCTGTCCTACGCCAGTGTGGTTAAAGGAACGGGTACAGATAATCTGCATTCCGTATTTCTTGCGAAAAAGGTCTGCAAAATTTTCCTGGGCAATCTTGGAAATTCCATAGGGGTTTGATGCCTGCAGGGAATCGCTTTCCTTGAGGGGGGATTCCTGTTGGGCGTATTCCTCGGCGCTTCCGATCAGGAGGGTCTTGGCGTGGGGGGCCAGTTCCTGGATTGCTTCCAACAAGTACAGCGTACCTTTAACATTGACGTCCATTGTCAAGGTCGGATTTTTCCAGGAGGCACCAACAGAACTGATGGCGGCCAAGTTTACGATGTAGTCGGGATTGCTCTTGCGGATGGCAGCTTCTAGGCTGGCCTTGTCAAGAAGGTTGACTTCGGGCATGTCCGTTGGAAAAACAGTGTGCCCGGCTTCTTCCAGTTCGCGGGTCAGGTATTTGCCCACAAAACCTGCTGCTCCGACAATGAGAGCCCTGCCCATTAAATTTTACCTTCGGCCAAAAGCTTGATGTCGCTTGCGACCATGCGGGAAACCAGGTCTTCGTAGCTGATTTCGGGTTTCCAACCGAGAACCTTGCGGGCCTTGCTGGAATCGCCGATGAGAAGGTCTACTTCTGCGGGGCGGAAGAACTGAGGGTTGACCTTGACCACGACCTTGCCGTTGTCTTTGCGGGTGGCGAATTCGTCGACGCCCTGTCCGTGCCAGGTCAATTCCATACCGGCAGCCTTGAAGGCCATAGTCACAAATTCGCGAACCGTATGAGTTACGCCCGAAGAAACGACGAAGTCGTCTGCAGTGGGCTGCTGGAGCATAAGCCACATGGCGCGTACATAGTCTGCGGAATGACCCCAGTCGCGGCTGGCGTCCATATTGCCCAATTCGACGCAATCCTGAAGGCCAGCCTTGATCTTGGCAACGGCGATGGTAATCTTACGGGTTACGAATTCGGCTCCGCGGCGTTCGGATTCGTGGTTGAAGAGAATGCCGGAGCAGGCGAACATTCCGTAGCTTTCGCGGTAGTTCTTGATAATCCAGTGTCCGTACAGCTTGGATACGCCATAAGGGCTGCGGGGGTAGAACGGCGTTTCTTCGTTTTGCGGAATGGCCTGGACCTTTCCGAACATTTCGCTGGTGCTTGCCTGGTACACGCGGGTGTCGGGCTTGCACAGACGTACCGCTTCCAGAAGCTTTGTAACACCGATGGCATTGATGTCTGCGGTAGAGAGGGGCGTTTCCCAGGATGTAGTCACGAAGGACTGTGCTGCCAGATTGTAGATTTCGTCGGGCTTGGCGATTTCCATGGCTCTCAGCAGGGAGGCGGAATCGGTCATATCACCGAAGATAAACGTTACCTTACCCTGGAGGTGCTCGGCGTTGTTAAAGTCCAGTTTGCTCTTGCGACGGACTAAACCGAAGACTTCGTAGCCTTTCTCCAAAAGAAACTCTGCCAAATAGGAGCCATCCTGGCCAGTAATACCTGTAATCAATGCTCTTTTCATAGTTTTAAAGATAGTAATATTCGGCGAATTCCTTCGCGAAAGGGGAGGCTGCTTTTTTTATATTGCGGCTATGGCTTTTGTACATCTTCAGACCCATTCCGAATTTTCTGTTCTTCAGGCATCTGCCCGTCTTGATGATATTCTTGCTGCCGCAGCAAAAGATAACGCACCGGCTATCGCCCTTACCGACCATGGTGCCATGTTTGGTATTCTGGAATTCCAGACTCGTGGACAGGGGCTTAACAAAAAACGCAAGGGTGACGGCCAGCCTCCTCTGAAAACTCTGTACGGATGCCATGTCTATATTGATACCCCCAGCGCAACCAGCAAGGATAACCTGACATATGAACGCCTGACCCTTCTGGTTGAAAATGAAAAAGGGTATTATAACCTGCTCCGTATCGTCAGTTACCGTTACGAAGATGGTGACCGCTGGGCTGAAATTCCTTCTGTTCCCCTAGAGACGGTGGAAGAGTTCAAGGAAGGTATCATTGCCATCGCAGGTGACTTTTTCAGTAAGTACGGTCAAAGTGTTGCCGCAGGTCGTAATTCCGTTGCCCGCGAATACATGGAAAGTCTCGATAAGATTTTCGATCACGACCATCTGTATTTCGGGGTGTGCGACAACGGTGTTCCTCAACAAAAATTGGTAAACGATTTTACGGTTCAGCTGGCAAATGAATTAGGCCGTGAGGTTGTGGCCGTAGGCGATGTCCACTACATCAACAAGGAAGATGCCCAGGCTCATAAAATCCTTCGTTGCATTTCTACAAAGACGACTTTGAATGATGCCGGTGACAAGAGATTCCCTACCGATGGATTCTACTATCAGACCGAAGAAGAAATGGTGGCCAAGTTTGGCCATATTCCCGGTGCCATCGAAAATACCGTAAAGATTGCAGAACGTTGTAACTATACCGTCAAGACCGGTATCGGTGATGAATTCTGGCCTCGATTTGCCATTCCCAAGGACTTCCTGGAAGGTGAAGAATATCAGAACATCAAGGCCATCATGAAAGCCGAATACGATGCGGAATATCCCGTAGTTCGTGAACGCGAATTGAAGGGCGTCATCAAGGACAAGAAGAAAAAAGTCCAGGAACAGTATTGTGCCGAAAAGGGAATCGAACCTGACGCTCTAACTGATGATGACAAGGCTGAAATTGATCGTCTGTCGGCTCCCGAATTCTTTAACGAAGATGATAACAAGGCTTGGGACAAGGCTGTTCATCGCTGGTGTAAGCCGGGCTCTGACTCTGACATTTATATCATCCATCTTTGTAATGGCTTCTTGAAGTGGCGCTTCCCCGAAGAAAATTTCAAGTTCCCCGAACATACGACGGACGTGGGCGCCCGTATGTACAAGGAGCTGAACTGTATCCGAAACATGAACGTGGCTGGCTACCTGCTCATTGTGTGGGACTTCATTAACTGGGCCCGTAACAACGGTATTCCCGTGGGCCCGGGTCGTGGTTCTGCTGCAGGTTCTCTTGTTACCTACATCATCGGTATTACGGACATTGACCCTCTAAAGTTTGACTTGCTCTTTGAACGATTCCTGAATCCGGAACGTGTGTCCATGCCCGATATCGATACGGACTTTGCCGACCGTGACCGTGGCCGCGTGATTGATTACGTGACCCAGAAGTACGGCAAGGAATGCGTGGGCCAGATTATTACTTACGGTATGCTGAAGTCCAAGGCGGTAATTACGGACGTGGCCCGTGTTCTTGGAATTGCTCCTGCCGATGCCAAGGCGGTTACGAAACTGTTCCCCCAGCGTACTTTGAACTTCAGTTTGAAGCAAGCCTGGACCGGTAAGGACAAGAAGGGTAACAACCTGGAAGATGATTATAGCCCGGAACCGCTGCAGGCTCTGATCAAGTCCCGCGCCATGTATCAGACCCTTTGGGATACGGCTCTGATGTTGGAAGATTTGCCCCGTCAGACAGGCGTTCACGCTTGCGGCGTTGTGATTACGCCGACCCCCATTTATAACTTGGCTCCCCTTTATCGCGCCGCCCCCGAAGATACTCCGGTGGTGATGTACGATAAGCATTACGCAGAAGACATCGGCCTTCTGAAAATGGACTTCCTTGGTCTGATCAACTTGTCCATCATTCAGGATACGGTCCGAATGGTCAAGCAGAATCGCCAGATTGAAGTGGACATGAGCCATATCCCTCTGGATGACAAGGCGACCTTCGATCTTTTGAGTAAGGGTATGACCACTACGGTGTTCCAGTTCGAATCTCCGGGTATGCAGAAATACCTCCGTGAACTGAAGCCCAACCGTATCGGTGACTTGATCGCTATGAACGCCCTGTATCGTCCGGGTCCTATCGATCAGATTCCCCACTTTATTGCCCGTAAGCTGGGTAACGAAGAAATCGACTGTTACCATCCGGACTTGGAAGAAGTTCTGGGTGAAACTTACGGCGTTATCGTGTATCAGGAACAGGTGATGAAGCTTGCCCAGATTCTGGGTGGCTACACGCTGGGTGGCGCTGACAATATCCGCCGTATCATGGCCAAGAAGATGCCCGAGAAGATGGCTAAGCTTGAACCGGAATTCTTCGAAAAGTGCGTTAACAAGGGCTACGACAAGGCCATGATTCAGAAGGTCTGGAACGCCGTACTTCCCTTCTGCGGATACGCCTTTAACAAGAGCCATGCTGCTGCCTACGCTTACGTTGCCTATCAGACCGCTTACCTGAAGACCCATTACGGCCCCGAATACATGGCCGCATCCATGACTTCCAAGATGGGTAAGACCGAAGATATCGTGACCATCATTTTGGAATGTAAACGCCTGGATATTGAAGTGGTTTCGCCTAATATCAACGCTTCTGTGGGTGAATTTATCGCTAATGAAAAAGGTCAAATTTTATTTGGCCTTGCAGGTATCCGCAATGTGGGTTCCGCTGTTGTGGAAGACATCGTTGCAGAACGTGAACGTGGCGGCAAGTATACCGATCTGTTCAGTTTCTGCAAACGCGTTGTAGAATATCAGGCTTCCCAGAAAGAAAAACGCCCGCCCATGAACAAACGCCTGATTGAAAGCCTTGTGATGGCTGGTGCGTTGGACGATTTCCCTGGAAGCCGCGCCGCCTTGATGGCCTCTGTAGACAAAGCTATGGACGTGGCTGCGAAAAAGCAGGAAGACCGTGACCGCGGTCAGATTTCCCTGTTCGATATGGGCGGTGGCGAACCGGCTATGGATAGTTCCGCCGAAGTTCTTGAAGAAGCGGAAGAATGGACCGCCATGGAAATGCTCAACAAGGAACGGGATATTCTGGGCTTGTTCCTGTCGGGCCACCCGCTGGATGAATTCCGTCCGGAACTTCAGGGCTTTAGCACCTGTTCCCTGGCTGAAGATGAGCTGAGCCATCATGTGGGTGATGCCGCCGTGGCCGTTGGCGGTGTGGTCATCAAGTTGAAGTCCATCGAAACGAAGAAGGGCGATACCATTGGTGTTGGCACCATTCAGGATTTCCACGGAGACCTGGATGTCTTCTTCAAGAAGGATATGTGGGAACAGTTCCGCGATACCGTGACCATCGATGACCGCGTTCTGATGAAAGGCTCCCTGGAACCGCAACGAATGTCTGATGGCCTCCAGCTTGTTGTGCAGGAAGTCATTCAGTTGGATCGTGTCCGCTTCGATATGGTGAAATACATCCATATGGCCATTCTCTCGAACATGGTGGATGAAGAATTTGCCGAGAAACTGCAGGACTTGATGGAACGTAACGCCCCCTTCGTAGAAGAAGGAGAACGGGGTTGTGACCTGATTTGTCATGTGGAATCTGAATCTGGCAACGTACATGTGCTTGCTCTTAAAAAGAGCAAGGTGGTTTATTCTCCGGAACTTCTTGGAAAACTTCGTAAAGAACTCGGCGCTATCAAGGTGTGGGTTTCTAGCAATGCAAGAAGGTAAACCGTACATCCTTTTTTGTGCGGGTGAAGATTCTGGAGACTGCATTGGTGAAAGCCTAGTCTCTGCCTTTTTCAAAAAAGGGGCGCATCAGTTTGATGCCTTGGGCTCAGGTGGCCCCCGCATGCAAGGGGCGGGTCTGCGCGCTCTTGTGGAATATGAGGATTTGCCGGTATCCGGTTTTGGCGATGTGCTTCCTAAGTATCTGAAACTTCGTCGAGACTATAAGACTCTGGAAACGGTGTTGGCTAATCCTGCCTGCAAGGGGCTGGTGGCCATTGACTATCCCGGGTTCAACATGAAGCTAGTCCAGCTGGCGGGGCGTCTCGGAAAACCAAGCCTTTATGTGGCGCCGCCCCAGGTGTGGGCCTGGAAGGCGAAACGTGCCAAGCAGTTGGCGGTTGTTCCTCAGACACGACTGGCTGTGTTTTTTGAATTTGAGAAAGCCCCTTATGAGATGGAAGGATGCTCCGTTTCTCGTTTGCGGCACCCTTTTGCAGAATCCACCCATGAAGAAGTGACGAACTCTTCCGAACAAAAAAATCTTCACGAAAAAATCCTGCTGATGCCGGGTAGCCGTAAGGGGCAGACTCTGCGCAATATTCCTGTTTTCCTGAAGATTGCATCGAAGTTCCAGGATCAAAATTTTGCTTTCGTCGCGGCCCGAAAAAGTTTGGTGGCCCTTATTCAAGACTGCCTAAACCGTTATTTCCACGGAAAGGTTCCCTCCTGGATTCAGGTGGTCGAGGCTCCCTCTCTGCCCCAGGAACGGTGTGCTTTCTATAGAAATTCCCAGGGGGCGATTTCTGCTCCGGGAACGGCTACCTTGGAACTTGCCTTGTCCGGGGGTCCCCTGGTCGTCTGTACCAAGCCGGATGCATTGACCTATGCCCTAGGGAAACGTCTTGTCAGGACGTCCTATTTTTCTCTCCCTAATATTGTTTTATCGCAAGCGAGTACTGCTGAATTTATAAAGTACCGTTGGAATGATTCGTCTTACGAACAGGCCGCCGAAGCCTTAAAGTCGGCCATGTCATTACGCGAAAAAAAATCCGCAAAACTGGAATCAGAATTGCGGAATAATTTGTCTGAAGGACTGTCGTCAGAACAGTTAATGTCTGAATTTCTTGCTCAGTTCTTCTAATGTCAAACGCATCAGGGTCGGCGTTCCGTAGGGGGATTTCAACGGTTCGTCGGTGGTCATGAGCTGGCCCATCAATGTGGCCATTTCTTCAGGTTTCAACTTGTCTCCAGCCTGGTAGGCGTTGGTCTTTGCCCAGGCCTTGGCGATAATGTCTTGCACCTTTACCATGTCGCCTTCGCTGTTGCCGTCGATGCTGTCCAGAAAGTCTCGTACCGCCTTGATGGCTCGTGACAGCGGCAATGCGCTGGGGATAGAACGGATCTGGTAAGTGTCTCCGCCAAAGTGTTCGATGTAAAAGCCCAACTGCTGGAACTGGCTTTCGACAGAACTGAGAACCTGGGCCTCGATCTTGCTGAGTTCCAGATGTTCCGGGAACAGAAGTTCCTGGCTGTCCAGGGCGGAACCGTTTCGCAAAGTCTCCAGAGCCTGTTCGTACAGGATGCGGGAATGGGCGGCATGCTGGTCGATGATGAGCAAACCGTTGACGTCTTCGCCGGCAATGTAGGTGTTGGCGATCTGGAAAAAGGCAGGGGGATTCCAGACGGGAGGAGCCTTGACCTCGGCTTTCTTCTCTGTTTCCAGGGAGATGACCTTTCCTGCTTCGGGGGTGCTGAACAAGTCCTGGTTCAAGTCGTCTTCGCGCTGTTGCTTTACCGGCTTAGGAGAAATCCAGGACTTGCTGAACGAAGGGGGCGTGTAAGAGGGCGTGTAAGGCTGCTTAGGGCCAGGATCCTTGAAACTTGTAGGGGGTGTGGGTTCGCTGACAGGTGCCGCAAACTGTAAGGGAGGGGCAAAGGAACTGGTCGGTGCCGCAGTCTCCGCAAACGAAGACGCTGCGGGGGCGGGCGAACTCATTTCATCGCTCAAGTCGATAAACGGGGAATTTGCTTCCATGTCCTGCTTGAACGTTTCGCGGATGGCGTGGAGGACGACCAGAAAGACTAGGTTCCCGTTGGCAAAGCGGACTTCTCGCTTGGCCGGGTGAACGTTTACGTCGAACTCCATGTCGGGCATGTCCAGGAAGAGTACCGATACAGGTTTGCACTGGGCACCGTAAGGCTCGTAGGACTGGGTAACCGCCTTGCTGACCATCTTGCTTTCGATGGGGCGGTTGCGGATGAACAAATACTGGTTGTTGCGCTTGCCGTTTGTTTCGGTCGTGGGGGAGACAAAGCCTGTGACGTGGATGCCTGCTTCGGTGTAGTCCACGGGGAGCAGCGCCTTTGCAATTTTAGAACCGATGGCTTCGGCGATTCTGCTTCGGAGCTCTCCGGGGACGCCTGTAAATACGGATTTGCCTCCAACCTTATAATCGAAGCGGATCTCCGGGTGGGCGATCGCTGTCTTAAGGATGACGTCAAAAATTCGAGTGCTTTCTGAAGTTTCGCTACTCAGGAACGTTCGACGGACTGGAGTGTTGTAAAAAAGATCTTCTACCAGGAAGGTTGTTCCGCGACTTGCCTGAATATCCTGTTTTTCTACCAGTTCGCCTCCTTTAAGAATGAGACGTCCGCTTTCGCCATCGTCTGTGGCGCTGGTGATTGTCAGCTTAGAAATGGCGGCGATTGAAGCCACGGCTTCGCCTCGGAAACCGTTTGTTCTTAGATGAAAAAGATCGTCGGCATTGTTTAGTTTAGATGTAGTATGCCTCAGGTAGCAGATGTCCAGGTCGGCGCTGCTCATGCCCTTCCCGTTGTCCGAAACCTGGATTTTTTTCTTTCCGCCTTCTTCGATAGTGACTTGAATACGGGTGGCTCCCGCATCAATTGCGTTCTCGATGAGTTCCTTTACAGCGGATGCCGGACGCTCAATAACTTCACCTGCAGCGATTTTATTGATGATTTCGTCTGGCAAAAAGTGGATTTCGGCGGTTTTCATGCCCAAAATATAGCCATTTGTGTGATGAATCTTGTTTTTTTTGCTAATTTAGTGGAACCAACTGGAATTTTGTGCATCTAGTCGAAAGAAACCACTGGAGTGAGGTTAAAAGTGCTTTCAAATCTATTTTTGCAGTTTACTCATATCGAACTGTTGATTTCCTATCCTGTGAAGGATATTCTTACGCTCGTTAAGCGGGACTCTCGCTTTAACGTGAAGATGCTTAATGACATCTACTTTGAAGATTCCTTCGTAGATGAAAGTGCACATCGCCTGGTTATGAACAATGTGGTGAGCTGGCTGTACGAACGCGGTGAAAATCCGGATACCTTCGTTCAGCGCATCATCGACCGCTGCGCCGCCTTCGAAGCTGTTCCGGCTCGTAGCGTGCTCCGTTCCTACCTCCCGTACGTTTCCCAGTTCTACGCTACCGAAGATGTCCGTCAGCTCTGCCTCGACATCATTCCCAAGCGTTATCCGCTTTTGAACGAATCAAAGTTCCTGCGTCGTGAACTCGTTGATGGCAACCGCAAGGAATACTTCTCCTTCCGCTTTGACTCTCCGGGTGTTCTGGTGACCAACCCCATGCGCTGGTTTATCGGCCTCGTCCAGATTGGCCCCATCCTCCTGAACACTCCGGCTTACGAACACATTGAGTTCAAGGCTGCACAGACCTCCTTCATTGAAGCTCTTGAAAACCGTGCCACCGCAGAAATGCGCGATGATGGCTTTATCTACGTTTCTGGTATCAAGGTCGGTAAGTACATGACCTTTGGCGACTGCCTGTCCGAGTACGGACTGGAATGGGAAGTCGAAGCCGAAACTAAGATGGCTTGTATCAAGGCTATCGAAGACGTGGTGGACGAAAAGACTGGTGCTGTACTGATCCACAAGGGCTGCTACTACGGCTGTCCGGCAAGTGTGGTCTTCCTTGACTATAAGGCAAACGTTGTTGCACCGGAGCCTTTCAACAAGCTGATGAGCGCTGTTGTTAAGCAGGAATTTGATTCCTGGCAGCCCATCCAGCGCGCTCAGGAACAGCTCCTGGAAGCCATGAACGACTCCGTGACCATTATCTACTACAAGAGCGATGATTCCATTTCTGTGAACAGCAAGCACTTGATGCGTAACGTTCCTGCTCGAATCCTCCGCAACTTGCTTCGCGAATATACTGCTACCGGTCGTGAAGAATACGAAAACCGTGAATTCAAGCGAGATCCGGCAATCTGCATGGATCCGCTGCGCCCCAACTTTGAAAGCCGTCTGAACCGCGTGATTGCTCACATTAACGGTTCTGATGATCCGGATAAGCCGACTGAAGGCGTTAAGAAGTTCTTCGAAATTGAACGTCATCGCCGCGGCGGTTTCCGCTTTGTTCCGAAGTGCAAGATTATTTTCCGCGAAGAATAATCCTGTAGCGTAAACGATTCTTAAAATAAGCCGTGTACGACTATTTTGTTGGAAACGGTTTATTTTTTATTGCAGTAAAGATGACTGAAAAAATATGCTTATTCTTAATAATTTTATGTAATTAAAAGTAAGATAATTGGTAGTTCTCTACTGCATAAAGAATGGTATATTTAGAATCGTGAACGGGAAAAGGGTAAATCCTCAAACAACTCTATCATTGCTCCCCTCCTGGTAAGTTCAAGGTTCCGGATTCCGCTCATATTTTCTCCTTCTTAGGAAAGGGTTCCCTTCGGGGAGCCCTTTCTTTAACAAGACTAAGGGCCCAAATGGCCGAACCCCTCCAAAACAAACTTGTTCTTCGCCTCGGTCCTGTGAGTCCGCAAGCGACCTCCCGCGACACTCGGCTGGTACGTATATTGGGAAATTTTTTAACATTGCACTCGTTTTTGTGTTTTTCTGGAAATGAATGTATTTTGGGTGCGTATAGGAGGATCATTATGCGAGTTTTTTTGTTCGCTTTTCTTTTTGTTTCGTTGGTTTTTGCTCATGAGCAGAATGCGGTTGGGAGGAATGGACCATCTGTTTATCCCTCCGCAAAAGACACTTTGACGGATGAACAGGTGTTGGAACTCCCGCCAATGGACTGGAGCATTGATAGTACGGAAATTTATCGTCAGCTGGTTTTGAACGAAATTCCCGAAGCCCGCTATGGCCAGAATGTTTTTGGTATCTTTGGTTGCTTCTGTTCCGCTGTTGCTTGTTGGTGGCCCGATTTTAGGGTATAATATCTATTACTTGAATGAACATCGTGCTCATGCTAGACAACTTGATGAGTATTTGAAATCTGAAAATGCCTACAAGCGTCGTAGGGCTGCCGGAAATCCTAATGCAGTTAGTGTCAGTATTGTTCCTACCATAGACTTTGCTCATGCTGGTGGTGGAATGAATTTAATGGTGGCATTTTGATTCATCCATAGTGCGGTCTTTTTGCAACGTCTTTAGATAGAAAAGCCCCGGATTTTTTCCGAGGCTTCTTCAATTTTATTGTGTTGCGCGGAACCGGTCCGCGAAAAATTAGCGCTTTACTAAGCGCCATTTGCTCGGACTTCGTCCTTCGCCAATTAGCGCTTACGAGCAGCCATTTCCTTCTTCAGGATATCCATGACAGGGCCGATTTCGGCGGGAGCCTTGAAGATGGGGTTTGCGTACTTGCTGCAGATGCCTTCCAGCTTCTGTTCGTGGTAGCCCACCTTGAATTCGGTGAATTTCAGGCCGTGAGCGGTGCTGATGACAACCACTTCTTCGTCCTTGTCGATCTTGCCTGCAGCGCAGAGTTTTTCCAGGGCGCCGAGAGCCACGCCAGTGTGGGGGCAGCAGTACAGACCGATGCGGTCGCCGCGGTGTGCTGCGTTTGCCAGTTCTTCTTCAGAGACGCTGACCACCATACCGTTGGTCTTCTGGATAGCGCGAACTGCCTTGGGGTAGCTGACCGGGTTGCCGATCTGGATGGCGGAAGCGAGAGTCTTCTTGGCCTGCATGGGAACCAGCTGGTCGAAACCGCGTTCGTAAGCCTGGTAGAAGGGGTTTGCGTTTTCGGCCTGAGCCACGATAATGCGAGGAATGCGGTCGATGAGGCCCATTGCCTTGCAGTCTTCGAAGCCCTTGGCCAGAGCGGAAACGTTACCCAGGTTGCCGCCCGGAATGATTACGGTGTCGGGAACCTTCCAACCCATTTCCTGGCAGATTTCCGGAGAGATGGTCTTCTGACCTTCTACGCGGAGGCTGTTCATGGAGTTGGCGAGATAAATGCGGTTGTCCTTGGTGACTTCCTGAACGATCTTCATGCAGCCGTCGAAGTCGGTGTCAAGAGCCAGAACGATGCTGCCGTTGGAGATGGGCTGGATCAGCTGAGCAACGCTGGTCTTGCCGGCGGGCAGGAACACGATGGACGGGATGCCAGCCTTGGCGCAGTAAGCGGAAAGGGCTGCAGAAGTATCACCGGTAGATGCGCAAGCGACGGCGTCAATGGGGTGAATGTTCTTCTTGATGATGTGGTTCACCTGGCTTACCAGAACGGTCATGCCCAGGTCCTTGAAGGAACCGGTGTGGGAGTTGCCGCAAAGCTTGACCTTCAGGCTCTTGATGCCCAGTTCCTTGGCGATGGGAGCGGCGTCGAACAGCGGGCTCCAACCTTCGCGCATGGTGACGATGTCTTCCACCGGCATATCGGGGAGAACCATTTCGCGCTTGCTCCAGATACCACTCTGGTCAGCCGGTTCAAAGCTCATGCGGCGTTCGGCAAACAGCTTCTTCCATTCTTCGGGGCTGCGTTCTGCCAGGGCCTTGCGGTCGTGTTCCACTTCCAGCAGGCTGTTGTCGACTTTGGAACGGTAAATAACGTCGGTTACCGGGTAGGTATCGTCGCCGTTGATGTTTCTAAAATGAGCGTTGAACTGAGTCATAATTTCCTCTAAATTTTAACGTATGCAAATTTAACAAATATTTGGTGCTGCGTACAGGATGTAGCCCCTTTATGGGTGCCTTGTATCGTTAGATGTTCTTATTTGCTTACCCTAAACTTGCTATATTTGGTCACGAAGTTTTAATAACCGATGTTATATAGATTGTATTCGGAGTTCCGAGTGAAAAAGAGAAAAAGCATTTTTGTTAGCGGATTGTTGGGTGTTCTTGCCCTTGTCTTGACGTCCTGCCTTTTTGAATCTGACGATAATGGGTTGAATAGCTGGTTGTCTGACCACGGAATGCCTTCTTCCTATAAGGTCAAGACTTTGAGCGTTGATGGCCTGTCCCCGGTGGCTTTCGAAACTTTTTTGGATACTTCTGCCCATTCAGCCAATACTTATGGCGTTCTGGGAAAACAGTCTAACCTGGTTCATGATCTGGTTTTTGATTTCGCTTTCCACAACAAGGAATTCTTTGCTGATTTGTATAAGTCGGATTCTGCAGCTTCCTTTATTGCGCTGTATCCCTTGCTTGAATTCTACAACAACAAGAATTTCCCGAAGGATTCCCTGCCGCTGAAGGAAAAATTGAACCTTGATGTCAGCTGGATTCTGCACAAGGGTTCTTCTGAAAAGTTTGTGGACAGCATCGGTGGAGTCTCTGCTTCCGTATGGTACGAAAACCTGGCCAGCTGGAATGCCGATACTACCGTCGACACGACTTATTCCATTTCTTTGGGCAAGAAGGATACCGTGTTGAAGATCGACCTGCCGATTGCCCTTGTGGAACGTCTGAAGAAGGTCGGCCCTGCCTGCCGCTTGCAGCTCCGTCTTTCTGCACCGGAAGCTTCCAGAATCTATCGTTTCTACGGTGCAAGCTCCTCTAAGCATGCTCCGATTTGGCGTATAAGGACCTTGTCTGATTCTGCATACAAGGATTTCTATCCCTTCCGAATGGCTTCTCTGATTTCTAACCTGGAAGATGAGGATGCCCTTGTGCTGCATGGCGGTGTTTTTGACTCGTTGGTGGTGGAATACCCCTCTACAGAAATTCTCAAGGCACTGTCTGAATTTTATGGTGACGAGTTCCCGTTTGTGACGGGGGACAGCAACGACGTCCGTCAAGCTGTTATTCTTGCCCGTATGACGTTCGCCCGTGATGACTCCAAGGGGAGCAGTGAACTAGGACTTCCTATTCAGGTTGTGGTTGGCTCCTATGTGGATAGTGCAGACGGCCAGGTTCGTCGAATGGAAGAATACCGTCTGGATTCTGCAACCATCAAGGACCGTGGTCACCAGAACTTGATTTTCCACGAAGGGGATTCCTTGACCTTGCAGATTTCCTATGGAGTTCGTGATTTCATCAATAAGGCCAGCGATGGCAGAACGCTCAAGATGATGATTCGTATGGGTTATCCGTTCCTGCAGGAAAAGGATCCCACTTACCTGGATTACTACAACAAGACTACAAAGGATACTTCCTTCAGGTATCTGCCTTACATGGATTACGCCCGCTACGATTTTGGAACTTCTATGAAGAGTCCTGCAACGCTGAAACTTTGGTTGGCTACTAAGCGGGGGGATGAATAATGAAAAAGCTTATTAGTACACTTTGCGTTTTGACAGGACTGTCCTTTGGTTCCATGATCGGTATGGATGCCCTGGGCGAAGAACAGGTTATGGGAGGAACAGCCTCCGCTGCTGGTCGTGGTTTTGCCGGCAATGCCAAAACGGGTGACGCCGAAGGCCTTTCTGTGGTGAACCCGGCCCGCCTTGCTTTCGATACCAAGGTTGTCTTCAACTTGAACTTCCTCCTGGAAATGGATGCCGCAAGTAACGACGGTGCCAGCTACATCGGCAGAAATCTTTCTATGCCCTCGTTCAATTTGTCTTTCCCCATGGGAGGCTTTGGCGCAATGGGCCTTTCTTTGTGGCAGCACTATGCCGCCACGATGAATGAAGAATATACGGATGATGATAAAAACACCACGAAGATCGAGTACAAGGGTAGCGTGTATGAGCTGGTTCCCACTTATGCTCTTAGACTGCCTTTCCTGAGATCTATTTCTCTTGGTGGATCCGCTCACTTTGTTATGGGTAGCAACTCTCGCAGTCTAACCTTGAACACCGATACAGGTGACCTCGAAAAGAAGGATGTCTGGGGTGCTCGTGGTTATACCCTGACCGACTATGTCGAAGGCTCCTGGGAACTTAAGGATCATCCGGCCTATTACACGATGGCATTGCAGTATCGTGGTCGTGTCGCATCCTATTTCTTCTCTTATACGACCGGTTACACTTTGTCGAATGCATTGGAATATGATTTCAGATTCAATGAAAACGACACTTTGGCAACCACCCATTATACTCGCGAAATTGACGTGCCGGCTATGTTTGCCACGGGTATCAACTACCGTCTGAACAAGCGCCACAATGTCATGTTCGACCTGCAGTGGCGCGCCTGGGATAGCGAAATTGAAAATCTTGCTGGCGGTTGGGACATGACTAAGGTTACCGATACCCAGAGTGATTTTATGGCATCGGTAGGTTATCAGTGTGATGGAAGTCCCTTGTTCTATGACCCGTATTGGACACGTATCAATTATCGTGTAGGTGCATGGTACAAGAGCTGGTACATTAAGGATGTTTATGAAGCAGGGGGCTCTCTGGGAGCAGGTTTCCCCCTGGGCCGCAAGGGAACGACTTTAGATTTGGCGTTCCAGGGTGGCATGCGATTTGCTGACTCCAATAACGAATGGGACGAAACGTTCTTTGCCATTCGAATTGGATTGACCGGTATTGGAAACTGGGGTCAGACTCGCAGATAGAAGTGTTTATGAAGGAGGCCGAAAATGGCAATTAAGAAAGAAACAGAAGTAAAGTCTAAGATCAAGAGCGCTGTGAAGAGCGTTGCTGAAAAGACTGCTGAAGTAGTTAAGAAAACTCGTACGACCAAGAAGGCTGCAGGGGAAAAGGCTGCCTCCAAGGCTACCGTCGATACCCTGAAGGAAGCTGAAGCCAAGGCTGAAAAGGTCGTGGCAAAGGTTTCCAAGGTGGCAAAGGCTGCTGCAACTAAGGTGAAGGCTGTTAAGGCTTCCGTTAAGGCAGAAAAGACTGAAAAGACTGAAAAGGCTACCAAGACTACCAAGGCTGCAACCGCCAAGACCGCTGCAAAGACTACTAAGGCCACTGCAAAGACCGCTAAGGCAACTAAGGCTGCCGCAGAAAGTGTAAAGGCCAAGGCCGCTTCTGCAGAAGTTGAAAACGCTTCTGAAAAGTCTGCTGACGTTGCTTCCATGGCTCAGTCCTTTGACGCTGAATACCTGGTTCTCATGCAGAAGGATCCTAACTGGATGCATGCCTTCTGGGAAGTTTCCGAAAACCGTATCAAGCAGGCCAAGAAGGGCAAGAGAAAGCTGGTCCTCCGTTTGTTCGACATTGCTTCCGACCTGACTGTCCAGCGTAGCAAGAAGCGCAAGTTCCGCGATATCGAAGTTCCTGCTGATGCTCGCAGCTGGTACGTGGAAAATCCGTCCAACAAGTCCTGCGTCGCCGTTCTTGGCGCTGTTCAGGGCAACAACTTTATGCCTATCGTGGAATCTGCTCCGGTCATGACTTTCGACAAGTCTGCAGCAGCTCCCGCTTCTGATGATGCTTTTGCCAAGGCTTCCCTGGGCGGCAATACTCTGGGCAACTTCATGAGTTCCGGCTTCTCTAGCCAGACTGCTGAATCCTGGCTCAAGTCCTTGAGCGAAAACTTTGGTAGCTCCTCTGAATCCATGTTCTCTGGCGCACTTTCCAGTGCTGCCCTCCAGAGCAACGGTTCTCTTTCCATTGCCGCTCCTAAGGATTCCGTTAGCTACGGTAAGGATTTCTTCCTGTGGGTAAAGACTCGTCTCATCGTTTACGGTGGCACTCGTCCCGACGCCCATCTCCAGGTTCGCGGCGAAGACTTCCCCCTGAATCCGGATGGAACCTTCAGCTTTGAAGAAGACCTGCCCGATGTGACCAAGGTTATTCCTGTCTTTGCTACCGATAAGGATGGCGATTTCCCCACTACAATCGTTCCTATCGTTGTAAAGCGCACGGAGTAAGCCTGCGGCTTAATTATGAATTAAGAAGTACGAATTATGAGATTTGTAACGGTGGTTTAGCCGCCTTATAAGATCTCGTAATTCATAACTTATAACTCGTACTTGTCTATGTCTGCTCCTGGTAAAATCCTCTTCTTGATGCACGCTCATTTGCCCTACGTGCATCATCCTGAATACGATCGTTTTTTTGAAGAAAACTGGCTTTTTGAAGCTATGGCAGAAACGTATCTGCCATTGGTTCAGGCTATGCGTCGTCTTCTGGAAAAGGGGGTTCCCGGGACTTTGAACTTGAGTGTTTCGGCACCGCTGATCGAGATGCTTTCCAATGAACGTCTCATAGATAAGTTTTCGGAACATCTCAACAAGCAGTTGGAACTCATTCAGAAAGAAGTTCGCCTTAACGAAGGTAAACCCCAGGAATCGTTGTCGAAGTTCTATCTGGAACGTCAGAAAACTTTGATTGATACGTGGGAACGCCGTATTAACCGTAACTTGCTGGGTGAATTTCTTGAACTGGAAAATGCGGGCAAACTGAATTTGCTGACCTGCGTAGGAACGCATCCGTTCCTGCCGGCATACCAGAGCGATCCTGAATCGATTCGTCTACAGTTAGATGTTTCTGTTAGATGTTTTGAAAGGGCCTTTGGCCGTAAGCCGCAGGGTGTATGGCTTCCGGAATGTGGTTATTTCCCGGGACTGGATAAGTACCTGGCTGAATTCGGTATCCGCTATTTCTTCCTGGAAACTCACGGTGCCCTGCTTGCTTCTCCGCCTCCTAAGTATGGCGTTTTTACTCCGCTTAAAACCACTCAGGGCCTGTATTGTATGGGCCGCGAGCAGAAGAGCTCCATGGAGGTGTGGAGTCGCCGAACTGGTTATCCGGGGCATCCTGAATACCGCGAATTTTTTAAGGATATCGCTCAGGAACGTCCGAAGGATTATCTCGGGGATTATTTCTTTGCCGGTGAAACACCCATTGATTCCGGTTTTAAGTACAATCGAATTACGGGTTCCGAAAACAAGGAGCTTTATAGGCCTTGGAATGCCATGTGTCTGGCTCGCGATCATGCCCACCTTTTCGTAGTTAATCGAGAAACCACAATTTCTGAGTTGCTGGTGAACATGGAAGGAAATAAGGCTTGCATGCTTTGCCCCTACGATGCTGAACTTTTTGGCCATTGGTGGTTTGAAGGTCCCTTGTTCCTTGAAGCGATGCTGGAACGTGCCGCCTCGTCTAATGTGATTGAGTTTGCTGGTGCTGATCAGGTGATGACTTCGTCTGCAGATCCCGAAGTTCATGAACCGGCTTTTTCTAGCTGGGGTGAAGGAGGCTTTGGTTCCGTATGGATTAACGGCGAAACGGATCAGTATTATCCGCAGTCCTATCGTCTTCGCGCCATGATTCAGCATTTGAAATCTATTCAGGAACGAATGGGTGCCCTTGGTAAGAAGAACGGCAAATTGATGAGCCGTTATATCAAGCAGATGGAACGTGAACTGATGCTGTTCCAGTCTTCTGACTGGGCTTTCATGATCCACAATCATTCTGCGGAAGGCTATGCCCGCCGCCGTCTTGATGAACATTACAACAATGGGCATGCCCTGTTTGCAGAAGCCTGCAAGGCTGTGCTCAAGAATTCTGATAAGCTGGCGCCTTCGTCTATCCTTCCCAAGTTGGAAAAGGATGACTGCATCTTTAGCTGGCTTTAATTAATAGATTATAATAAAATCCTTTGTTTTCCCGCTGTTTCCGACTCTAAAGCGGTAAACTCCTGGAGCCATCAACTCTCTCACTCGGGATTCCTCGAGGCAGAGTGTTGAACCTTCATATTTTTCTCGGGAAATCAGGTTTCCGCGACGATTGCGGATTTCTATGAAGTGCTTGTCGTGGGGGAGCGGGGTAAAGCACAGATAACCTTCTCGCCAGGGAACAGGATAGGCTCGCAGGGTAGAATCCTTGAGGACGGTGGGGAGGTACTCTTGACTATTGAAATTGCTAAAGATCCACGCGATAGAATCGATGCTTGAATTTGCCGAGGCTTGGGCGTAGAATAGATCTGCATCGTTGGTTGTCTTAAAATTCTCAATTTGAGCGGACTTTCCCTGGTAAGCGACTGCAGAAACCTGCCCCAGAAAATCTTCTAAAATGGGGGAGCCATTGCTGTAAAATTTATAGGCTAGGTCGTTGATCGCGGGCTTTACCGATTTGTTGTCGCCGTTGGTTTTTAACTGGATGTATGAGAATTCTGGCCACCTGGGTTCATCCTTGCAAATGAGTTCCGTGGAGTCTATGAATGTACTGCGGTTCCCTGCAAAAGAAAGTCTTGTCGCAAAGTCCTGAAACAAGGAATCTACAGAAAGTTTCTTTTGATCAATCACCGCTTTGAGCTGTTCGGGGAAAAGCTTGTTGGGATTTTTCTTGTAGTTTTCCCATATGGCCTTGTCAATTTTCTTGTCGACGAAATTATAGAGGTAAATCAGTAGAATGCCTGCGCCGTAGGGTTGGCCCATTTGGTTAAGTGGCGTTCCTACCTTGGTTGACATGGAGGAAAGGTAGCTGAAGTAATCATCGATATCGGGGTTTGCGATTTCTTCGATTCCCGATGCTGATGCTTCGAACCAAAAGGTTTCCTTTGTGAAAGGGTGATACCCGAGTTGTATGGCGTGGTACAGTTCATGAATGACGGTAACCCGGATGCCTTCTTTCCAATGTTCGGCATAGGAGTAACCGTGAGCCTTGTTTTCGAACTCGACGGTGGGACGGGGGTAGACGCAACCTTGATTGTCTTTTGAAATGGTGTCGTAAGCAACCTGGAGGGAAGGCTGATGACGGAAATCGTTTTCAATCATCAATTCGCTCTCGTTATTTTCTTCGGGAGAATATGTTGCTCCATAGCATTCATTACAGATTTGCCCGAAAACGGAATGTGAATTTCTCACAAGAGAAATGTCCAAAATTTCAACGGGATAGAGCCCCTCTTTTACGGGTTTCTGGTAATGATGCGTTTCTGAAATGCCTTGAGGGGGTTGCATCCCCATTTTTTCGGTGTGAAATTTTCGTGCTTCTTCCACATAACTCGCCAAGTAATCTACAAAGGCGGCTGTTGTTTTGTGGGGGCCAGAAAGGGTGTAGAAAATCTGGAAGTGGTCTGTCGTTCTTGTATAGACGCTGTCGTAGAGGTCTTCGCTGTTGCAGAGTGAAATTGATGTTGATTGAACAGACGGTTTTGCAAGGCTTTGACCATGACGATTTTTGATCATCAATTCTGTTCCGCAGACACTACGAGAATATGCAGATGTACAAAGCACCATTGCAATAAACAGAAGTGTTGCGATGTATCTAGCAATCATGTTAGAGTTCCTGCTTAAGAATTTCAGCTGCACGTTTTTTTATTTCGTTGGGAATCGTCAGACTTTTTTGGTGATGAGGTTTTACTCGGGCGTCTACGATTATCGGCGCATGGCAACCCCAATGTTTATTTTGTATGAAACTTTGTAGGCCGAATATATCACGGGCCGGGTCTGAACGGGTGAACGTTAACCACAAGAAGTCGGGTAGCTTGCTTCCATCCAGACGTTCGTTGTCGATTTCGGATACCTGGTCGACAATTGAAATCCAGGGATAATTCTCTCTAAACTCCCATTTGTCCAGGGCGGATTCCAGTTGCATGAAAATGGCTTCTCTTTCATTTTCGTTAAACGCAGGCGCTTGAATGATAAGAACTCCTGCCATGGGCATCTTGATAAGATTTCTTGACGTCTTTCCTTGTGAATTGGTAAATGCATCCGGTAACTGCAGAATTTCTATGTCCTGCATATCATGGCGAAGATTCCTACGCTTTTCTCCGGCGGCAGCCATAATCAATTTGGAACCGTGGTTTAAACGTCCTCCTGTATAGTCCAATGTGTCGATTGTGGTGGCGGTCTGGAAATGCAGATCTCTGCTGAAATCCAGGCGCTCCAGCACATGGGCAAAGAAGGCGGGTACATCGTTGACGTTCAGGTTGGCGTTGTCTTCCTTGGCGGCGATTAAAAGGTATTTGCTGAGACTTGCCTGGTTGAACCCTAAAATGGCGTTGGCGGTTTTCAGCAGCTCCATGGGTTCCCGCTCCTTGGCGTAGGGCACGAATCGTTCGCTGGCCAATGCTAGGCAAAGGGGATGAACTCCGGCGTCATCTACAGCGTGAATGGCGTGAAGCCCCGGAATCGATGCGGGAACCATAGGCTTTGTTATCTGATGGATAAAGCTACCGAAAAGAGTGTCTTCCTTGGGGGGCCTGCCTACGACGGTAAAGGGGTAGATGGCGTTCTTCTTGCAAAGGACTTTTTTTACCTTAAGACAGGGGAAATCATGTTTGTCGGAATAGTATCCGATATGGTCGCCGAAAGGTCCCTCGGGTTTCAGCTCCGGTTCCATTTCGCCAAGAATGCAGAAGTCGGCATCAGAAGAAATCAAGTAACCATCGTGAATGAAATACCGGAAACGTCTACCTCCCAGCATCCCTGCAAAAACCAGCTCAGAAAGGTTTTCGGGCATGGGCATGACTGCGGCTACAGTTTGCGCCGGAGTGCCGCCTATAAAGATGCTGACTTTAAGGGGGCGATTTTCTTCAATGGCTTTCCGGTGGTGTCTGGCGATGTCGCGCTTGATTTGATAGTGAAGGCCGCATTCTTCGTTGGGAACGTACTCGTTTCCGGAAATCTGGATTCGGTACATGCCGACATTGGTGGTCATGACGCTTGCGTTTTCGCTAGGGCGGGTCGCTACCTGCGGTAACGTAATGAAGGCGCCGCCATCCAAAGGCCAGCTCTTGATTTGCGGAAGGTCCGCCAGTGTACATTCTTCAAAATCCTTGATGGATCCGCTGCGGCGGGGGAGGGCATTAATGCCTGTGCAGGCCGCTCTCAGCAATTTGACCGGATTGGGGTTCTTGAAGAACTGGACGGGGTTAGATTTGAACTGGACTGCCGTCTGGGTTCCCTTTATGGTTTTGCGG
Organism: Fibrobacter sp. UWH9; assembly: GCF_900129715.1. NCBI lineage: Bacteria > Pseudomonadati > Fibrobacterota > Fibrobacteria > Fibrobacterales > Fibrobacteraceae > Fibrobacter > Fibrobacter sp. UWH9. The sequence goes on along the minus strand of NZ_FQWP01000002.1, from coordinate 324,374 downwards.
AATAGGAAGTCCAATCTTTCCTGGGTTCCGAAAATATTGCAGGCCGCTCTAAAAGGGCTTCCCTTGACCTTCTCAAAAAGAAGGGCGGGACCATTGTTTTCAAAAACCTGGCGGGCAATTTCTGCCATTTCTAGATTAGGGTCCACTTCCTGGTGGATGCGCTTCAACATGCCGGCCTTTTCTAAGTCCAGCAGAGCCTGCTCAAGGGATTTGTACATGGGAACCCCGATCTTCGGTATTAACCGGCGGTAGAGGATTGATTTAGTGCGCTGAAACTCTGGGTCTGCTTCTTGGCGACGATGGCTGCCTTGATGCTGATGGCTTCCTTGCGGCTAGCAACAGCATATACAAGGTTTGCCTTGTTTATCAGACCTGAAAAAACTTCTTCGGGACCGCCGATAAAACCCTGGAATTCAAAACTGTCGAAACAGCGGGTCAGACTTCCGTCTGCGACAAACTCATGCTTTGCCGTAAAACCACGGAAGGGACCGTTGCCCAGGCGAATCGTTAACTTGTTGTCGCTGAAGGCACTGATGAGGCCAGTCCAGGTGATTTTCTTGAATCCCACCATCATAGTGTACTTGACCACATCACCCTTTTCCAGAGTCTCGGGAAGGGTATAGTAGATGACGGGAGTGGTACCTACAGCCACTTTCATAGGGGCGCAACTAAGTGTCTCTAGCAGGTTTGCGAGAGAGTATTCTTGCCACGAAGTCTGACTGAATTGTACCATGACCCGTAATGTAGTAAATTTTTTGGCTCCGTTGGGAATTTCTCTTCAAAAAGCTATCTTGTACCTCCGAAATGAATTCTGTACAGACTGATCAAAAATTTTTACGTAAAAGTACCCTTTTTACCTTTGCCGGTTCCGCCTTGAAGGTTGCCGCTCCAGTCCTCACGATTGTGGTGGCACGAGTTTTTGGTAAGGAAATATTCGGAATATATGTTTCTACTCAGCTTTTGATCTTGAGCCTTAGTCGTGTTGCGGTGATTGGCCTTGATAAAGGTATGCTGCGATACATTCCGCAAAACAAGGTTTGCGGTCGTCCGGAGCATGAGGGTATTATTGAATCCTTGTGGCGTACGCTTTTCTTCGCCTTGGTGATTTCTGTGGTCATGTGGGGTGGTGCCGCCTTTGACCTGCAGCGGATTACCACGGGCCTGGCCATGCTTTCGTCGGCAGAAATATCGCTTTATGTTCTTTCTATCATTCCCTACACGTCCTTGCTTTTGTTTGCTGCTTCATCCGAAGGGAACCGTCGTCCGCAATACAAGATTTTTATCAATGAGTTTGCTGTAACGACTCTCGCTCCTGTTATTGCCCTGGCTTTGCATTTTACCGGATTCCAGGATAAGCTGGCCCTGCCCTTGGGATTCTTTGTTTCTAACCTGTTTGGCGTTATAACCTACATCTTCCTGATCAATAGACAGTTTACCCAGATCCGCTGGTTTATCAAGGATAAGATTCCGTCGGAACTTCTGAAGTTTTCTATTCCCCTGGGTGTTACAGAAATTGTCGCTTCCTTCCTTTTGCGCATGGACTTGTGGATGGTGCTGGCCTTGATTGGACCTGAAGCCGCCGGTGTCTATGCGGTGATGGTTACCATTTCTAACGGCCTCAAGACAGTTCGCAGTAGTTACGATCCTATTTTGCAACCTGTGGTCGCGGGAATGTCCAAGGAACGCCTTGACACGGACTTAAAGCCGGTGTTTTCCTATTGCGTTTCCATGGTGACCTTGATCCAGTTGACCATTGGCTTTTTCATTGTGCTGTTCCCCGAGCAGACCATGATGATTGCAGGAAAGTCTTTTGTGACCGACGAAAACCCGGTTGCCGTACTTGGCATCCTGATTATCGGTAACTTGATAAATGGTTTCTTTGGCCTTACCGGATCTGTAATCAACGCCTTGGGCAAGAGCCGTTTTATGCTCTTCATGAATATGGTTTCCCTGGTGTTTGCCACGATCATGAACCGTATGTGTATTCCCATTTTTGGCATTGCTGGCGCCGCCATTTCTTCTATGGCCTATCAAATTCTGCAGAATGTCTGGATGTGTCTGTACCTGCGCAAAATGGGATATTGGCCCTTTAGGCTGAACCTGTTGATTCAGATTGCCTGGATCCTGCTCCTGATTATTTCTTACGTTGTCTTGAATACGGTCTGGGCTCCTTCCCTTTGGATAAAGGCCACCATTTATGTAGGCATCATTCTTTTGATTGTGTTGACCTTCTTTAAACAGGGTCTTGCTGGCGAAATGGGGTCTCGTAAGAAAAAGAAATCTTAGTCCACCTCGTGAATTAGGTATATTGTTGATATGATTCCGAAAAAGATACATTACATTTGGCTTTCTAACGATCCGCTGCCTCCTCTTGCAAAACTTTGCCTTGATAGCTGGAAGCGCCGTTGTCCCGATTATGAAATCATCCATTGGGATATGGCTCGTTGCCAAAAGATTATTGATACGGTTCCTTTTGTTCGCGAAGCGGTTAGCATGTCTAAGTGGGCTTTCGCAAGTGACTACATTCGACTTTATGCGGTTTATACAGAAGGTGGCGTGTATCTGGATAGTGACGTTTTTGTCTACCAGAGCTTTGATGAATTTTTAAGTAACGGCTACTTTACCAATATTGAATTTACGTCTCATTTTAAGAGAAATAAGTCTTGGAAGATGCTGAACGAAGATGGCACGAAAAAGGATCCCAACAAGATTCCCCTTCCGGGACTTGCCTTGCAGGCTGCCATTTTTGGTGCCGAGGCCAATCATCCCTTCTTGAAGAAGGCCATGGCTTACTATGAACGAGAAAAGTTCATCTTGCCTAACGGAAAGCTGAACATCGAAAATATTGCACCTTATGTGTATGCCCATACGGCGCAGGATTTCGGTTTTGTGTACAAGGATAAGTTGCAGCAACTTGAAAATAACATGATGATTTTGCCCAGCAAGGTCTTCTTGCCCAGCTGCGATGAAACGAATTTTAAACCGTATGCGATTCATGTAACCAGTGGTAGCTGGAGACCTTTCACTCATCGTATCGTGCGATTCTTTAGACGTTTGCCGATTATTATTTGCAAGATCGGTAAAAAGAATAAGTCTCTCGAAGAAACCCTGAATGATTACGAATCTAAGAGCCTGATCAAGTATTAAGTCTATGACAAAGTATCTTTTTGTTTTGACCAGTTCCGAGAAGGATTTCTTCTGCGAACAGACTTTGGTGGCCATTGCATCTTTGCGTGTTCACAACCCGGGAGCATTTGTTACGCTTCTGACTGACGACAGAACTGCAGCGACTCTCGTTGGCCCCCGAGCCGCCCTGAAAGAGGCTGTAGACGAACTGGTGGCTCTGGAAATCGATGAAAAATTTACTCCCATGATGCGTTCCCGTTATCTGAAGACGGTGATGCGTAACGTGGTGGATGGCGATTTCCTCTATATGGATTCTGACATCGCCATTGTGGGCGACCTTTCCATTCCTGATGAATGGCGCGGCGGAATTTATGCGGTGCTTGACTTCCACACCAATTTGCATAAGGCCATTAATCGCAAGAAGATTCTGAACAATGCCAAGATGCTGGGATTCTCTCCGATTCTGAACGATGAGATTTTCAACGGTGGCGTCATGTTTGCCAGCGATACGCCCGAGGCTCGAGCCTTCTTTGAAAAGTGGCATGAACTGTGGCTGTATTGCCTGACCAAGAACTTCCCCTATGACATGGCCTCTCTGGCCGAAGCCAACTTCAAGTTCAATTATGTCACCAAGAAAATGCCGGGTGAATGGAACTGCCAGATGGCTTATGCCCGCGATTACATTCCCACAGGAAAGGTGTTCCACTTTTTCGGATCTCGCATTATCAACACCTGTGGCCGTAAGGTTCCCGATAGCATGGACCTGTTCCTGCCCAAGATCCTGCGCAAGAACTTCTACACCGACCTGAAGAATATTCCCGTGAAGGTCAATGCCGACAAGAGCATTACCATCAACGAATATTACGATGACGTCATTGCCCATGCCAAGGATGCTTTCCTCTATCAGACAAAGCATGCCGGTAAATTGGGTGCCGATATTATCCGTTCCTACGCATTTGCCAAGTCTTTGGGTTTTGTGTACAAGAAGATGCCTTTTGTCTTGCCGTTGCTTTCCTTGATTGGTAAGATCCTATGAGTCTGCTTTTCAATCTGGAAGCGGTTCAGCCCATTCACAGCGCCAAGTTTCATGGCGGGGGCTCCTATGGCGAAGTGATTTTCTGGGCCATGGTGAATCGAGGTGCAAAATTCAGCTGTATTTATGACAGCCGTAAATACCTGTCTCCCGATATCCTTGCCGCCTGCGAATCTAATGGCGTTCCGCTTTATGATCTGAGCGTCAGCTCTCCTCAGCAGATTATCGACGAAAATAACATTACTGATTTTTACACTCCGCTCTATTCTCTGAGTCCGAAGTGGCAGGTGAATGTTAAACGTTTTGTGTTTACCTGGCACGGCGTTCGTGCATTGGAAATGCCTTACGAATGTCAGGGTGTCGCCTTTGCCAAGAAGTTGTCCCAGAAGGTAGAGGCCCTTTTCCGCTACCGTGAATGGTGGAAAAAGTACTACTATAAGCCTAAATATCAGGCCCTAGCTAAATGCATCGCCGAAGGCGGTGTCGATACCATAACCGTCAGCGAACACAGCCGTGCGTCTATCAAGTCCTTCTTCCCGGAACTGCTCCATAAGGAAATTCCCGTATTCTACAGCCCCATGACCGAATACGAACCGGAAGGATTCCTGCCGCCGAATGTTTTGCCCAAGAAGTATTTCTTGCTCACTAGTGGTGCCCGCTGGGAAAAGAATAACTTGCGTTCCGTAAAGGCTTTCGACCAGCTGGTTTCCATGATGGAATCGCAAGGGGAAGCTTTTGATTTCAAGCTTGTCATTACTGGAGCAACCAATCCTAAAGTCTATCTGAAAAATGTCAGGCACAAGGATCGCCTGGTACTCCTGGGTTACGTGGAATCCAAGGAACTGGAATTTTTACACAAGAATGCCTACGCCTTTATATTCCCCAGTTTGAACGAAGGCTTTGGCTATCCTCCCATGCAGTCTATGCGTTACGGCGTGCCTGTGGCAGCCAGCGGTTCTACGTCCATCCCCGAAATTTGCGACAATGCGGCTCTCTATTTCGATCCTTATTCTGTGAGCGAAATGAAAAACCGCATGATCCAACTTTTGGACGGATCCATTTACGGCCTTTATGCGGAGCGTGCCCTGAAGCGTTATGCCGAGGTGAGCAAACGTCAGAAAGATGATTTGCAAAAGGCTGTTTCCTGGATTTTGAAGTCAGAAACGTAAACCGCATACGGTAAAGAAGAACATAAAAAAGGAGCGCCCTAGGGCGCTCCCTTTACGTTTTATTTTCTGTATGCTTTATTCCTTGGGCTGCATCGTATCGTTGCGCAGCAGAGAACGTAAAACCTTGCTGGCTCCCACAGCTTTTGTTTTCCAGGCCAAATCGTTTTTGTCGGTGGTTTGTGCAAAGTGTTCCTTTTCGCCGCGATAAACTTCTTCGTTATCCAGGCCGCCCATAATCACATGGTCCCGGAATCCCAGATAGTAGGAGTTCTGGGAGAAGAACATAGACGGTTGATTTGCGGGGCGTTCCTGGGCCAGCAAATCGTAACCCCAGTAGTGGTTGGGCTTGCGAACTTGGGCCAAGTCCATAATGGTGGGGCCTACGTCATGTTGCGAGGCTACGTCTTCGCGAACGTTCAGACCCTGTACTAAGTTTGTGTCGGCAGAGAAAATTCCCATGAAAATTCGCGTGGTGGCAACGCCCAGAGGCTGGGGAACAGCGTAGTCAATGGAGTCCACCGGTGTATCGTGGTCACCAAGAATGATTACGACGGTGTTTTCGTAATCCTCACGAGTTGCAAGCTTTTCAAAGAAACGTCCCAATTGCTGGTCGGTGTATCGCAAGGCGTTGCGGTAACGCTCCATGGCATCGTCAGGCTTCGGGGCGAATTCATCCGGGTAGCCAAAGAAGGGGATGTGGGTGGCGATGGTATTGAATGTCAGCAGCCAACGGGAATCTGTAGGAAGGCTGTCTAGAACTTCAATGGCCTTGTCTACGCCGAGGCTGTCTGTTGTTCCTGGGATTTTCGTGTCTTCGGGGAGTCTCCAGTTGTCGCCGAAGAATTTTTCTACAAAGGGTAGCGTGTGGTCAAAAACAGGGTTCGATACGGTGACGTAGTATCGGGTGTAGTTTTCCAGCAGTTCCGGGAATCCGGTAAAATGGTTTGAAGCGTAGAAACTGGGCAAGTCGCGGTTGGGGTGGGAGGGGAATCCCAGATAGGTTGCCATAGTTCCGCGAACGGTTGGGTAGCCGCCGCTAAAGGCGTTCTTGAACCAGAAACTACCGCGATTGGCGAGATCCCAGAGGCTTGGGGCGAGTGTTGTATCCCCTTCTAACATCTGGTTGATGATGCGGCCCTTGAAGGATTCGCCGAATATGAAAACGATGTTGTAGGGGTGCTGGGCCTTGTAGGCGTGGGCTGGCGTCTTTCTATAGCCGGGGAATTCTGCATCTTGACGTGACTTGCTGAAATCTGCCGGCAAAAAGGAATCCAGGTTATCGATGAGTTCGTCTGTAATGCTGTAGTTGTCGCGGACGAATTCAAAGGTTTCCACGGCGGCAATGTGAAGGATTGGTGCTGTTAATGTATGCTTGCCTAAGGTAAAGCGGATGTCCACCTTTGTATTGATGACGGGAATCGTGTATTCGCCGCGAGCCCCAGTCAGGAACAAGATGAGCGGTATAATCGAAAGAATCAGACCTGATGTAAGGAAACTGATAGGAAGTTTTTTTGTAAAACTGTATTCGACTAGCGTTCCCTGCTTCTTGGATTTCTTTCTTTTTAATGTTTCGTATATACAGTATGCGGTACCGCCCAGCACAATCAATAATAACAGACCTACCCACAGGATGGTTCCTTTTAGGTCGCCACCCAAGGTTGTGATTGTAGTTTCGTCAACGATGTTGGACAGGTGAAAATAAGTACGTATAAAGGAATAGGAAAGTCGCTGGTGTGAAAATCTGAAAACCTCGTAGTCGGCAATGGCTATGAAGAAATAGAACACGTAAAAGATCACCATTGCCCGGGGTTTCTTCAGGAAGGTGAAAATGGATGACATTACGAGAACGGCGCCAAATGCCATGCAGATCTGCCAAATGGTGCGACCCGAAAACATTTCCGAAAGGGAGAGTCCCAGCGGGTCGGGTAGGCTATAGAAAAGCACCAGCATGTAGCTCTGGATTACAAGAGCTATGGCTGTTATAATGACAAAGGGATTCAGTTTTTTCAAGTTAAATTCCATGTTCCAGAGAGTAGTCAGAAATTGTAATCAGGGAGTCCAGCATGGCTTTCAGTCTCGAAGTCGTCTGCGCTTCGGAATCGGCCAGGTTCTTTTCTTGATGGGTATCGCCTTCTGCAAAAAGGCCCTGTACGTCACCGGTGCCCAGGGGCAGTTTTTCGATAAGTCTGCGATTTTCGTAACCGACTGCAGCGACTCCTGCGTAGGCTCCAAGAGAAAGTCCGTCGCCGTAACCGCGAAGCAAGTTGTGTCCCATGAAAATATTTGGCGTTGCAATACCTGCCAATTCAAGAATGGTGGGGGCAATATCCATTTGTGCTGTCGTTGCCGTGTCTCTTGCCGGTTCGATGCCCTTGCCGTAAATGAGGAACGGAATCCAGGTGGCGTTAGAATAGGCTCCGCCATTCATTGTAGAAACTCCGTTTTCGCCTAGGGGGAATCCATGGTCTGCCATGATGATGACATAGGTGTTGTCGAACCAGGGTTGCTTTTCTACGGCACGCATAAAATGGGACAGCTGACGGTCGGCGTAGTTCATGGTGACGTTGATGCGCTCGGTTAGAGGCAGCTGCTTTTGTTCATCCGTCATACCCGCTGCAAAATTGAAGGGGTAGTGGTTGGATCGAGTCATCAATGTGGCCAGGAAGGGCTTCCCTTGTTTTGAAAGTGTGTCCAGAACGTATTCCGTGGCGTGATCAAAGAAGGTGGAGTCGTCTTCGCGGTTTCTGTCGTAATGCTGTGCTGTGTACCACTTAGACATCCATACGCCCAGATTATCCCAGGCCGGGTCGGCTGCCGAGAAATAATGGGTTGCGTATCCGGAATCCGTCAGGGTCGAGGCGAAGCTAGGCAAGGTGATGTGTGCCAGATCTGTTGCCTGTGCTAGCGTTGAATGGTGGGGAATGCCGATGTGGGTTGTCAGTACGCCACCTGTCGTGGGAAGCCCGCTGGTGTGCATTCTTTCCCAAATGCGGGAGTGCTGTGCCAGGGAATCGTAATAGGGGGTAGGGGATGTTTTTCCCTGGTTCAGGAAACCGGTATTCCAACCACGGTGAGATTCCATAAAGACCAAGATGAAGTTTGGTTTTTGGGCTCGCTGGGATTGCAACTTTTCACTTTGTAGAAGTTCGTTAGAAGGGGTGCGGTAAAGGGGATTGCCCTTTTCGTCATTTGTGAAATTCCAGAGGGAATCGCCTTCTACCTGTGTCCATAAATTTTGATAGAACCTGCTGTAGGCCTTGATGTCATTGTACGTCAAACCTTGATGATGGTCCGAAACGATTTCGTTATAAATCAAGGTTACAACGGGGCGAAGTTTTGTCATGCGGGCGTTTCCTGTCCATATGACATTGATGAACAGGGAGGACATAATAAAGAATATCACCATTCCGATGGAAATGCCCTTTACCTTTTGTTCTGCCTTACGGCCTAGTATTTTGTAGATGACAAAAATGAATGGGATGATGGCGAAGGGGAGAATGAATTGCAAAAAGGGAATGGAATAGTCGTTGGCGACATAGTCCCAGAGCATGACCAGCGAAGATGTGTCCTTGTAGGTATTTGCGATGCCGAAAGTCAGGTGGCATCCAAGGAATCGTTGAACTTCGTTATCAAATAATGTCAGGTCAAAAAGCAGGTACTGAAAAACTGCGTAGATAACTAGCAGAACGTTTGAAAAATTCTTTTGAGGCTTGATCGCCTTTAGGATTCCTGCAATAACAAGGAATATGACAAGGGCTTTGGAAATCCAGATAAAGTCCAGACAAACGGCATGGAAAATGTACCAGTCCGGCTTGCTAACAAAAGGGAATCCGTAGGGGTTACTTCTAAACAGAAGTAAAACGCGTAGAATGATGTGAGCCACCCAAAAAGCCAGAGACAGGAATACGAGATTCCTGTGACTCTGGATATGGCTCTTTATCTTATTCAGTAAAGAAATGATAATTGCCATTTTTTATGAATTAATATTCGAAATCGACAGCGCGGCGTTCTACAACAACCTTCTTCACAAAGCCTACGATAGCCTGGTGATCCGGATGACCCTGGTAGAAGTCCAGAGCTTCCTTGGTGCGGAAGGTGGTATCCAGTGCGATATCGTATTCAATGTCGCCGTTGCCCAGTTCGCTCTTGTTGAAGTTCAAACCGGATTCGATGCTGACGAGACCGGGAATCTTACCTTCAAGGGCGTGGAAGGCGGCAACAAGCTTTTCGCCGTTTTCCTTAGCGGTTGCACCTTCAGCTTCGGCCTTCAACTTCCACCAAACGATATGTCTGATCATGTTATTTCCTTTTTTTAGTTGTTCTTATTTGTTGAAATTTCTTTATACAGGTCCAGCTGACGTTTAAAGCAATCGTTCCAGCTGAATTTTTCTGCGTACTGACGGGCCTTGAGTTTCTTGTCTGTCAGGTCAGACTTGTAAAGTTTGATAATCGCCTGGGCCAGCGCGTGAGGCGTTCTTTCTTCAAGAATGATTCCCGCTCCGGATTCCTTTACGTGCTCGCAAGCGGCTCCTGTAGCGGCTCCAATCTGGGCGTTCCCGCTGGCCATACTTTCAAGAATCGAGAGACCGAAGGTTTCCCAGCCAGAAAGGGCTAGGCCTAAATCAACGCTTGCATAATGGCGGGCCATTTCGTCGATAGACTTGATAAATCCCACGTAACGGATATGGGGGTGGGTCTTGACCGCTTCCTGCACCTGCGGCAAGTAGGGCCCTGTTCCTGCGAGGATCAATTCCGGTTCCACACCAAGTTCTGCGGTCAATTCGTCATAGGCACCAAGTAAAAGTTCGATTCCCTTTTCTTCGCAAAAACGGTGTGGGAAGAATATGGTCAGACGATCGGAATTGCCGCCTTTAAAATCGGCAGCTAACGTAGCGTCATGCTTCTCGGGAGAGAACATCCGGATGTCGCAACCAAGAGGAACCCAGTAGGGGTGCGGCAGATGGTTTCGTTCCAGTCGTTCCATTACTTCCTTGCAAGAAACTTCTACTGCGTCAAAGCGTGTGAATTCGCGGCGGGCGTACCAGAAGGCAATCTTTTCTGCAACGGAACCTAAAGCCTTGCCCAGTTTATTTGCGACGGGGCGGCCCACATAGGTAACGGGGAAGTCCGCATGCCAGAAACTGAGAAGGGCTGCCTTGGGGCAAATCTTTTTTGCGGCGTGGCGAACGACGGTGGGCAGTATGTAGGGGCTGCCAACTTCGATGACCTGGGGCATGTACTTCTTGAGTACGGGCTGAATCTGGCTCTGTCTCCACATGAAGCGGTATTCCCAGTTGCCTGGGAATCTATAGGCTTCCACATGTTCGATAATCAGACTGTCGCTAACCTGTTCTGTATACGTTTTCCCATCGGGCATCACAAACACCAGAAGAACATCTTTCTGCTGCTTGTAGAATTCCATCTTCTGCAGATGGTAACGACGAACGCCGCCTCCCGAGGGACTCCAAAAGTTGTTGAAGTCGACTACAGTAAACACGGTTCCTCTTCCATACGGTTAGAAAGAGGGTCTATGTGCAGGTTGCCCTGATATAGCTTGTTGTTTCCGAGACGCTTGGAATCCACACTCAGTACCATGTCTGCACCCTTCTCTTCCAGCCAGTAGGTCGCATCGGAATCGCGGAGGTATGCGCGAGGGCCAACCAGTTCGCCATCGGAATCGATCAGCTCGCCGCCAAGGAACATGGGAATGTCCAATGTCTTGTACAGGTCCAGAATGACGGAGGAACGTCTCTGGTAAATATCCGACAGGTCCATATGGGTAGAAACCTTCAGGTGATCGATGCCGTCGATGATGACTACCAGGTTCGGGTGTTCCTTTACTTCGTCCTTAAGGATGTCTGCCAACTCGATGTTGTCGAGGGTAGGCTGGTCTTCCCAGATTTCCAGACGGTTGTTGCGGACGAATCCCATCAAGTCTCGTGTGGCTTCCAGAATCTTCTGGTTAATAGCTTCGTCTTCGTTTTGCTTACGAACGGTAAGGACTGATTCGCCAATCATCATGGCCACCATGCGGTCAAAAATCTGGCGGCGGGGCGTTTCCAGGGCGATATAAATCAACTTCAAGTTGGGGTTGCTCTGGAGCAGGTCTAGACCGATGCTGGAAAGCAGGGTGGTCTTCAAACCGAAGGGCTTAGAAGAAACGTAGAAGCAACCGGACTGGATACCGTCGATTTCTCTCGTCAGCTTGGGGAAGGTATTCAGCGTGTAGCCGACGGAGACTTCCGGCGGGCAACCCATGGCAGTATCAAAGTTTTCCTTGATGTCCTGCAGGAGCATGGAACGACGGTGGGTATGGACCGTATCTTCTTCAGTCTGGTCCACAAGAGAGATGAGCTGGTCGGCACCGTTCTTGCGTACCACCTGGTCTACAGTTTCGCCTGCAGGAAGGACGATGGACTTGAACTTCAAATTCAGTTCTTCGGCCATCTTCAGATACTTTTGAATTCGGAATTCCTGTTCGCGACGGTCTTGCTCACGACGGAGGATAACCGTAACGGCATCCGCACCACAAGCCTTCAACTTATAGAGGTGGCTTAGGCTCAGTTCCTGGTACATGGTGGACACGACGCCCGGAATGCCGGCCAAGTCTGCAGTCAGCGCGTCAAAGAATCCTTCGACAATGACGGGCTTAGAAATTTCCGACTGGATGTTGAAAGGAATGTCGCTGGGACCCGAGGCGTAGGACACATACGGGTGAGTAGCCTCTGCATCATCAATCAGACGGCCATAAACAGAATGGATCAGACCCTTGGAGTTGCGGGCCGGGATCGTGATGCGGGGTTCGTGGTAGGCTTCCAGATTGTCCAGGTAGAAACTAATCTGGTGTCTTTCGATACCGGAGAGCATACAGTAGCTGATGAACGGTTCCGGGTCGCCACTATAGTAACCGATACCATAGAGCTGGGCCTGTCCGATACTCCAGCCGCGGGAAGCTAAAAATTCTGCAGAAGAGGGACTCTTGCAAGCGGCCCAGTGACAGTATCGAACGAAATTTTCCAGAACCTTGGATTTCTCGCCACCGATTTCCTTGATCCATGGGTGTTCATCAGGCTGGGTTTCGTGCTCCTGTTCCAACGTACCTAAAAAGTCTAGCGCTTCAGTTCTGGCGGCCTGCTCATCCAAACCGTTAAAGCGGCTGCGCATTACAAATTCAACAAGGTCTCCTTCGCTACCGCATTGCAGGCAACGATAACGCCAATAACCCAAGGCATCGTAAAAGAACAGGGATGTCTCTTCCGGAGAATGGAAGGGGCAACAGGCGATAAGGTTCCTGCCCCAACGAGACAGGGGAATTCCTAGCTGGCGGGGATGAGTTTTCGCCCGCATAATCATACCCATGCGTTCTTGATCGATAAGCATTGTATACCTCTTACTTTCTAGAAAGACAATCTAGATTTTTTTAACTTTCAAGACATGATTATCCTTGGGATTGACCCCGGTTCTATCACTACCGGCTATGCTTTTTTAGATTCAGACGGCAAAAACTTGAAAGTTCTGGAATATGGAGTGCTTCATGCGCCTGCAGACCACGAACTAGAAGACCGCCTTTTGCATATTGTCTCTAAACTGGAAGTTCTTCTAGACAAATATCGCCCCGATGCGTTGAGCATGGAAGGCGTATTCTTTGCGAAAAATGCCCGCAGCGCCCTTGTCCTCGGCCACATCCGTGGCGCAATTTTGGTGGCCTGCCGCAAGCGTGGACTTTCCTACAGTGAATACCCGCCCAAGGTGGTTAAACAGGCCGTTACCGGAGATGGAAGTGCCGCAAAGGAACAGGTCGCAAACATGATTTTTGCCCGCCTGGGAATCTCTGGAAGTGACCTTCCCCTGGATGCGTCCGATGCCCTGGCCATTGCCTGGACCCACGCCAATCCGAGCCCCATGTCTACGGCGATCCTGAGTGCCGGCGGCAAGAAGAAATCCCTGACCAGCCGAAAGAAAAAGGCGACTACCAAACAGTGGATGGACCTGATTGAGAAAATGGGAGGCACGATCCAATGAGTTGTAAAAATGAAAATTTAATTTGTTATGGATTACGTGAGGCCGGTTCGTCTGACTTTATAGAAATGGAAGGATACATGATGGATAAGAACGTCCTTCCCGCTTACAATAAATTAAAAGAAACTCTGGCGAAGGAAGGCTTTTTACTCCGGTTGGAATCCGCATACCGCCCCTTTGAACGTCAGCTCAGCATTTGGAACCGCAAGGCCTCTGGCGAATTAAAGCTGTTAGACGCCAACGGAATCCCCATGGAACGCCCCCAGGATGAAGAACAGCTGATGTATGCCATCTTGACCTGGTCCGCCCTGCCGGGCGCCAGCCGCCATCACCTAGGCACCGACCTGGACGTTGTCGACGGTAACGCCTGCCCGCCAGGTTATGAAGTGGAGCTGACTCCTGCAGAATGTAACGGGATGTTCGCCCCCTTCCATAAACGTCTGACGGAATTGATGGACTCCGGGGAATCCGCCGGCTTCCAGCGGGTTTTCGTTCCCGGCCGCGGCAAGATTCAGCCCGAAATGTGGCATATCGCCCATTTGCCCACATCCAGACGCTACCTTGAAAATTTCTCCCTAGACCGCCTCAAGCAAATCTACGAGAAGACAGAAATCGCCTGCAAGTCCGCTCTTTTAGATAATCTGGATAAGCTGGCGCAAGAATATATCTACCCCTATTTTGTGTAGTGCTATGAATCTGGATGAACGGACTCGCGGTTTTTTCAGGCTACCGCTGGAAACCTACGGCAAATCAGTTCTGGGGACGGATCTTCGATATGTCCCTTGCAAAGGCAAATGCGAACTGCTTGTCATTGCGGGAATTCACGGTGAAGAACCTGAAACGACTTTTTTGCTCAGTCGTGTTTTGCGCTTGATAAGTGCGCCCCTGGAACGCGCCGCCTTTGTCCTCTGTGCCAATCCCGATGGCATGACCTTGGGCACCCGAGGGAATTATAACGGCGTGGACCTGAATCGAAACTTTCCCGTATCCGTAAAGCCGGAAGGCTATGTCTATTCCCGTTCCGTGCTGGAGGCTCCCCGAGATACGCTTTTACGTTCTTGCAGTGCGGATGGATTTCCCGTAGAACCTGAAGTCCTTGGCTTGCTGGATCTGCTAGAAAAGCTGAAACCGGAAGAAATCCTTTCGATGCATGCGCCCATTGGCTGCCTCGATGCACCTGAGCGCACTTCTCTGGTTGAAGGTCTGTGCAACGTTTTTAACCTTCCCTGGATGCCCGATATTGGCTATCCCACTCCCGGCAGCCTAGGAACCTGGTGCAAAGAAAATATGGCGTCTGGCGGCCCGAAACAATGCGTTACGCTGGAGTTGCCTAGAATGTCCCTGGAGGGACTTTTTGACCGGTTTGGAACGTCCCTTGCCGAATTTTTGGAAAGCAAATATTAAAAGTTAGATCGAAAAAAACTGCGAGTCATGGACTCGCAGTTTTCGCATTAAACCTTTTATAAGAATTACTTCTGTGCTTCTGCTTCTGCAATAATCTTCTTGCGCTGCACAAGGCCAAGAGCAAAACCGATAATCATGTAGAGGCTCATCAAGAGCAACAGGTATTCGGTAATGAACGGAATCTTTTCAGAAACGAACAAGAAACCGCTAATGTAGGTGAGTACAATCAGAACTGCCTGGAACAAGTTGAGAGCGACGCTCTTGCGGGGCTGCAGCTTGGGGAGGAACAGGGGGCTCACCATCAGAAGACCGGTAACGAGCATAACCAGGATCGGCACGAAGATGAAAGCGCCGTTGGGATCTGCAAAAACGCCCTTAGACTTCAGGTAGACCACCAGGATGGCGTTAACAGCACCTGCGAAAGTGGAGGGAAGGCCAGAGAAGTGGTGGTGGAACGTGTCGGAGTCGCAAGCGTTGTACTTGGCCAGACGCATAGCGGCGCACAATACGTAAATAGAGAAAGTCACAATCAAAAGCACGGCGTTGGTCTGGAACCATTCCGGAGCGCAGTTCTTATAGGCAAAGAACACGGTGAATGCCGGGGCGACGCCGAAAGCGATAAGGTCTGCAAGGCTGTCGAACTGAGCGCCGAACTCGGAGCTGGCGTTAACCAGACGTGCGGCAAAACCGTCCAGCTTATCCAGCAGAACACAAAGAACGATAAAATAGCCACCCATACGGATAGGGTCTGCCGTGGTAAAGGAACTGAATGCACCCGTTGCCCAACAAACAGCGAATACTCCCAGCAAAAAATTCATACTGGTGAATGCGTTAGGCAAAATGAAACGAGTCTTTCCCATTATATCCTCCACTATAAAAGTGCTGGCTGAAAAATAGCTTATTTTTTATCCATTTTACGAAAAAAAACGTTCCCGAGGGAACGTTTTCTGAAAAAAATCGTACTTGACGCCTTATTTGGCGGGCTTGATTCCCCAAAGAGCCTTGACGCCTGCTGCAATCACCAGAATCTGGGGCGGAGCGTAGGGGTTTTCTTCGCTGGGGAAGTTGGTCCAGTGCTTTGTGGAGAATTGGTAGTACTGGGTCGGGCGGTACATAACCGGCAGGGCGGGAATGGTCTCCATAAAGATTTTGTTCAATTCTCTGTATGCCTCGGTCAGTTCCTTTTCGTCGGTCATTGCAGGAATAGCGCTGATTAACTTGTCTGCATCGGCATTCTTGTAACGACCCTGGTTGGCGAAGGCTTCTTCTCCCACAGGCTTGTAAGAAACGCTACCCATAATCTGGTCGAATCGGTTCCAGGGGGAAGCTGCGGACATTTCTGCTGTCTGGGTCTTCATGGCCAGGTCGAAGGTTCCGAGACGGAGGTCCTTGTCCCAAGTGCTGTAGTCCACAAACTTTTCTTCTGCAGACAGACCCAGTTCCTTGAGGGATTCCACGGAAACCTTGATGACGTCTTCCCAGTCGGTCCAGCCTTGGGGGCATTCGATAGTGAAGTTTCTAAGGGGCTGACCGCTCTTGTCCAGTAACTTGCCGGAGTCGTCCCAGCTGTAACCAGCTTCTGCGAGAATGGCCTTGGCTTTTTCGATATCGTAGTAGTAACCGTACTTGTCGGCGTCTTCCTTGAAGAAATACTTAGATTCGGTGCCGAAAGGCAGGATGAAACCGGGCTGAACGGCGGGGGTATAGTTGGAAACTGCCCTGGACTTGATCTTTTCAAAGTTGATGGCGTGCATCATGGCACGGCGAAGTGCAACGTCGTTAAACGGAGCGCTTTGCTGCTGGATAAGGAGGGTAGTGATGGACCCGGGCTGGTGGTACGGTTCGTTTCTGCTCCAGGCACGGATGCTATCGCGGGCCTTATCCCAAATGCGCGGCAGGAACACAGACGAGATGTCCAGGTTGCCCTTGGTCATGGCGCTGTTGAAATGATTGTTGCCGTTGTAGAGGGAATGTATGATATAGCGAGGCGTGGGCTTCTGGTTGTTATACTTGGCGTTGCCCCAATAGTTGTCATTACGTTCCAGGACAATCTGGTCGGGAGAGTAGGCCTTCAGATTGTACGGTCCGGAAACAACAGGCTGATCATCATTCTTGAACTCGGTAATCTTGGCCATATCATAATCCTTGCCGGATTTAGCCGAGTTGATCAGAGGTTCGAATACGGACTTGGGAAGAATGGAGGTTTCCGCAATGGCGTTCAAGATGATGAGCGGGTTCTTGTTCTTGCCGAAGTGGAAGGTCACATTGTTCTTATCGTCTGCGGTAATCTTGCTCAGGAAGTTCCAGTTGCCGTGTCTAGGAGTGGGCAGCAGGGAGTCGATGCGGAACGTGAAGAGCACGTCATCGACTGTAACCGGTGTACCGTCGCTCCACTTGGCCCTGGGGTCCAGGTGAACAGAAATGGAATTTTCGCTGCTCTTATAGCTGTCGGCAAGCATGGCTTCCAGTTCGCCGCTAAGCTGGTTATAGGCTAGAAGGGCCTCGTAGGAAAGTCTGCAGTTTCCGTCAATCGGGAAGTTGGGGTCGTAATCCAGCGGATTGAAGGTGGACGGGGGGGCCCAGTCAAAGCCGCCGATATAGAGCGTTTCGCTGCGGGGGTATTCTGAGGATTCTGTTTCTACGACTTCATTCTTGTCTTCATTGCAAGCCACCAAACCGACCGCGGCGATTGCCATGATCGTTTTTGCGAATGCAGAGAAAACGCTAGTTTTAAAAAGTTTGCTCATCTTCCAATGCCCATAAGAAATATTCGTTAGAAATTTAGTGAGTTTTTTATGAAAAAGTTATCAAATTTTGTTTACAAGTCCTAAAATTTGGGCTATTTAGAGGATGTTTCTAAAAAATTTACAGAGAGAAACCGTATAATATGCGTTTCGGGGAGGCGCTGAACAGGGTTTGATTCATGACAAACGGGGTTCCTGCACCTCCGGGGGTATTGAATTTTCGGATGAATTTCCCGTCATTTAACGAAATAGAAACAATTTCATTTCCCTGGTCGATCCATATTTCTCCATCTTTGACAAATGGGGTCGTGAAAATGGAGTTTTCACCCTTGTATTTCCATATGGGTGCGCCCTCCTTGGAATAAAGCATTAGAGTCTGGTCTGACAAACCTATAATCAGTTTGCTTTCATCATTATGTCTTATCGACTGTAGCGAAACGATAGGGGCTTCCACCAAAATTTGGACAGGCTGTTTTTCTCCTTGATGGGGGTTGAAAAGGATCAGCTTATTGTTGCTAGAGGCTATTGCCATTATTGAATCGGCGGTGACCATATGGGAAACAGGTCCCTGGATCCGTCTGGAGAATCCACTGATGATTTGCCCCGATGCGTCATCCAACGCGTTGAACTCGCCTTCCAGATTGCAGGTGTATAGGTAATTGTGATCCTTAACGGCAAAGAAGGGGGTGGAATAAATCTTTCTTGACCAGGCCAGCTTATTGTCGGGTTTCATTGCCTTGAGAATAAATCCGTTCCATGTAGTAATGTATGTTGCCTGGTCGAGAATCTTGGCTTCGAAGGCTTTCCCGGGAAGCTGGATGTTTGTGGGTACAGACTCCTTACTGAACTCGAAAAAGTTGACTGTATAGCCGGAGGCAACCACTAGGTTCCTATCATCGCTTGCGATGACAGGTGTATTTTCAAGATGGCTGATTTTCTTAGACCACTTCAGCTCCCCGTTTTCGGTGTTGATGCAGAATAGTCTATCGGCTGCAGGATCTATCGTAAATAGGTCCTTCTTGTTGCCGAAAAGTTGGGGGTAGCGGGTTTTCGGTGAAATCGGAAGCAGGTTGATGTGTTTTGCTCCAATGGATTTCCCGTACTGGCTCAGAATAAGGTTTGTAGCGCGAGGATTGCTGGCCGAAAGTCGTACTGCTTCTGACCAGGCTTTTTGCTTTTCCTTATTGCTGCTCTTCTTGTTTTCGAGGTAGAGGGCTTTTAGGAACCAACCTTCTGCGTTGCCGGGTTCCAGGCTGAATAGAGTGTCTAGCACGGGGGCCAGGGAATCCCACATGCCCCTTTCGTAAAGGCCGATGGCCTTGTTTGCGAATACTTCGGAACGAAGAATTTTCTTACCGTAGTAACGGGGTTGAATGGGGTACAGTTTTCGTTCGCCAAAGTAAAGGAAGATTCCGTCTTCAGTATGGACGGGGGGTGCGTCAATCGGGGTGGTGAAGCTAAAATTCCAAAGAGGGTACAACAAAGTGTCTACGGCTGTAATTGTACCTTCTTCGCTGAATAATCCTAAGGTTCCCTTGGCGAGGGGATAAATCTTGGTTGCGTCACTACGGATTGACGCCCGGGTGAAGCCGCTTAATTGGTCAAAAAGGGAAACCTTGCCTGAAGCTTCCAGTACGACAAGGTTGCGTTCAAAGCTGAACATGGACTCCACGTTGTTAATGGAGGTTTTCCAAATGGGATTGTTTCCTTTTTTGGGTACGTAACAATAAAGGTTTCCGTTTGAAACGAGGAATAGCAAGTCCCTACTGATGATAGTCTGCTTAATAACGTCAAATTGGGCTATGCTGATGTTTTCATTTCCGGTTTCGGAAGACACAAAATGAAGCGCATTGTCGGCGCAGTTGAGTATGAAATCGTTTGTCGGTTTGTAGAAGCCTTCAATAGTGCAGTTTGAGTATTTTTCAGCGATGTTGGCGACAATACCTTTTTTATTGATAATGTACAGTTGCGTATTGGTTTGAATGATGGCGTGATTGTCAAGGAACAGGTAGTCTGTTGCCTTGGCTATGCCGTAGCTGACTTGAGGCACGCTTGTGTGGAATTTCTGAAAATGCAGGCTGTCTCCATCTGCGGATTGATACCAGATACCCTTGCCGGTAATAAATAGTATCTGAGAGGCGCCGGGCAGTGTTGTCGGAATAGGGATTATCTTCCCGTTGTCTATTCTGCCAACCGTTTCGTCCTGGAATAGACAGTAAGTTGGCCCCTCTCCAAAAAACCTCTTGATGCGGGTTCTTAAGTTGATTGGGGTGAGTAGGAAACTTTCAATCTGTTTGCTGGTGGCCGCATCACGTTCGGCTAGCCAATAAGATTTAGTTGTTTCGTTGGTTCTTGATAGACTTTGCTTGTAATAGAAGTTCGACGAGGAATTGTTTCCGGACAATTCCTGGATTTTTCCCAAATAGAAGTAGGCGGATTCCTGATCTTCCTGATCACCTTCTGCGGCTACATTTTCCAATATGCGGATAGCTTCCGTCACGTCCCCTTTCATTTCAAACATGTAAACGGCTTCTTGTATCAAGCTTTCCATTTTACTTGCATGAGAAAAGACACTTAAGGTCAGTATGACCATAAGCTGCAGGATGAGTGCGGAACCGGCAAATTGTTTGAATCTATTCAACATCGAACTTGTAGCCTGCTCCTCGAACAGAAATTATGATTCTGGGGTCTGTCATGTCGTCTTCGATTTTCTTACGCAGGTTTCCAATATGGTTGTCGATCGTTCTTGTAGATGGCATGTTCTCATCTGTATAACCCCAGATGTCCTTGAGTAGGTCTTCTCGTTCAACAACTTCACCACGGTGCATCCAGAAATATTTAATAATCTGGTATTCCCTGGTTGTAAGGTCCAGGGGTACGCCCTTCTTGACGGCCGAGAATTTCTTGATATCCACTTTCAAGTCTGCAAATTCAAGAACGTCCGGCACCACATTTCCGTTACCGGCCTGGGGTTCGATTCGACGTCGGAAAGCCTTGACTCTAGCCAGCAATTCCAGAATAGAAAACGGCTTGGTCACGTAGTCATCTGCGCCCATTTCCAGGCCTGCAACTTTGCTGGCTTCTTCGGTTTTTGCCGTGAGCATGATGATATAGCATTCCGGATGCTTGTTGCGGATATAGCGGCATACTTCAAAGCCGCTTTTCTTGGGAATCATCAAATCAAGCAGAACCAACTGCGGCTGGAATGAATCAGTCTTTTCGATGGCCTCTTCTCCATCACAGGCTGTTTCTACTTCGTAATTTTCCATTTCGAAGTTGTCTTGCAAACCAAATCGGATAATCTCTTCATCCTCAACAATGAGAATTTTAAAATTTTGTGCCATTCTTACTCCGCCCTTTTAAATTTTATGGTGAATGTGGATCCTTTCCCTGGTTTGCTGACGAGAGAAATTGTGGCTCGATGAGTTTCTGCCACTCTTTTTACAATGGCAAGACCTAGGCCAGAGCCTTTGGTACTGCGAGTCATTTCGTCACCAACTCTATAGAAATCATTAAATATATTTTTTTGTTCTGAACTAGCGATGCCGACACCAGTATCTGCTACAGAAAAAACGGACCATGAATCTTCTGTGTAGGTTTTTATTGTGATGTCTCCGGGAGCGTTCGTATATTTGATTGCGTTTTCGATCAAGTTTTGTGCGAGACTATATAATGCGGTGTAGTCGCCCATGACGAATACGTTAGGGTCGAATATGGTGTGGAACGTAAGTCCCTTCTCGACTCCGATGTCTTCAACGGCGTCAAAGACTTTTCTGGCGCAAATAGAAAAGTCTAACCGTTCCCATTTGAATGCTCCGGTTCCATGTTCCATGCGGGTGTAGTTGAGAATAGCCCCAATGAGGTTTTCCAGTCGGGTCGCTTCCTTACCAATAAGGTTTGAGTATTCTTGTACCTTTTCCACTTTTTGAACTCGTCCCCTGGCCATCATTTCGGCAAACATCTTGATGGAGGTCAGCGGTGTTTTCAGTTCGTGAGAAACGCTGGAGAGAAAGTTTGCCTTCATGGACAGGAGTTTTCGTTCCTGTGTAATGAACTTAAACATGAAGAAAGATCCGAATATTACCGTAATCAGGGCGAATAGCATCAAACCATACATTAGGAACATCCGATGGCGGGTTTCCTTTCGAATATCCTGCATGTCTTTCTCGTAAAGGATCAACTCAAGACCGAGCGCGTCTTCCAGGTGTACTTGGTTGATTATCGTTGTGCTGTCGAGGGCGGTTCCCAGAAGGACAAGATCGTTTTTGTCAATAACGGAGAAGGGGATGTTCTTCCAGCTTTGAGCTACGCTTTTGAGTTTGCCGAGGATTCTGTCTTTGTAGGATTCCTTGTCAATTTTGGCAATGACGACCTGGTCCCCAGAAAGGTAGGGGTATGACATCTTGAAGAGAATGATATCTTCATTGGATTTGAACGATATGCCGTCCTTACTTGCGGGGGTATTCTCTAGGATGTCCTGGAACTGGTCCTTGTGCTTGTAGAGGATGTCCATGTATCCAAGTTGCCTGTTGAAATTTTCACGTAAATTCCAGAAGGCTTCGCGCTTGTCCTGGGGAAGTTTTTCAAATGACAGAATCTGTGTAAAGGCGGATTCAAAGAAAAATCTGGATGATGCAATATTTTCTAGACTGGACCCTTCAAAGAATTCTGCCAGCACGGCAAGGCAGTAGTCCTGGGCTTCCTGATGCTTTTTCTGTTTGACAAGAATCTCGAAGTGCAGCAGTCGGACCGACCATGTAAGGTCGGCGTGAAGGTAGCCCTGCTGGTGGGGATTTTGTTCCAGAAACTCCACTAGCTTTAAGGCGTCGTCATATTTTTTTTCTTTGTAGTACAGTCGGATCAAACCCAATAAATCCTGGGTCTGTTCGGAGGGGTCGAACAAATAGAGGCTGGGCCTAAGCGATTTTGAACGCTTCTTGATGTAGTTCTTTCGGCTGTTTTCTTCTGTAAGTCCGGAGAATTCTTCGCTGAACAACTTTTTCTCTTTTAAGGTGGCGACCTTGTTTGAGAAATTTGTGGACTTGAAAAAGTGCCTTGACGAAATGTCGGGATAGATCAGCGCACCTTGATTGAAAAGGAATATGGCTTCAATTCCGTCGACAGACTTGAATTCGGACGCATGCCCAAAGTCTAGAAGTCGCTGGGGCTGTTCATAGAGAAAAAGTGATGCGTTCTTTGTTTCCAGAAAGACCTTGTGTTGCTCTTTTAGAACGCTTTCTTCAACGTCATTCTGAAATGCAGTCCTGTTTTCGTTGAAATTCTTTTGCGCCAGAAAGATTTCGTTTTGAATATTACGAAAACTGAGCACCGCCAGGATGGCGGTGGGTAGAATGATGCCTCCGACAAATAAGAGGATAAATAGCAGATTATTGCGGGAAACCTGCATAAGCTTCTTTTATAGCGGAAGGTATACTGACAATCCCGGAAACTGCAACACGATCAAGCTTCCTGCCATTAGCAGGAGCAGCAAGGCAATTGCAATAAGGGAGATGGACAATAGCGGACGAATCACTTGATTACGTTTGCCCTATGGGTAACAGAAACCTTATGTCCCATTTCGACGCGGCGATTGTTGGAATAAATTTCGCGAATCAGCACCGAGGACTCGTTTTCTGCTGCGCGAGCGATGACGCCTCTACCGAGAAGGCGAGGAGGCATGCTTGCATCAGACTTGTCTTCTTCCCAGATTGCCACAGCATCGCCGGTATTGTATCCCTTTGCGAAACCACCATCAATCAGAACGTAAGAATAAGCTCCGATAATCAGCATGGGGTCCATGGAATAACGAATAATGGCAAGGGAATCCATCTGGGCTGTCTTTTCTGCCGTATAACCTGTTACGTTAATGGGTGCAAGAGGCTGCTTCAGACGTGCTTTAGACTGGTTGATTTTGATTTCGCGGAAACTTTGTACAATCTGGGCACGAGACAAGGTGTCGCCGATAGCGGTTATTCTTGCAATGCCTGACAGTCTCAACAAGGCGAACTTGTCAAAACTTCTTCCCTTGGATGCGGGAACGTCAATAGCCTTGGCATCGACAATTTCAATGAGGTCTCCCTTCTTGAGATTGCTATTGGTCTTTTTACCGATTCCTACGACAACTTCGCTTTCGGGAAGGTGGATCAGAGGTTCTTTCTTTTCTCCAGAACGGATAGAGAAGAAGGCGCTGTCCTTCTTAAGGGAGTCCAGGGTGTAGATCTCGGGTGCCAGAATCTGGTAGTATCCATTGAACAGCTTGGGTTCGGGGCGCTGCTTGTAGTAGTAGGAATCTGTAGGTTTCTGCTTCTTTTCCTTCTTGTTCTTGCTACGAAGATCGCCTAACATGCTTTCGAAGTCTGCGTTTCTTTCGTCACCGTCATCGCAGCCTGCAGAAGTAATTCCTTTCGGCAGGTTGGAGTCGGCCACTGCAGCGTCGCAGGGATACTTTTTCATTGCAGGGTCAATGTGGAGAACCGCTTCTTCGCGGGTGCTGTCGCCGAGGTAAATGGAGTCACCCGGGTAAATCCAGTGCGGGTCCTGGATGTGGCGGTTGTTTTCCCAGAGATCGGGCCATGCAAAGGGATCCTTCAGGAATTCGTCACTCAAGTCCCACAGGGTGTCGCCTTCCTTGACGATATAGGCGGATGCAACAAGGGCTGAAAATCCCAAGCCGATTGTTAGATACTTCAAAAGACGCATATTTGAAAAACGCATATAAAACCCTGCAGGCTGAAATAGCTTTTTATTGAAATTTAACCTTTTCTCTGTTTGAACGTGGGTGCACTTTGGGCAAAATGCGGCCTTTCTGCGCTATTTTGGCGGTTTACACGTTCCTGAGGACGCTGAACATTACGAGATTTTGCCTTTTGTGCCGGGTTCTGTCCAAGAATTCCGGCTCTGTCGGGCACAAACAGGAACAGTATCTCGAATTTACCGCTTCCCGGTTCAAGGTACAGCGGGATGCTCTTGCGAAGCATATAACCTTCACGACGGAAATGCTTGATTTCCTTGGTTGCCACTTCCAGGTTAGATGTTTGCAGAAGAATTCGTTCCGGCCTGGACTGGGCTGCCATCTGTTCCACATTGGAGGCCAGGGACTCGTCTCCGGGCAGGTTGAAATAGAACGTCCAACGACCTTCGTTTTCTTCCTTGTTAAAGAACTTGGTGAAAAAATCCGCATCCACATGACCGCGATAGAATCGCATGTTTTCGTCGGGGACGTTTCGACCATTCAAACGTGAAGACTGCATGGCGTATTCGCGGCAGTCCAGCGAGGCCACCTTCTTGAATCGGTTTGCCAGGGAGGCACTGACAAAGGAACAACCCGAGTAGAATTCAAAGAAACAGTCGTCCTGGTTCGGGTGAATGGCACTCTCGATTCGCATGGGAAGGCCGATCCATGCATTCCTTGCCTTGGGAGCCCAGTCGAGCACATGCATATAGATGCCGGTTCCGCCAATAGAAATGAAGTCGCTGCCGAAGGCGCTCTTGGCTTCAACTTTCATGGGGGTGGTTCCGGTGGGATCGAACATGTAATCCGGAGTGCACTGGACGTGGTGACAACTGATAATTTCCGGGCAGGAACGTTCCAGGAAGTCTACAAATGTCTTGTAGCCGTGTGCAGAATTTCTACCTCTGAGATTGACCTGGACCAAGAGGGCGAACTGGCCGTCTCCTGTAGCCCTAAAGCAAATTTGACGGAGGGCCTTGCCGAAAATACGGAGGTGGTCCTTTTTCAGCTGTTCATTAACTCGTGTAACGACTTCAGGACGTTCCATGTCCTTGACGGGAGCTTCAATAACGAGTTTTTCGCTTGCGCCCTTGATGATTTTTACAATGCGCCAGTCGCAATTTTCTGCAGGAGTTTCCGCAGTATACCAGGCTTGGATTTTTCCAGGAATTTTTTCGGTTTCTGCCCAGGCGGCGAGTTGACGCTTAAGATCTTCGAAAGTTGGAATGACTCGTTCGACGGGTTTTGCCGGTTTTACTTCTTCGTCAACCGTGGCCTTGGCAGCAACACGTTTGTTGGCAAGAGGCGCGGCAGGACGTCTTACGGTTTCGCGTCTTTCATTTGTCTTAAAGGGCTTTCTTTGCGGCTTATACATGTCAATATCTTTTTGTTAAATCTTTTCTATAAAGTATGAGCTTATACCAGGAATCGCGGATAAATCCAGGAGCATTCGCGAGCGACCATCTTGGGGAATTCTCTGAAGTTTCCGTTAATCTGGTACAAGTTGAGGCTACCTTCAACCGGGGTCAGCTTCATGACAGAGTCTGCACGGGCTTCCAGGTATGGGAATTCGTCAATGTTGCAGCTGGATACAACGGCGCATCCGGTAAGTGCAATGATTGTATCGATCATCTGCATCAATATCTGATGGGGAGAGCCGCTCAGTCGGGTAGACTTGGGATTGTGCAACACAGAAGAAATCGGGTCAATCACGACAACGCGGTAATCGTGGTTTTCCAGTTTCTTGGCACCCTGGATTCTCTTGGCAATCAGCTGTGCTGTTTCAATCGGAGAAAGTGCAGTTCCGCGAAGATTCAGGAAACCGAACTTCGGGGTGCTGGCATTCAGGTCACGCTTGGATCCCAACAGGTGAAGGCGGTTGAGGAACACCGATTTAGTAAGTTCGAAATTAATGAAGAGAACGTCACTGGATGTGGTGGTATTACCGAACCAGTCTTCCCCGTAGCAAATGGACAGACCAAGGTCCATCAATGCAAGAGACTTGCCGCTCTTGGGAGGTGCCGTAAAGAGGAAGAATTCGCCAGCGCGGAGCATGTTTTCCACGATGGTCTGGTCTTTTTTCGGCGCTTCTTCACTGTCGCTAGCCAGCTCAATCAGCGGCTTGCCATCCAGAGAATATTCCACCCATTCACGCCATTCCTTAAAGTTCTTGGCGCCCTGTTCCAGTCCGATAAGGTACTGCTGCTTACCGCCACGAAGTACGCCCGGCATGCGGACCATCATATGGGGATTTCGGTTGGACGAATCTACTTTAAAGCCCTGGGAATCCAAGGTCTTGAAGAGGAAGTCTACGCGTTCGTTATATTCTTCTTCGTCATTTGCAAAAATCTTGATCCAGGCCTGCACGGAGTTGGCGCCTGTGTTGACCAAGGCGGCACAAGGCAGGTTCAAGGCCTTGTAGTAAGCCAACTGCTTGGCAAGACTCATCTTGGGGTTGTCGACGACGACATAACGGTAATGCCAAGATTCATCGGAGGCATCTTCTCCACCCTTAACGGCATTGATGCACAGAAGAGCGCCTTCAGGACTGTCCAGGCTCTTCATGATTTTCTTAATGGCGTCATCCTGGCCAACGATGTTGGACACCAGTTCTTCGGTACTGTTGGAGGTGTTGGAAATCTTGAACTCGATGGTTTCATCTTGTTCGAAAGTAGATTCCAGCAACTTGGCCAAGTCTTTTCGCCAGTCGGCTGCAGGCCAGGGAATGGAAAGGGCTTCGGGGTCAATCTTGAAGTTTTGCAGAAGTTCAAGAGACTGGGTGTCCAGACCCATGGCGAGCATCTGTTCCATGGAAATCATTCCCGCCGAAAGGGGGGAGATTATGGGCATGGCTACAGTCTGGGGAGTGGCCGGTGCTGCTCCACCTTCCACTGCAGGGGCCTGTGCTACCGGAGCTGCTGCGGGTGCCGCTTCTGCGGGGCGTTCAGAGGAACGTTTTTCTGCAGAGAATGCTCGACGGAGCGTCTGTTCGACTTCGTCGCCATCCATGCCTTCATCGCGAGCTTTGCCACCCAATTGGAAGCTGGCGTCCATAAAGGTCCATTCTTCTTCCATGGCGGCAACACCGGCCTTATACAGTTCGGCCTTTAGTTCGTTTCCGCTGAATTTACCTTTCAAAAACTGATTAATTATTTTTCTTGCGCTTTCCATAGGGCAGCCTCAAACTCAAAAAAATACTCAAAGTTAATGTAGCTTATTTTTTAACTAGAAATTTACAGAAAGTGATTGGTTAGACATTATAGGGTATTTTTCCATGAAAAATGGCTGAAGTACGGTTTCCTTTTCCAAAAATGCCGTTGTTTCTCCTTACAACGCGAAAACGAAATTCGATTAATCTTTTTTTTGTACAAACTTTAAATTTAGGGTAGGAATGTTGTTATTGGGAGAATAAAATGAAAAAGGACTTCAAGAATCGAATTCTTGCAGGTATGTTTGGCTTGGTCGTTGCTAATGCGGCTATAGCCCAGACCTACGACTTGCCCATTATCTTTGTGGATACAAAGCAAAAATGTCTGGACAAGAACGTTTCCGAAAAAATTCCTGCCACTATGAGGGTTTTGGATGCTGCTACAAATTCTGTAGCTGATAGCGCCAAGGGAAAACTCTATGATATCGGAATTAAGGTGAGAGGGCAATCTTCCGCCCTGTTCCCAAAGCCGGGTTATAGTGTTGAAGTTCGTGATTCCATTGGTGGAGAAATCGATGTAAGCATGTTAGGTCTCCCCGCAGCAGACGACTGGGTGTTCCATGGTCCCTACGTGGACAAGAGCATGATGCGTAACTCCCTGGCCCATTGGCTTTTTAGGCAGGCCGGCCGCTATAGCCCCCGTACCATGCATTTTGACTTGTATATCAATGGTGTTTACCGCGGTGTGTATGTGCTAATTGAAAAAATCAAGCGTGGTAAGTACCGTGTGGATGTGGCCAAACTCAAGGAAGAAGACATTGAAGGTGATGAATTGACCGGTGGTTACATCTGGGCATTCGACAAGACCGGCACTAACACCGGCGGCGCAGGCAGCGGTGATGTCAATAACGAAGGTTTCAGTACTTCGGACGGTTTGAATGTCATTCTCCACTATCCTAAAAAAGACAATATCCAGGAGCAGCAGGAAAATTACCTGAAGAAGTACCTGAACGATCTTGAAGGTCTTTTCAAGGACGGAAAGAGTGGCTCTGGCTACGAGAACTACGTGGATGTAGGATCCGCTGTCGATTACGTCCTTCATCAAGAAGTTACGAACAATGCCGACTCCTACTGGTGTAGCTTCTTCTTGCATAAAGATAAGGATAGCAAGGGCGGCAAGGTCACTTTAGGTCCTCCCTGGGACTTCAACTTGGCGATGAGCAACGGTACCTCTCCCGAAGGCCAGAACAATGGCGGCGGTATGTGGGGCGGCTTCGGTGGCATGGGTGGTTTCGGTGGCATGGGTGGTTTCGGAAGTTCGGGAACCACGGGCTGGCAAATCGAAAACAGCAGTAAGCAAATTGCCGACGGAAATGGCGGTGGCGGCATGTGGGGTGGCTTCGGAGGAAGTTCCCTGAAGGCTCCTCGTTGGCTTACCAGCATGTGGAAAAATCAGAGTTACCAAAGCGAATTGAAAAAACGCTGGGCCGAATTGCGTAGTGGCGTATGGCATACCAAGACTATGGATGCCTATCTGGATTCCATGAAGGTCTACTTGAAAAATGCTGCCGACCGTAACTTTGAACGTTGGCCGAATTTAGGAAAGTCTAGCGGTCAGAACGATAATGATCCTCAGCCTATGAAGTACTGCAATCAATCTGGCGGAGGCATGGGAATGGCCATGGGTGGTTACAACGCTGACACTTGGGATGGTGAAGTGGAGCACCTTCGCAAGAAGATGAAGGAACGTATGGCCTGGATGGATGAACAGCTCGGTTTCACCGAGCCCGCCAATCCCATTGTGACGGAACCGGTGATTCATATTCCCACCATCGAAGATAAGAAGGATACTGTATCTTCGCAGACGTTGGCTGTTGATTACAGCCGGTTGTCTCCCACGAATTTCTTTGTCGTAAACGGATCAAACCTGGAAATTCAAACAGATATTGGCGGCACATTCGCCATTATGGATTTGAACGGAGCTATTCTTTACAAGACTAGAATTCAGGTGGGCTCTACATCCATGAAGGTTCCTGCCAAGGCTCAGAATAAGCATTGGATCGCTATCCTTAACGGGAAGATGCTTTCCAGATAATTTGTACGGATTTTTCTTCCAACAAAAAAAGTCCATCGGCAAAGCCGATGGACTTCTCTTATATTTTTTTTTTCAAGAACGTAGAATCGTTCCGCAAATTACTTTGCAGGATTGAAACTGTCCTTCAGGCCAACGGTGCGGTTGAACACCAGCTTGCCCGGCTTGGAATCGTCGGAATCCAGGCAGAAGTAGCCGAGACGCAGGAACTGGAAGCGGTCTTCCATCTTGGCGTCGGCCAGGCTGGGTTCCAGCTTAGCCTGCTTAATGACCATGGATTCAGGATTCAGGTAGTTGTGCCAATCTTCGCCTTCGGGAACATCAGACGGATCTTCAAGAGTGAACAGGTTGTCGATGAGACGGACTTCTGCATCTACAGCATGAGCGGCGCTCACCCAGTGGATGGTGCCCTTCACCTTACGACCGTCAGGAGATTCGCCACCCTTGGAGGCAGGATCGTATTCGCAGTGAATGACGGTCACCTTGCCGTCTGCGTCCTTTTCGACGCTCTTGCAAGTTACGAAGTAGGCGCCCTTCAAGCGAACTTCGCCTTCCGGCTTCAAGCGGAAATACTTCTTGGGAGGTTCTTCCATGAAGTCTTCGGCTTCGATGTAAAGTTCCTTGGAGAACGGAACCATGCGGGTGCCTGCGTTCGGATCGTTGGGGTTGTTTTCAACTTCAACCATTTCCACCTTGCCGTCTTCCCAGTTGTCGATGACAACCTTCACCGGGTCGATGACTGCCATGGCACGCTTGGCGCTCTGGTTCAGTTCTTCACGGATGCAGAAGTAAAGCAGGTTCACGTCCACCATGGATTCAGCCTTGGACACTCCAATGCGGCTGCAGAATTCGCGGATGGAGCTGGGAGTAAAACCACGACGACGGAAGCCGCAGACCGTGGGCATACGGGGGTCGTTCCAGCCAAGGACTGCCTTGGTTTCCACCAGTTCCAAGAGCTTACGCTTACTCATCATGGTGTAGGTCAAGTTCAGGCGGGAGAATTCAATCTGCTGGGGGCGGTTTTCCAGACCCAGTTCAATGAGGAACCAATCGTACAGCGGGCGATGGGCTTCAAATTCCAAAGTACAGATAGAATGAGTAATGCCTTCGATCCAGTCGCTAATGGGGTGAGCGAAGTCGTACATAGGATAGATGCACCACTTGTCGCCAGTGCGGTGGTGAGTGCAGTGCTTGGTACGGTAAATCACCGGGTCGCGCATGTTCATGTTGGGGCTAGCCAAATCAACTTTTGCACGGAGGCACTTTTCGCCATCGGCATACTTGCCGTCACGCATTTCGCGGAACAGCTTCATGTTTTCTTCAACGCTACGATCGCGGTAGGGGCTGGGCTTAGAGGGCTTACCAGCATCGTTACCACGGTATTCCTGCATTTCGTCGCGGGTCAGGTCTTCAACGTAAGCCTTGCCCATTTCGATCATCTTTTCTGCAAAGGCGTAAATCTGGTCGTAGTAATCAGAAGCGAAGAATTCTTCCTTCCACTGGAAACCGAGCCACTTCACGTCTTCGCGGATAGAATCCACATATTCCACATCTTCCTTAGTGGGGTTGGTATCGTCGAAGCGGAGGTTGGTGAAACCGCCAAACTTCTGGGCGGTGCCGAAGTTCAGGCAGATAGACTTGGCATGGCCAATGTGAATGTAGCCGTTAGGTTCCGGCGGGAAACGGGTCAGCACCTTGTTGCGCTTACCGGTCTGCAAATCGTTGACAATGATGTCTTGAATAAAATTCGAAGATTCAGGAATATCCATTTTCTAACCTTTTAGGTTTTTGCCATAATTTTACGGGAAAAATGTAGAAAAATCCCTTTACTTTTCTGTCCACAGCCAGGTGCTGAGGTAGCGTTCGCCGGTATCAGGGAGCAGGGCCACAATGCGTTTGCCCTTGAACTCAGGACGCTTTGCCACGGTAAGGGCGCATTCCAGGGCTGCACCGGAAGAAATACCCACAAAAATTCCCTCTTCTGCCGCTGCATCGCGGGCGGCCTTGCCAGCCTTTTCGGTGCTGGTCAGGTAGACTTCGTCCACCACCTTGGGGTCATAAATCTTGGGGATGAAGTTTGCCCCGATACCCTGGATCTTATGGGGGCCAGCAACGCCCTTGGAAATCATAGGGGAGTCGTCGGGCTCGATAGCGATTACATGCAGGTTGGGATT
Organism: Fibrobacter sp. UWH9; assembly: GCF_900129715.1. Lineage (NCBI taxonomy): Bacteria > Pseudomonadati > Fibrobacterota > Fibrobacteria > Fibrobacterales > Fibrobacteraceae > Fibrobacter > Fibrobacter sp. UWH9. The sequence goes on along the minus strand of NZ_FQWP01000002.1, from coordinate 292,735 downwards.
CTTTTCCTTGAGGTACTTTGCGGTTCCGCTGACAGTTCCGCCTGTGCCTGCCGTAGCGATAAATACATCCACCTTGCCTTCGGTATCTCTCCAGATTTCGGGACCGGTGGTCTTGTAATGGGCGTCGGGATTGGCGGGGTTTTCAAACTGCTGGGGAATAAAGCTCCCAGGATTTGCTGCCGCAATTTCGTTTGCCTTTTCGATACAGCCGGCCATTCCCCTGGCACCTTCAGTAAGGACTACTTCTGCTCCCAGGGATTTCAGCAGCATGCGTCGTTCCATGCTCATGGAGTCGGGCATGGTCAGCACAACCTTGTAACCCTTTACGGCTCCAACATAGGCGAGGCCTACGCCGGTGTTTCCACTGGTGGGTTCGATAATCAGAGCGCCGGGTTTCAGTTTGCCTTCCTTTTCTGCGGCTTCAATCATTTCTAGAGCCACACGGTCCTTGGCGCTGCCCAGGGGGTTGAACATTTCAAGTTTGACGTAGACTTCGGCATCTCCCTTATTCAGTTTGTTTATGCGGACAAGGGGGGTATTACCGATAGTTTCAAGAATGCTGTTGTATAGTGACATCTGGTTACCAAGTGATAATTGGGAAAAAGGAAAATCTAACGACGAATGCTTCTGCGGAAACCGCCATTACCTTGGCTGTTTGATTCTCGTGAACGATCGTCTCCGTTGCGGCGATCGTCATATTTACGGTCGTCGTTATAGGTTGAACTCTGGGAAGAATTCGTCTTCTTGTTTCTTGTCAAGTTCTGCGGATTGCTGACAGGTCTATATTCTTCCTGAGGATGTACATTTTCTGTTTTCGTGTATGTAGGTCTTTGTTGTTCCTGCTTTGCAGGTTGCGGTTTTGTTGAAGGCTTGGGACTAGTTTCCCTAACAGGAAGGCGATGATGGCTCTGGGGCTGGGATGGGGCCGGTGCGTAGGAATGTCCGCCATGCCTTGGGGGCTGTGCATTGTAATGGTGGCGCGGTCTAGGTGGACGCGGATGGTGACGGATGGTGTGGCTATGCCATTCGAACCAGGTGTCGCCCCAAACCCAATCGTTATACCAGTATCCAGTCCAGACCACATGGCCATAGTGCATCGGTACATAACGGTCTGTGTGAACATAATACACTACAGAGGGGTTATAGACAGGAACATAAATGTATTCCTTTTTCACCGGTTCAATTGTAATGTATACATCCCGTTCGACTTTTATGTATTGGTCAGAGTTCAGATTCCCGTGGTCATAAGCAGCGTGGCGCATACGCTGGACTGCAAACATAACTTCGCCATTCTGATTCTTTACGGCTCTGCCCAGCTGAGATGTCCAGGTGGAGTATTTTGCCATGGTGGCAAGAATCGTCGGGAAGGGAATCAGGGCTAGAACACTGGCGTCGTAATCAAGGCCAGCGCGCTGCATTTCCGCCGTGAGTGCTTCACCTTTGAAACCCTTGTGGGCGTTTGCCCAGAGGCTTGCCGATGGAATTTCGTCATTGTGGGTTGATGCCGTTAAAACGTGGGCCAACAGCGGATCTGGATAAAGTGCGATGGTTGCGACCAATGTATCCAATTCCTCTGCGGAATAGTCTGCCGCCTTGGCGCTTCCCGAGAAGGTCATGAGTGCAAAGGTTATTGCAAGGAACCATTTGACTAAAATGTTTTTCTGAAAAGACTTTTCCATAAACAACTCCTGTACCTCAATTTACAAAAAAGGCCTCTTCATGGATTTAATCCGCGGGAGTTTTTGTGCTAGAGGTAATTTTTGACTCTTATTTCAGGATTCAGATTTTCTTTGGGTAATTTAGGCACGTATAGCTTTACCGCATAGGCGTAGGAGTCGTTTTCGGCAATGATATCACCTTCCTGCAGGTCTTCATAAACTTCAATTTCGATTTCTACTCCGTCCCTGGCGGTCTTGCGATTCATTCGCATCGACAGTTCTTCCTTGGTAAAGAGGACGTCGATGACTTTCTTATAGCTGCCGTGATGGGTTGTGCCTAAAATTCGGGTACATTTCATTGGGCAAAACTCGAATTACTTGGTGTCGAACTTTACTGTAGGAGCGGTGCTTGCGCCTGCGTCTGCAGAGAACTGCACTTTGGGGCTGGCTCCTGCAAATCCGGCAATCAGACTGTTGGGGAACATGCGGATGGTGGTGTTGTACTGCATGACCACTTCGTTGTAACGCTTACGTTCCACGGCAATGCGGTTTTCTGCACCTTCAAGCTGCACGCGCAGTTCCTGGAAACTGGTGTTGCTCTTCAAGTTCGGATAGTTTTCGCTGACAGCCATCAAACGCTGCAGGGCGCCGCCCAGGGTAGCCTGGGTTTCCTGAAAGCGCTTCATGGCCACTTCGTCGTTCAGGACGTTTTCGTCAACTTTAACGACGCCGCCCATATGGCTGCGGGCATCCACAACGGCAGTCAGGGTGCTCTTTTCAAAGTCGGCTTCACCCTGCACGGTAGCCACAAGATTGGGAACCAGGTCAAAACGGCGCTGGTAGGTGTTCTCGACTTGAGCCCACTGGGCCTTTACGCCTTCGTCCAAGGCGATAATATTGTTATAGACGCTAACGGACTTGCCAACAATGATTGCTGCAAGCAAGATGACGGAAACGAGAGTGCCGATAATTACCTTTTTCATACCACCTCCATGGTGTCGACGAGGTTGACTATTTCTGTGACGGTACTAATATAGCTATTCACGCTGTCCAGGAACAGTTTCTCGTTTTTGCTGCTGATGGGAGTCTGCAAGGCTGGGTAGTCGTTAAAGATCTGCTGGTGATTTTCGGGATATTCCCTGTGGTTCAGGTAGTATACTCCGTACATGGTAGGAAGCATGGTGGAACTTGCCCGTACGAAGAATCCCAGGGGGTTGCGATCTTCCTTGAGATAGGTAAAGGCCCTGCGCAGATGGACTAGCAAACCGCGCAACTCGCGTTCGCATTCCAGACGCAGACATTCCATGTTGGGCTCGTAATTGGGGAGGGGAGCTGCACCGGCAATGACTGCGTTGCGATGGGCGATGTGCAGAAATTCCAACGGGAAGACGTCTTCTGAAGACTGGATTTCCTTTAGGGTGAAGTAATAGCGGAATTCAATATTTTCTTTCTTGGCCTTTTTCAGCAGGTTCTGCAGGGGGGCGATCTTTTCGCTGGAGTTGTCCCTCAGAATGAAGCTGATAGTCCAGGGGGATTCCATGGAATTGAAACCTTCCATCAGACAGTCGCCGTGGGCGAAAGCCGAAATCAGGTTGTCGCCTAAAGTTTCCTGCAGAAGGCGGGGCCAGTCGGAATTCTGTAGTTCGATGACGCTCAAGTTCTTTTTCATATATCAAATGCCTATTTAAAAATTCAAGTTATATCCATTTATGGATTGCAAAAATCATATGGGGCTTTTTGTTTGTGTTGCGCTAAATTATTACCAGCTTCCGCCGGAACCGCCGCCACCAAAGCCTCCGCCGCCGAATCCGCCACCAAAGCCTCCTCGACCGCCGAATCCTCCGCCAAAGCCACCGCGGCTTCCGCTGTTTCGGCTAGCGTTACCGATGGCATTGCCCAGCATAAACCAGAGGCAACCATTTCCGCGGCCTCCACTAAACTTGGCCATCATCAGCATAAAGGCGACAAACATGATGAACAGCACCATGCGTGCAGGAACTCCGCTTTCTTCGGGAACTGGGTTTTCGCCGATATTTAGCTGGATGTTCTTTTCTTTTGCGATGACTTGTGCAATTTCCCAGGCTAGAGCTAAAATTCCCGTTCCGTATTTTTGTTGCCTAAATGCAGGAACTAGTGTTGCCTGTTGCAACCTTTCTGCAAGGGCGTCAGGCAGGTATCCTTCGGCTCCATAACCGACTTCCACGCTACGTCGACGTTGCTTCTGGGCGACGAAAATCAAAATTCCTTCATTGGATTTTCCACCGACGCCCCAGTTCTGCGCCGTACGGACTGCGAAGTCCCTGTAGTCGTTGTTCCCAATGTCGTTCATAAGGGCGGCCGCTAACCCTACACCGGCCTTCCTGTATAATTCTTCTGCAATCAGATTGAACTGTTGCACTTCCTGTGCGCTCATTAAACGATTTTCGTCGTAGACATAGCTGTTTACAGGACGGGCTGGCAGTTCTTTATCGCTGCTGTTTTTTAAGCCGATCCCCGCAAAAGCAGTTGAGGCCAGGGCTATACATAAAAGTATCGCCCACATTGCTATTGATGAAACGGAACTCTTCTTTCTCATTGGTTTGAAAATAGAAAGTTCATGGACTGATGTTAGACCATGAACTTTTTTTTTCAAAAATGTAGGGTGTATTTTTGCGTTTAAATGTGTTTTTTATCTTATTTACAATAATCGTCTAATTGTTTCTTTAACGGCGTAAAGTTGATCTTCTTTATGACAGCAATAGTGGCATCCATTTCTCGTTTGCCGTTTTCATGGCCCGATGTAAGGAAAGTAATATTGTCTCCCTTTAGGGACAGATTCACGTCATAAGGTGTTGTGAACTTTCCCGGAACATATTCTATGGGTTTTCCTGCACTTGTTGAAATGTTTAATTTTAGAATGGGTGATTTTACATCGGAATCAATAAAAATTGATTTTTTTGCCAACCCTTTTTCAAGGGCACTGCAAATCGTTGCGTCTTCCTTACATTGAACATTTATGTTGCAGCGGGTCTGGGAAACCTTGAAATCGATTTCAATTTTCTTGCGTAAGCCAGATGCGGTGAGGTAATCTTCAGGCAGGTTTGGCTCGATTACAATGACAAAGGGACCTTTGTCGATGTCAATGTTTTTTATGTTGAATCTTGCGGTTCCGTCCTTTTGAGTTCGTCTTTCATCTAGAACTGTTCGCCCCTGTTTTGCGACGAGCGTGAAACCTTCGATGAATTCTTTTTCGTTAGATACCGTTACTTCAAGGGGCGAAATTTCAGGTTTTGACAGTTGTAGCGGTTGACTAGGACCTTCAAATTTTAATTTGGAAAGTTCACGGACGATGTCTGATTTTATTCCCTGGAGGTCATGCTTTAAACGATGACTTTCGTTTATGGGGTATACCTTGCCCAGTTCATTGACCAGGACATTGTATTGCGCAGGAAGGGGTTTTGCTTTTTCGATGGCCTCGATTGCACTATCGAACCTTCCCTTGTTTAGGGCGTCCCTTGCCGTTTCTTCCAGTTTTGTAACATCTAACTGGATAGATTTCATCTTGAATTGAATGTCTGCGGTGAATTCATCAAGGTCCAGTGTCGCCGTAGCCTTGAAACCTTTGGCGGCAGGTTCCTTTTTTACAACGACTCCCTTAACCTGGATGTCGCTGGAAACCTTGCTGTTAGAGAGAAAACTTTCGCTGAAGGAACTCTCTTTTCCAGATGTAATTTCTTCCTTGTTTAAAGTCTGATTGACTTTGACTTGTGCAGAAATTTGCTTTGCAACGCCTGCGATGGCGGCATTGTTTGCCTCTTCCTGGGATTCCTGCGAAGTGGCTGTATAGGTAATAATCTTGCCTGCCTGGGCGTAGGCGACAAGCATAGTACACAGCGCTACCATTTTAAGAGTCTTCATAGAACATCCATTATGATCAGCTTCTTGGTGATGTTGATCTTCTTTGTGGAGGCGGTTGATTTTACGGCTTTGCGAATTTGGCTATAGACGTCGTTTACGTCGTCAGAGTCGCTGTAGACAACCATGTCGATGGTTTTGGCAGTCATGGTGTTGACTTTTGCCTTTTTGAACTTGGTTTTCACGTTCTGGACAATGTCCTCTTCAACATCCTCAATTTGGCTGTCGTCGTAATCGCCGCGGATGTTCATGATGACCTTGTATTTATTGCCTTCTCGAAGGTCATCGGCCCAGTAGGCGTAAATTTTGGATTCCAGTCCGGGCATGGCTTTTTTCGCGGCAGTTTTCAAATTTGCCTGCTGGTCAATTTTCTCCATTCTGCCGTGGCTGTCGATTGTGGAGTTCTGGGTTCCTAGAAGTCTAGCCGTTGAAGACTCGTAGGCGTTCAATTCTACGGTAACAATACCACGGCGGTCTACAGAGCCTGAAAACTTGATGTAGACATCGGCATTGAGCACGAGACTGGCCAAGTAGGCCAAATCCTCATCGGAACTGGCCAGACTGTTCTGTACCTGGATGACTTTATCTAGCGCTTCATTTCCTTCTAGATACTTGACTTCATACCGACGTTGAGTCAAGTATTCGTTAATTCCGTCCATGGCCGCCCTGGCAAGGGGATTGTTTGTTACAACTTGAAGACCGCTTAGCCCCTTAGAATTTAAGGCGGGAATGACCATAATGACCGGATGTGGAAAATCTTCGGGAATGGATGTTATGACCTGGGGCTGACTCTGGGGTTGATCCTTGGGAGCGTATTTTCCCTCATATTGGGAATAGCGATCTGTATGCTTGATTTCTCCACCGCTTTTCTTGGCGGTTGAGGAGCCGTCTAATTCCTTATATGCGGAATTTGCGTTCTTACGTGTAGAAACCGTGCCGTTATCTGCTGCGGCAATCGATGCAAAAAGTACCAGAAATCCAATTGCGTAATTTACAAAGTTCATATGAATAAAATTACCCAATCATTTGGCATATGTCAAAGTGGAAGTAAACTTTTTTTAATGAACAATGCGTTTTTTTAATGACAAGTATACCATTCCCTAAAAACACTATATATTTAAAACAGGTTTAATGGTTTAATAAAGACGTTGCATGAGGATGCTATAATGGAAAAATGGTTTTGGCTTCCCGACTGGGCTTCGGATTTGAGTCTGTGGGAGGATGATCTTATCAGTGCAAATCCGGAGGCTGAACACGTCTTTGTCTCGTATGGAGACATGGTTTCCTGTTTAGACGGAATGTATGGCCTAAAGGGTCTTTCCGAGGCGACAACTGTTGTCGCTTGGGGGCTTGGCGCCTTGGCTTTGCTTAAGGATGCCAAGAATAAGCCTTGCGGTCAGAAGTGGATTCTTTTGTCGCCTTATGCAGATTTTTGTGATGAAGAAAGCAACTGGACCGATCAAACTTTGACTTTTATGGCCAGGCAGGTTCGAAATGCTGCTGAACCGACCTTGAATGCTTTTATGGAGTTCCTGGAAAATGAGTTTGGCGAATGGCAGGATGAATGGTTCAGTGCCGCCTTGAAAATGGATAAAAACGCACTTGGTGATGGCTTGAATTATCTTGTGCGAAATAAAATTGATTCAAAAATTGAAGATAACGGAGAAACAAAGGTCCTGTTTGGACGTATGAACCAGGCCGTCTTACCTAGTTTGACGTTGGGTTTGAAAGAATTCTTGCCCAATGCTGAATTTAAGGAACGCCCCAAGGCCGGCCATTGGCCTCCGATGCTTATGCTTTAATTTTACGAAAGCAACGGCAGTTTAATGTCAGGGCGATAATCAAGTACGCCAGGAAGAATATTAAAAGGCCTGTTTCTACATGATCGCCGATGTGGCTATATAAGGTATCTCTTGTCTTAAGAGGTACCTTTCTCTGTATGACGGCATCGGTGAAAAGTTTAGTGTTTAGATCGAAGTGCCCATATTGGTCGATGAATACAGAAACACCGCTGTTGGCCAATCTTGCTACGGGCATTCCATTTTCTATGGCGCGGTAGCGAACCAGGTTCAAGTGCTGGTAGGGGGCCGTACTTCTGCCGAACCAACCGTCATTGGTGATGTTCACCATAAGGCGGGAACCGCTGCGGATGGCTTCTCGAATTAAATCACCAAAAATGGCGTCATAGCAAATGTATGGAGTCCAGTCGTAAGGTCCGTATACGGGGGTTTCCTTGCCAGGAACAAAATCACCTTCGCCCAGGTCCACATAATTCAAAATGGGGAATATATCGTCAAAGGGGATTCTTTCGCTGAAAGGTACCAAATGCTTCTTGATATATCGGCTGTATCCCGATTCGCCGGGTCTGAACAGGAAAGAGGCGTTATAAATGTCAAACTTGCGAATGCTGCCAGGAGGGTTTCTTTTATAATCTAGGGCTCCGGTCATCAGTTGTGCGTTTTTCAGTGTGGCCGTCTTGTTGAGGAGTCGGATGACTGCGGGCTGCCTTCTGATGTGGTCGGGAATGGCGGTCTCTGCGAGGACGATAAGGTTTGCTCCCGCACGCACGCTGTCGTTTACCATGCCGATTGTCTTGTTGACGATGGAGTCAAAACGGTCCTTGCTCCATTTGGCACCTTGGGCGATACTGGGCTGGACCAGGGCAATTGATGGATTTTCGGGGGAATCAGCGTTGTTGAAAGGTTGGGCTTCCTTTGAAGAAAGAACAATTGAACCCTGAATTAGAAGCAGTATGAAAATGACTGCGGGAACCGAGAAAATGGGAAGTGCCTTTTTGAGATTTTTGCAGTTGGCCAAGGCATGGGCGACGGCCTGGTTGGAGGCAACGACCATGATCGTGTAACCAAAGATGCCGACCCAGGGGAGCATTTGCAGAAGTTCCAGATGGTTTCCGAAGGTGTAACCTAGGTGGCTCCATGGAAAACTGAAATCCCCTCGGGTACGAGTCATTTCAAGACCTGCGTAAAATACGGGGAAAAGGGGGAGTAGTAAACGATGGCCTTTGATGGAGGCCTTTGCTGCTAGAGTGTAGACGTACGCGGCAAGAACGTTGTATATGCTGAAGTAGGCGATGAGTAGGAACAGTCCGAACAATATCAATCCCGACGGAGCTGTTTCTACATGCATTACATTGTAAATCCAGTAGTAGTTGATTGTATTGTATAGGATGGCTGACCAGAATGTGGCGAACAGGGCCTGTTGCCTTCCGTAACGGTTAAGGACTATAAACCAGGGAACTAGCAGCAATAACGCTGCCGGGCCAAGGGGCATGGGCGGGTAGGCGAACGCATAAAGTCCCCAGGAGAAAGTACATAGCATCAAGGCGGTTCGTGAATCCTGTTCCTTGATTCTGCGTATGTTCCAGCGGAAAAAATTGACTAGCCAGAACAGGCCGACTGGGCAGAACGTCATGGCGATCTGGACGATACCAGCATGGCCGGCTCCATTATAGTTGGCAGTATTGTAGTCTATGGCCAGATTTAAAAAGGATAGGACGCTGTACGTGTAAATCCAACGAGTAAAGTTCTTTCGGATTGTTTTGACAAAAAGAAACGGAAGTGCCAATATAAAGGGAATACACTGGATGTTCTGGGTGTAGAGTCCAGGTTCGTCAGCCCTTGCTGCAAAAATAATGATTTCAGCAATGAAGGTTACCGCAGCGTAAATCTTGTAGGCTTTCGGCAATTCGCAAATATATCGTTTGACCTTTTCCATGAAAAAACTCGTTAAAGACCGCTCTTGTCCTGAGGGTTGAAAACTAATACGAATTCGCCTTTGGGCGGATGACTTTTAAAGTGGGCAGAAATTTCTGTCGGCGTCCCAATAAGATGTTCCTCGAACTTCTTGGTCAATTCTCGCATGAGGGCGATCTTGATGTCTCCGAATACGAGCTTGATTTCTTCGACGAACTTGTCGATGTTGTGGGGGCTGGCGTAAAAAATCTGGGTCGCTTCCTCATCCTTCAGTTTTTCTAGTAAGTGGATGCGCTGGGCGCTCTTCTTAGGGGAGAAATACTGGAATGCAAAATGGTCGGTAGGCATACCGCTACTGATCAGGGCGGTAATCATGGCGCAGGGGCCGGGGATGGCTCGAACGTCGATTCCTTCACGGACACATTCTCTAACTAGGTTAAATGCCGGGTCGGCTACGCCTGGGGTTCCTGCGTCGCTTATCAGCGCAATGTTGCCCTCGTTTTTTAGAAATTCAACGTACTTGGGCGTGACCTTTTCCTTGTTGAAATCGTGATAAGGTTCCATGGTCGTGTTGATGCCGTAGGCATCGAACAGGATTCGGCTGTGACGAGTATCTTCTGCCAGAACCAGAGGAACTTCCTTGAGAATACGGACTGCTCGATAGGTGATGTCTTCCATGTTGCCGATGGGAGTCGCGACAATGTATAGTGTATGAGCCATGGTAAAAATCTTTATAATGAGGTGTTGTAGCTGAGTACGGAATTTAAATCTGCCTGACGGGAACCCTGTAACTCGAAGCGGAGCCTCTGAATTAATTTGCGGTGCATTTCCTTGGCGGCGTTGTTAATCAGGTCGCTTCGCATGCGGCCGTATACGGTGGCCTTGATCTGTTCCTGTTCCGAAAATTCAACGTGCTTGACCAGAGTGCCATTGCAGAAAATGCGGGCGCGGAGGGTAAAGCTTAAGGTTTCATCTACAGGGAGGATTGGCCAAAAGGGGATAATCACGGCTCCCAAAGTCCATGAACTCGGGGCCGATTCCTGCTTGACTGATGCGATGATTTCGGCGTTGCCTCGGCACGAATTTCTTGGATAATCCTCTGGCGTTGCCGCTGCCGTGTAAGCACGTAGCAAATCTTGGCTTAATTCCAGGCTGTCTCCGCCATAAACGAAGGGAATATTTCCAAAGAAACTGAACTTTTCCTGAGTTAAGGGAATGTTCTCTAGATTTCCTTGTTGCAGATTTACGGAACAGCCCGATAAAAAGGCCAACAGTATCGTAGCGATCAAAACGCTGATTTTTCTTTTGCTTCTCGTGTAAAACATCATTTGTAAAGATACAAAAGTATGGGAGTTCCTATTGTTTTATTAAATTGCGGATATGGATTTACCAGTAGTCTTTATATCTGATGCCCATCTGGGTGTGAACACTCCGTTCTGTGTTGCTAATCGCGAAGAGAAACTTGTGCAGTTTTTAAATCAGCTACGCGGTAAAATTTCTCACTTGGTCATTGCGGGCGACCTGTTTGAATTCTGGTTTGAGTATAGAGATTACGTTTGCCGAAACCATTTTGAACTGTATTTTTCTCTTCGGGAATTGGTGAAATCCGGTGTGGAAGTTCATCTTCTTCAGGGAAATCATGATTTTGCCTATGAGGATTTCTTCCCCAAAACGCTGGGCGTTCAAGTCCATAAGCAGGTTATTCTTGAGGTTCAGGGGAAAAGGGTCCTCTGTTGCCATGGCGATGGCGTTGCCAAGTCTGATAAGGGTTATCGCGTCATGCGAAAAATCCTTGATTTTCCGCTAAACCGCAAACTTTTTAAGTTGATCCATCCGGATTGGGGGATGAGTCTCGCTCGATTTGTTGGCAGCAGTAGCCGCAAGGCTGGCGAAACAAGAGTCATCAATATGGACGAGTATCTGGAATGGGCCGGCGGCGCTATGAAAAAGAACTGCTGTGACTACTGCGTTCTGGGGCATCACCATATAGCGGGAGTATGGCCTGTTAAGAATGGTGTTGTCGCTTCTGCCGGGGACTGGATGAAAAAACTCACCTACGTCCAGATGGAAGCAGGTGAGTTAGTTTTAAAGGATTTTTTGTAGGGGCTTAGTTCCCGTTGAAGGCGTCTGCGCGACTCTCTGTGGAATGCATCATCTTCTTGCTAGAGTTTGAACCCCAAATCTTGGCGACGAGATCCATGCTAGCAAAGCTATCCCAGTAAGCGTCTACCCAGCACCAATGGTGAACTTCGCCCTTGGCGTCGGTGATAGTCCAATTCTTGAGCGCTGAAAAAGTCATCACAATCGGATCGGGCTTGCTGGAAAATCCATAACTGTTGGTTTCTTCGGGAAGCTCTATAGTTATGGTCCAGGCGTTTCCGTCGGTCCTCTTGAAAATGAAAACATTCAGTGCGATAATAACCGCGAGGGCTATAAGTGCGCCTCTAAAGTTCTTTTTCGTGAGAAAAAAGATACAAAGAAGCGCGAGGAGCACGCAAATGGCTCCAAAATTATAGTGTACGGTATAAAATGCCTTAAGAACATCTATCATGACGATCCCCTCGCTTAAGGCTTACTTCTTGTTAGCCTTTGCTGCCGCTCTCTGTTCTGCGACCAGGGAGGCAACGCTGAAGGACAGGACCTTGCCTTCGATCTTGCATTCGGTGCGGTAGCTCTGTCTCGGGAGAGCGATTCCATGAGAAGAAAGAGTTCCCATGAAGGAGGCGTTTGCGTGGCTAGCGATAGTACGAACGTTGATGAATCCCTTGTCCTTGCTGAAAGTCAGGGAGAACACCTTCTTGGTCTTGTCGTATTCTGCAACCATGGTCTTGTTTACGGCCGTGTTGACTGCATTCTTGGAGTTGCGGTCGAAAATGATGGTTCCACGGGAGTCGATGGAGAGCATGGTCTTGTTTGCAACAGAGTTACGGCATGCGATAAGCTTCCATTCGCCCTTCTTCTTGGAGGAGGCGTTCTTGCTGGTGAAGATATACTTGTTGCCTTCCTTTTCCAGGATGTAGGGGCCAGTTACGATCTTTTCGCCGATGGCGTTAAGGGCACCCTTGAAATACAGGAACTTGGACTTGGAACCGTTGACACCCAGAATGAAGCGGAAAGAAGTAGCCTTTGCTTCCTTAACGGGAGTGATAGCCACGCGCTTGCCTACCGGGTCAACTTCGATATCTGCATAGGGGCCAACATCGATTGTTTCGCCACGGGGACCAGTTGTCTGCTTGGCCATTTTGTCGAGTTTCATGGTTCGAATAGCTTCTGCCGGGAAGCGGATGAAGCCACGAATGTCCATTTTAACAATAATTCCGTCCATTATTACACCTCTTTTATTTGTTGTTTTGCTTGTAAATTAACAATTTTTAAACCTTAAATGCAATGATTATAAGAAAAAAAACAATAATGCCTGTTGTGAAGGCTACATTATGTAAGGTAAATCACATAGATAACTGGGGAAAAATGCCTTTTTTTACCTTGTTTGGGCAGTAAGATGTTGTAAGGCTTGGTTTAATTTATTACTTAAGGGACTGCCTTGAGCCTTGATTTTTTTGAAATTGGGGTGTTCTTTTTCGAAAATCAAGTTGCTTTCTTGCCTATTTTGTCTATCTTGAATGAGAATAACCTGTTCTGGAATAGCTATTTCGTTCAAGTCGGGCATGTCGACTTTTGTCCGTATCAAAAATTTGGGATAAAGAAGTCTGTATTTTTCGTTGATCTTGTCGGCAATGCTGCTGATGGGGTCAATTAAAAATAAACTGCTTTTTTTTGTGTATTTAAGTTGTTCTGCGGCTAAAATAGCTCCGATTCCCCTTCCGGCGACTATTTCAGGCGCCCTGCCGGTAATTTGGCTTGCGCAAGCGGTGATTTGCCTGGCGTCATCTAGAAAATTCTCTGAGGAGGGGGTTCCCTTGTTGTTTCCGCTGCCTCTATAATTGAATGTGACTAGCGTGCTTTGTGCATTTTCTCCCGCTTCGGCGAGAAATTGGGCCCCATCTTCATCTGTGTCGGGGAAATAGAGCAGAATGGACTTGTTATCCGAGCCGAGCTGCCAACCGCTTAAAATGTTGCCGTCTTCCAGCGTGCAGGAAATCTGTTTTGCCTTGCCCTGAATCGCTGCGTTGGCTTCTTTGTGGGTAATTGCCCGCGGAAATGCGATTTGGCGTTCTGTAAGTGCAAGGTAGAATACCATGCTGCAGTAAATGAGGGCGAGAGCACCTAAAAGTCGTAATATTCTAAGGAAAAAGCCCTTTATAGATGATGGTTTGAACGAATTCATGTATACAAAGATAGAAAAATAAGGATGAAATAATAAAAGTAACTTATAAAGTTCTGTATACGGACGTGGACTGTTCCCGTATGGAATCTTACAAGGAAAATTATAAAGAAAAAAGGACTTCCGCTTGGAGTGAAGCGGAAGTCCGAGGGATGGGATTGGGTGTTCCCTAAATATAGGCTAATTTTTTTAAGGTGGGTATAGGAAAAATGCATGGTGTTCACGAAAGTGTTCTCTAGGTGTTCTCTAGGCTGATACTAGTAGTAAAGCGGCTTTTTTTACATCGTCAAGGGGGTGCTTTTTACAAAGAAGGTGTTCCCAAAAATGTCCGAAAAAATTATATTTCCTGCTGATGAACGTTTATGCATATTACAATTACAGGAAGTACCTGCAGGACTATTATGACTACCGGAAGTCTGTCCAGCGGTATTTTTCCTATAGGTCTTTTGCCAAGAAGGCGGGGTATTCGTCTTCTGGATTCTATCTAGACCTGATTCGTGGCCGTAAGTCTCTTACGCCCCAGATGCTGCCGAAGTTTATTGCGGCGCTGGGACTGAACGAGAAGGAAGGCCGCTATTTTACCTTGATGGTTGATTTTACTCATGCTACTACTCCGGCATCCAAGCAGGCTATCTTCGAGCAGATGTCTGCTCTGTTGCCCAGTGCCATCAAGTCTTTGACCAAGAACCAGCAGGAATACTACAGCAAGTGGTATTATGTGGCTGTTCGCGAAGCCCTTTCCGTGCTGAATATTGGCGAGAAGAATATTCAGGAACTGGCGCTGTTCCTGAACCCGAAGATCACGCTCCCGCAGGCAAAACAGGCTATTCAGCTCCTGTTGAACCTGCAGTTGATCGAATTGGATATTACCGGTTGCTATCGTTCTGTGAACAAGGCCATCTTCAGTGGGTCCGAAATCGCTCCGCTGTTCGTTCATCAGTTCCAGAAACAGATGATTGATTTGGGTAAAGATGCCCTGGATCACTACAGCACCGAACGTAGAAATGTATCTTGCATGACAATGAGCGTGTCTGCCGAAGGTCTGGAACGTATTATCAGCAAGATTGACTTGTTCCGCAAGGAAGTTGTCGACATTGTCCGTTCCGACGAAGGCGAGACTATGATTGCCCAGATGAATATTCAGTTCTTTCCGCTGAGTAAGGAAAAGGTTGCCTTGCCTCCGGAACCTGATGAGGAGGATGCATGAGGACTCGCTTTTTGAATTGTTTGATGCTGGTGGCGTTTTGCGTCGCCGGGCTCGCTTTCGTGAGTGCCTGTTCCAGTGACTCCAGTACTGCAGGAACTGTGACCGATACGGGCAATACCATTGCTACAACTGAAGCTGAAGTGGCCGGCGTGGTCCATCGTGCCGATGGCTCTGTTGCCGTGAACGCTACTGTCAGGATGGCCAGGTTGGCAAGCTCTGAGGCAGATTCTTATGAAATCCCCGAGTCTAGGGATACTGTGACGGACTCTGCAGGTCGGTTCGCCTTTGCCGTTGCAATGGCTGACACCTTCCAGTTGGCTGTTTTTGATTCCTTGACATCTGAAATTTTCTACCTGCCGTATACGACTTCGAAGTCTGACGATTACGATTCCATCAGGCTAGAAAAGGCCGCCTTGTTTAACGGCGTTCTCCTTTATGAAGAAGCCGATTCTGCAGTGAAGGTTGGCTCCCACTTTATTGTTAGCCTGACAGGAACGCCCTTCTTCCAGAGCGTATTTGCAGGCGATTCGTTCAGCTTGATGATTCCCGCTGGTACTGGCTGGATGTCGTTCTTCCCCTGGGACCCGGAGATTGTTGCCAAGCTGCAGGATTCCGGTGTCGCGGACAGCCTGATTTATCGCCGCTGGGAACTGAAGGACTCTGTTGCTGCCGGAGATACCGTTACACAGGGACCGTTCATCTGGAGCATTAAGTCTGACGTGGATTCCCTGATCAAGGAAGAGGAAGAAGTCGCTAAGGTCGTATCCCGTATTAGCGGTACCGTTATTTGCAAGAGCGGTAAGCCTTGTGACAGTGTGGAAGTCATGCTGATTACGGATCTGTACGGCTTTGACTTTGTCGAAGGTGATTCTGTTGAATTTGTTGTAAATGCGAAGACGGATAGCCTTGGCCGCTGGTGGTTGCCCGTTCCGGAATCCGTTCCCGAAGATTCCTTCAGAGTTGAATATCGATTGATGATGGATGGCTTCCCGGTCCAGGTTGGCGTGTCCCGCTATGTGATGGCTGGTGAAGTCAAGAATCTGAAGGACACGCTGGATGTCGGTGTAGACACGTTGAGCAAGCCGTCGGGACTGTCTTATGGTGTTGCCCTGGTTGTTGACCGCGAAGATACGACCCAGTCTAGTGACTGCATGCTGAATAGCGTTGTTGTGGGTATTAAGGGTACATCCCATTTTGTTCGCGACGTCACTTGCTACGATGAGGCGTCTCTAGTGGATCTGCCTATGGGCGTACAGGATGTGATTCTCTATTCCGGCGACCCCAAGGTCGTGGCAAAATTGCGTGAGATGGAGGTCCCCATGATGTACTATGTGACCCAGAATGCGGTGTCTTTGCCCGAGGGAAGTGTCCAACAGGTACAGTGGATGACCTATAGTCCAATCAATCTCAGCATTTTTTCTGAAAAAAATGAATAAAACCCCTTGCCAAGGTTAATTTTATTAGTTAACTTTGGCTCACCAACGATGAGTTATGGTGTAACGGTAGCACAACAGATTCTGACTCTGTTTGTCTAGGTTCGAATCCTGGTAACTCAACGAAAAAAAGAGAGATTCCCTTTGGGAGTCTCTTTTTTTTATTTCCCAAAAGTTTGCGTTGTCCTTTTGAGGCTTCGTCTATATTTAAAGGGTGTAGGTAAAGCCTACGCCCCACAGTACATTTTGGGCGTCGTGATCCTTGAACTGGTAAAACGGCACGCTGATTTGTGTATATAGACCGTACATGTGGACCCACATTTCCATGGAAATGTCCAGTTCTTCCTTGTAGTTGAACGGGTACACGTACTTTTTCTTGTTGGCGTTGTTTATGGCCTGGTGCATCTTGTTGGGGGCTTCGGCGTATTCGTAGCCTGCGCCAATGCCAACATCGAATTTGAAGGGGAGTTCGCTAAAACAAGTCCAGAGGAGGCTTCCCCTGATGCTGGCCCAAAAATCATTTTCGCCGTAATGCATGCCCATGCCCTGCACTCTAAAGGCAAGGCTTCTGAAGTCAAGGCCTGCGACCAGTACCAATGGAGCCTGGTTCCGTGTGCCGATCCCAACTTCGATTTTTATATCGGAGGGCTGTTTGGGTGCTTCGGCAGCGCCTGAATGAACCGCCCCCAAAAGGGTTAATCCGAAAGGTATTATCATTTTGGGGAGGTGATTCATACTGACAATTATAGTAAACCTCGTGATTATTTGCACAAATGAGGGCGTTGATATAAAAAAATGGGGTTTATAATAAAAATAAAAGTTCTATCTTTTCGTTAACTTAACCGCCGCGGCGTATGCCAGGCTCAAAAAAAAGGAAAACATATGAAGTTGAAGAATTTCTTTATGTCTTGCGTTGCAGCATGTGCTTTGGCTGCTCCTGCTATGGCAGAAGGTGGCATGTTCGAAGGCGCTCTGCCCGAAAACTGGACTGCTGATGTTGTTGCCGGTGTCAAGTATAACTATTACAACTTCCACAACTGGCAGCAGGATGGTACTTCCAACTACACTTGGTTGGTGACCTTTGATGCAGACGTGCAGGGTAAGTGGAAGGTTGCCAACTGGCGTAACCTGGTGGATATCGATCTCGGACAGACTTGGACCGATGGCCAGGGCCGTCGTAAGTCCTCTGACCGTCTTTTCTGGGAATCCATGCTTGACTTCAACATGACCGAAGTGCTGAAGCCCTACGTCGGAAACCGTTTTGAAACTCAGATGATTGCCGGCTACACCTATAGCGAAGATGAAGATGGTAACGAAGTCAAGAAGGCTGTCTCCAGCTTTATGGACCCTGCTTACGAAACTCAGGTTGCCGGTCTTGCCTATATTCCTAACGATATGTTTAGCCAGCGTCTCGGTTTTGCAAACCGCATGACCATTTCTAACGGCTACGGCTACGCTGATGAACACGGTGCCGAAAAGATTGCTCGTGGCGAACGCGACCATCTTAAGACCGTGAAGGATGAACCGGGTCTGGAATCCGTTACTGAATTCAAGTACGGCTTTTCTGATGTGGTTAGCTTCAAGAGCCGTCTGTGGGCATTCACCAACTTTGAAGGTGTCAACGCAATTGACGGTCGTTGGGAAAACTTGCTGACTGTTCTGATTGCCCCGCTGATCGAACTGCAGGTTGGCTTCGATATGGCTTACGACCTGGATCAGGATGAAGATGCTCAGGTTAAGAACATGGTGCTCTTCGGTCTGACCTGGCGCTGGTTCTAATATTTAGAGAATCCGATAGATATAAGAAGAAGGCTCGCTTCGGCGAGCCTTCTTCTTATATAGTGCAAATTTTTTACGGTTCGTAATTTAATAATTCCTGAATCCAGGCGTCCTTAGCCTTGCGGATCTTTTCTAGGGAGGCGTCATCTGCGGCGCTGTTGTCTCTCAGTTCGGCTAATTCAGTGTACTGCCTTGCCAGGAGTTCCGCCTTAGGGTAGTGGGGGATGAGGCTTGATAGGCGTTCCTGGATTGCCTTGTCGGAATAGAGCCGGTTGATTCCTTCTAGCCAAAGGCAGATGTGTGCTTCCTTGTTGCCGTTCTGCCGTTCTTGGTCGGCTTCGCTGAATTCCGGGGGCGTTATCTGGTCTAGCCAGTCCGCTTCTTGCTCGAACAGTTGGTTGTCTTCTTCCAGGGCGTTTGCCTTATTTCGTAATTCCAGCTGCTTTTTTAGGAAGGGACGGTAAGACTCCACATCTTGGTCTAGACCGTTTTTTTTCAGAAAATTCCCAAGATTACGCAGATTTGATTCTGACGGATTGTTCAGGAGGCATTCCTTTAGCACGGCTAGCTGATCTTTAGAAGGCAACTTTTTGAAATTTTCGTTATGTGCGTTTGCTGCCTTGACGCGAAGCCAAAAAATTCTCAATAGAATTAGTGCGGTTATGATGGGTAAAATCATGGTAAATGACATAATGGGTGCTATTTTAGAAAAATGAAGGGGGAAAATGCCTTTTTTGAAACGAAAGTTCCTGCTGTGGGCGAAAAAAGGTGTGTTTTTATGGCTTTGAACGTTCCTTATTGCTTTTTTACAGATATTTTTCAATTTTCATTTTTAATATATAGTCTAAAATGGTGTATATTTAGCGTTGAATATTCATAACCTGTGCACAGGTGGAGATTGGACTATATGAAATTGGATCGTTTTAAACGGATATCTCTTACCGCGATGATGTTTGGACTCGCTGGGGTGGTTTCGTCCTTTGCGGTTGTTGAAGATAACCAGAGAGAACTGGATATTGTTGTCCGCGACTTTGACGTGGGTCATCCCGACTTTGAAAACTTCCAGGAAGAAGCTTATTACAGCATCTTTTCTGGCAAGGATGATGCTAAGCCGAGTTCCTGGTTGGCTACATACAGCACGGATCCGACGTGGACTGGTCGTCGATCTAACTATGGTAAATATGGTTGCGGTAATACCCAGACTCCTGATTACGGTCTCCCCGTAGGTACCGAAGGCTATCCCAAGGCTAACGCCGATGGTTCCGTGATGACCAAGTCCGGTGCCGTTTCTACGGTTCCCGACTATATTACCGCTATTTCTAGAGTTACAAACCAGGGTTATGCCTGGTACGGTGAATTCAAGGATTGCTCTTACGATGCTAAGCTGAATCCCCTTAGCCTAAAGACTATGCGTGGTCTTGTGTCTGAATTGTGCTCCGACGCTTCTTCGACTTGGGCCGCCAATATGGCCGACAGCAAAAAGGAGTGTACCGCAGGTAAGGTCTGTAAGGGGCACTCCTGGTCACAGATTGTGTACGTGACTCCGGGCCTTGTTGAACGAAACCTGCAGTTCGTTCAGGATCCCAACGATCCTAACGGCGGTCTGGACATGTATTCTCCCATAATTTCCGCTAAGCGTGAAGGGTGTGATAACCAGTATTTCAGCCAGTGGTATGCGGATGTAGATAATGTCAACCTGCGTACCAATACCACCTTGATCCTGGATCAGGATCCTAGTGATCCGAAGTACTTTGAAATCGATAAGAACTGGAACAATGGTGGTTACTTCCCGCTGGATTCCATTTCTGATGATGGCGAATTTACCTGGCTGGGACCCAAACCCCAGTATCCGAATCAGTACGGCGCTCAGTCTCTTTCCATTTTCTGCCCGCCTTATGAATATCGATATGCAAAGGACCAGACCGACTTTAAGGGTTCGAATACTGCAGAACTTTGCAATGCCTGGAAGCGTAATGGTGGTCCCAAGGTTGGTGCTGCCGCATATCAGGCTGCTGCCACTTCTGAAATTGGCTTGCGTCACCTGCGCAACTATGGCTTTACCATGATGGGTTACGCCGCATTTAAGTACAAGAAGGGTGCTGGTGAAGTGTTCGAATTCACTGGTGACGATGACATGTGGATTTACGTGGACGGCGTTCTGGTGGTTGACCTGGGTGGTACTCACTTGGCTGCAGCTGGTAAGGCTGACATGGACTACCTTTCTGGTCAGAAGTTTGGTGTCGCCGGTTTAGGTGGCTTTGCTCATGGTTGCTGGCCGGGCGATCCTCTGGAACAGGCTGACTCCTGCTCTATCAAGCTTGATGCTGATGGTACCTGGAAGGATGGCTCCTGGCATCATATCCACTTCTTCTATGCTGACCGTCAGACCGATGGTTCTAACCTCCGTATCCGCAGTTCTCTTTCTGAACTCGCTCCGTCTCGCTATGGTCAGCCCTCTGTAAGTAAGTCTGTGGTGACTACCGACAGTACTGGTAAGCAGACTGTCAGCGTGACCCTGAATACTACTCTGGATGAATCCTCCTTGATTAACATCAGAAACGCTGCCGCAACAGGCACCGCTCCGGTCTTGCTGGTGATGAGAACGGTCTATGATTCTACCGGTGCTTCTTCTACTAAGGTTTATGGCTACTACATTACCTCTATTTCTGATGGTATTAACCTTGGTCCTTCTGGTATTCAGTACGATATGGAAGGTATCTTGGTCGATGCTGATGGTAATGTTATGACTTCTGGCATTTCCGGTAACGACAAGATTGCATTCAATTTCCGCGATCCTGAAAACGAAATTGCCAACGACGAAGAACTGAAGGCTGCTTATGTGTCTACCGTGGGTCTTGATGCTTGGAATCAGATGATTTCCTGGACCAAGAAGATGGACGCCGCTGGTTTCGATATCAAGTCTTCTTCTGGAAAGAAGGTGATTGGTTTCCCGGATACTCCTAGCGATTGGTCTGTTACTCAGTTCGTGGGTAACCCCAACGTCGAAACCTTCGTTCTTGACAAGAATATTGACCGTCCTGAATTTGATAAGCAGGCTGCTGTATTGACCGAAGTTGCCAAGAACAACAGTGGTGAATTGCCTGCTGACTTTACCGCTGACTTGATCATTACCTCTATCCCCACTTCTGCTGGTAATGGTAACCCGCTGGTGCTGTCCAACGAAGATAAGAGCTCCTTCTCTAAGGCTGGTGCTAATGGTACTGTTGGTGCCGGTTCTGTGGCTTACGTCGGTGGTAAGGCAAGCGCATCTTCTATGTGCTTCAGCGATGAATCTGGTGTTGAAAGCTGCACAAGTATTTCTTATCCGGTTTCTGGTCCGTTCCGCCTTAACGTTCGCGTGTTCGACCATATGGGCCATTTTGTTAGCCAGTACCAGAAGCGTATGAGTGCTGACGAAATTCATAAGGCTCTGGGTGGCGAAACTGCTAAGCTTGGCGCCTGCGGCGAGGAATATCCGCTGTACGGTTCTACTGGCTTGGGCTGGATGACCATCAAGATGTATCCTGTTTCTCAGAGCGGCCGTATGATTGCAACTGGCCCGTACATCTACCAGGTTACCTTCATTCAGGAAGACTACAAGTACTGCGTGAAGGGCGGCGATGCTGACGAAGCTGGTCAGATCAAGACCAACACTTACAAGCGTACCTCTGATACTTATCGTTTCGGTTACCGCCGTCATAAGAATAAGTAATAGCGGTTAGCAAAGTTTAAAAAGCCTCGGCTCAATGCCGAGGCTTTTTGCATAGAGAAAACTACCGGCGTAGCCGGTAGTTCCGTAAAAGCCTTCTGGCAGACATGCAAAAATGTTGGAATTAAACTATAGAACCAATGAGGGCGAATGGTTCGGCGACCGTTATTTTGACTTGTAGGCGGGTGCCAGCTTTTATTGGTTGAAGACCTTCGCTCAGAGCAACTGGGCGGTAGGCGTCGTTGCGGGCGATGATGGTGCCTTGGCGATAGCCTGCTTTTTCTACGGTCACACGCTCTGTCTGACCAATCCAGCGGGCGTTATTTTCTGTAGCGATGGCCTGGAATGCGGCGGCCAGTTCTGCAGATCGACTGTGTTTAACGGTGTCGGGCACGATTGGCTCTAGACGGCTTGCTACCGTACCTGGGCGGCTGACGAAGCGGGTTATGTTGCAGACTGTAGGGTGTGTTTCCTGGAGGATGTTTAAGGTGTCCTTGAAGTCCTGGTCCGATTCGCCGGGAAAGCCGACAATAAGGTCTGTGCTGAGGGTGAACAAGCTGAATCGCTTGTTGAACTCGTTTGCCAGCTCCAGGTAATCCTTGGCGGTATGTTTGCGGTTCATC
Source organism: Fibrobacter sp. UWH9 (assembly GCF_900129715.1). Lineage (NCBI taxonomy): Bacteria > Pseudomonadati > Fibrobacterota > Fibrobacteria > Fibrobacterales > Fibrobacteraceae > Fibrobacter > Fibrobacter sp. UWH9. The sequence continues at coordinate 270,437 of NZ_FQWP01000002.1, read as the reverse complement.
AACTGCAGAACGTGCTCGGATCCGCTCTGGACGGGAAGGTGGATGAATTTGTAGACACGGTCGTCCTGGAAGCATTCCATGAGCGGTTCCAGGTAGCTTTTGATGTGCCGCGGGTTGCCCATGCCTAGGCGGATGCGGTAATCGCCTGGAACTTTGACGAGTATCTGCTGAACCAGTTCAGCCAGGTTTTGGGCGGGAAATTCTGCGCGGGAGTTCCCTGCAAAATCAAATCCGTAGCAACCGCAATCCTGGCCTGTAAGCTGTATTTCGATGCAACCGTCAGAAACGAGTCGCTGTACCTGCTCTACGATAGATTCTGCAGAAAAGCTACGCAGTCGCCCTTTGACTAGGCGGGTGGAACAGTAGGCACATGCGTCTAGGCAGCCTTCTTCGATGTTGACGATACCTACGAGAGGGGATTCGCGAAGAACGGTTCCCGGCTTGAGGATAAGTGTTTCTTGGGATGTTCTTTCTTTGCTTAATTCGTTGAGGCTTGTAAATCTGACGTCCTCAAAAAGTTTGCGAACCTCTTCCTGCAGATCCCTAGGGGCGCAGCCTGTTACAAAGAAAGTTGCCTGGGGTGCAATGGCTTTTGCCTCGCGCAGTAATTTTAGTGCCGTTGAATTCCCCTTGACCGTGCATACGTTCAGGATAAATGCGGCTGGTTCTAGGCCTTCTTTGGGGAGGCCAAAGGTGACGTTAAATTCGTTGTCAAAAAGTCGAGCGATTTTTTCGCCCTCTCCAAAATTTGCAGCACATCCCTGGCTAATGACGGAAAGGGTTGGTTTATCGGTCGAATTTTTCAAGGGTGATTCCCGGGTAGTAGTGGGTGAGGATTTCCTGGTAGGATTGTCCTGCCTGGGCACGGGCGCGGACTCCCATCTGACACATGCCGACTCCGTGGCCGAAGCCGGTACCTGTGAGGATCCATTCCTTGCCGCTTTGCTTGATGGTAAAGAATGATGAAGGGAGGATGGAGTTGTTCTTTTTAAAGAGCCAGCGGGTTCTGTCGGTAAGAACTTCGATGTCGCCCTTGTCGGTTTTTACAACCAAGGTCTGAATACGACCGCTTTTTAGTTTGTTCTTGACCGTGATTTCCTTGACTTTCTTGAAATCTTTGGTTGCGACGGAGGATAGCTTGGCTTTTGATTCGGTTAAATTGCGCTTGATTAGGTCGGCGATTTCTTTGTCTGCAAAACGGCGTTCCCATTTCATGTAGCTGGATTCGTTGCAGAAGGGGGTGCCATCGTTACGACGGTCTGGCTTGCTCTGGAGGTAGGGGAGGTTTGGACGATTCCAGGTGGCTAGGGTTTCTGTGGTTCCGCCGCAGGTGGAATGGTAATAGGCGATTATGAATTCTCCGTTGTACATCATGGTAACGCCTGCGGTGGCCTTGACGGCGGCGTCTGTAAGGGGGGTGGCGCCTTCTAGTCCTTTATAGACTTGGTCCTTGGTGTCGGCATAGACGTCAAACCCTTGGGCTTCGCGGCTATTGTAATGCTTGTAGGCGTATGTGCGGGCTGCGACAGCTTGGGCCTTCAGGGCTTCGATGCGACCGCTGTCAAGTTTGCCGATTTCGTAGGGAATGACGCCGCGTAGGTAATCTTCTACGTCTACGGAGTTGATAGCATCTACCTTGCCGTTGCTTGCCCTGAAAAGGACTGTACCCGGATAGCATGCCCGCTGAAGACTTTTGGTATCTGCTGCAAAGGCGATGCAGGATCCGTCTTCGTTGCCGAATTCACGGGATTCCATTTCCATGGACTGGCCCTTGCTGGAAAGTTTTATGCTTTTCCCGTTGGCGATAATTTTGATAATGTCGTCGGCGTATTTTAGGTAGGCTTCCTTGGCTCCAATAAGCACCCCGACTCGGAGAGGGCGGTCTAAATCCTGGGGAACCTTGCGCTCTTCGAATTTTACCGCGGTCTCCTGAAGGGGATCTGTTCCTTCGGTGGAAATTGCGGAAATTGGGACGAATGGGGAACTTGTTGCTACGCTGGCGGAACTGCTGACGGCATTGGCTGAACTGGCCACCATGTTGGCTGAGCTGGCGATAGAATTTGCTGCGGAACTACCTGCCGAGTTGGCAGCGAGGCTTGAACTAGAAAATTGGGCTTCCGCAGTGTTGGAGGCTTCGATGGGAACAAAGCGTATGACTTCGGTTTCTTCTACATCTCCTGGCAGATCGAAACCGTCGGATACAGAAACAGCCTGCGGTTCCGCATAAACGGAACTTAGCAGGCTGGCTGCAAACCAGAGGGATGTCAACAGTCTGGCCAACAAACCCTCTGTTATTTAATGCTTGCCCTTGAGCTTTGCCTGGGTGTCCTTGGCCATCTTCTTCAGCTTGGACTGGGTCATGGTGCGGTCTGCTGTAGAAATCTTGTCTACGAACAGGTCGCCACTCAGGTGATCCACTTCGTGCTGGATGCAGCGTCCGAAAAGGCCGTCGCAGTTATGGATTTCCTGGGCTTCTCCATTGATGTCGAAGAAGCGGACACACACCTTGTTGGGGCGAACCACATTGCAGAAGATGTCGGGAACGGAGAGGCAACCTTCGTCATAGTCCACCATTTCTGCGTCAGGTTCGGCTTCCCATTCCGGGTTGAACATGATGTAGGGGTTGGGTTCCTCTTCGTCGGGAATGGACGTGTCGATAACCACCAGTCGGATGTTCAGACCGACCTGCGGTGCGGCAAGACCACAGCCGGGAGCCTTGTACATGGTTTCCAGCATGTCTTTTGCCAACTGGCGCAGCTCCGGAGTGATTTCGGTGATGGGGGTGCACTTCTTGCGAAGCACCGGATCGCCATAAGTTCTAATAGGGAGCAATGCCATAGATTACTTCTTTTCTTCGGTCTTTTCGACAGGCTTGGCTTCGGCGTTCAGAACGCGCATGATTGCGGCCTTTTCGAAGTCGATAAGGGTGGTGGAACCGGTACGTACGGTAACAGTGGTAGAGGTTTCGTCGATGTTGGTGACGACGCCGATGATACCTGCAGTGGTCATAACCTTGTCACCCTTCTTCAGAGCCTTGCGCATGGCTTCCATCTGCTTCATTTCCTTATTCTTGGGGCGGATGAAGAACAGCCACATTACGACGAAGAGAAGAATCAGGGGGAGGAAACCGGCGAGACCACCCTGCTGCTGTTCTGCAGCGGCGTCTTGTGCGAATGCGGCAACGGAAGCGAGGGTAACGAGAAGAGCAGAAATTTTCATTTTTGAAACCTTTCCTTGATGGTTGAATTATTCATTAAAAAGATAGTAAACTAAGAAACTAGATGTTTGTCTAGCATGGGGAAAATGCGGTTGAGTTCCAGTAAATCCAGAACCTTTTCGAAGTCCCCTCTAAAGGACTGGATGCTTTCCAGGGGGGCGTCGGAATTCGGGGAGGCTACCTGTGCAGAGGGAATGAGAAGACCGCGTTGAATCAAGGGCTGTATGGTCCGCAAGGTCAAGGTCAGATGAAGTGACTTCTTGGCGATAGACATCAGTGTTTCGGTCTGTACGGTGAATGTTCCGTTTTTCAGCGGGTCTCTGCTTTCCTGGACCGTCTTGGTAACTGCGGTAAGAACCATCTGTTCGGTCATGGATAGGATGCTAGGCGAAACCTTCTTATGGATGGCTCGGTAGCAGATGGTCTTATACAGCAGAGAAATGACGCGAGGGCTCTCAATACGAATTTCGTCGCCTAAGACCTTGAGGACATCTATGCTCTGCAGAGTCTGCAGTAGTCCCATTGTTTCGTCGTCATCGATATTGAAAAGCTGGTGGACTTCTTCGCAGATTTCCTGCACCGGTGTGACAGTACCTCGGGAACTTAGTAGATAAAGTAATGCGGGGAGAGCTTTTACCTTATTGCTCTTTATAAGGTTGTTCTTGGCGATGTGGGTTCTGCTGGCCAGGAAGGTGATGATGGACATAAGCCAGCTGGGTTCCTTGGCCAGGGCGTCCTGCAGTCCCGCAGGGTTGATGACCTGCAGTTCACACTGTGTTTTTGCCTTGAGGGTTTCCTTGGCTGCGGCTCCTTCCAACAGGCTGAATTCGCCAATGATAGAACCCGGTCCGTATAGCCGGATCTTGGGCTTTTTAGAAGACGATCCTTCCAATTCGCCGCTCTTGACAATGAAGAGGGTGTTGTTCTTGTCGCCTTCGGTGCATAGATATTCGCCAGCGTTCAGAATCATTATAGAACTCCTCGAACATTGGTTTCGTATCGCAGGGCCTTCAGGTAGTATTTAATCGTCCCTAAATTGATGCTATACTGTTGATTGCCTGCAGGCTTGAACCAGCCTAACTTCTGCAGACGGATCCATTCCGAAACGTCGGCGTTGGTGTCGTGCTTTCTGATGAACGCAAGCCAGCCGGGGCTGTCCATAAGGGTGTCTTCGGACATGGCCGAAAGAAGAACCAGCATCTTTTTCTGGTACAGAGTCAGTTTATAGGGCTCAAATGGCTGACCTGCGTCACTTACTTCCTGGAAGTCTACGAATATCCTCAAAAGTTCGGCGTCTATAATCTTGCAGACGACGACTCCCTCTTTTTTGGAAATTTCAATGAGGTGGCGACGGAAGAGGCTCTTAAAGTCTAGCTGGACCGTGGTAAAGTCTAATTTTGTAATCCAGCAAAATTCCTGAATCAGTTCTGCAACGTTGTATAAAATAGGACCGTTGGAACTTTTTGATTTTTTCTTGCTTAGGAATAGGGCGAGACTCTTTATTGAGTTTTCGACGCGGGGCTGCTGGGCGGCCTGCTTAAGGCGTCGAGTCTTGCTTGACAGACTTTTGATTACGGCAAGGAGCCATAGGGGAAGGCGTTTTAGTTCTGATTCCATACACTCTTCGTTCACTAGAGTGATGTCGGACTTTTTGGTGGCGGCGATTTCGTATTTGAACGGTTCACGCTCCAAAAGGGCGGCCACGCCAACGAGGTCACCTGGATGCATTGTAAATACGATGTCTTCTGGGCTGTCCTTCTCTCTTGCGATAAGTTCCCCGTCATTGAGGATGACGATGCTCCTTTCGGGTTCCTTTTTAGGGTTTACGTCAGAAGAGCCTGCGGCAACGCTAACTTGATTGGGTCCGTTGGGAGTATATACAACAAATCCCGCCTCCACGTTTAAACGGGTGGGCGGGATGATTTGCTGTCGGGAATCTCCTGATTTCTTGGAATTCATGGAGAAAACCGCCTATACGCGCCTTAAATACGCCTTGCGATTACTGGCGTTCGTCGATACGAGCAGCCTTACCGCGGAGGTCGCGCATGTAGTAAATGCGAGCCTGGCGAACCTTACCCGGGCGATCCAGAAGGATGGAAGCGATACGGGGAGAGTTGACCGGGAAGATACGTTCAACGGCAACACCGTTGGACATCTTGCGGACGGTAATGGTCTTGGAGATACCAGAGTTCTTGACCTGGATGATGACGCCCTTGAACGGCTGGATACGTTCCTTGGTGCCTTCAATAACCTTGACGTTCACGGTGACGGTGTCGCCAGAGCGGAATGCCGGGAGGTCGGTCTTCACGTTTTCATTCTGGATTGCTTCGATATTCAGGGACATAATGTACCTCGTTAATTATTTGATGCCAAATTTAGTATCTCTTTCGAGATTTTTAAAGATGTCTGGGCGCCTTTCTTCCGTTCTTTTTAACGATTCTTGACGCCTCCAAGCCGCTATGTTCTTGTGATGGCCCGAGAGAAGCACATCTGGAACTCTTTTCCCTTCAAAAACTTCTGGACGCGTGTAAACCGGCCAGCCGAGGACTCCCTGGGCGAAAGAATCGGTGTCTCCGGATTCTCTGTTACCCAGTGCGCCGTCGATCAGGCGGACAACTGCGTCTGTTACCAGCATGGCGGGCAATTCACCACCACTGACAACGAAGTCGCCTATGGAAATTTCAAGATCCACTTCGGACTGGCGGATGCGGTCGTCGATTCCCTTGTAGTGTCCGCAGATCAGGACCAGGTGCTTTTCTTTCGAAAGTTCCTGGGCCATCTTGTGGTTAAAGGGAACGCCGTCTGCAGTCAAGTAAATGACCTTGCCGCCGTCTTCCTTGACGCCTGTACTGCGGATTGCGTTTGCCAGGGGTTCCGGTCGGATGACCATGCCCGGTTCGCCACCGTAGGGGACGTCGTCTACCTGACCATAATCGTTGATTGCGAAGTCTCGCAGGTAGACTGTATTGAATTCCATAAGCCCCTTATTCTGAGCCCTGCCCATGATAGAAGTTTTCATGGGGGTGAACATTTCCGGAAAAATGGTGATGCAGTCAATTTTCATAACTGGACTATTTTTCCCCCGGACACATGCTCTTGAGGTAGTCTGCGTCGCAGGTAATGCTCTCGTCCTCTTCGTCGACTTCTACAACACAGTCGTCGACCCAGGGGGCTAGAATGGGTTGAGCGGAAAACTCTTTCTGGTACTCCAGATCAAACTTGATCTGAAAGGCATAGACGGTGGGGAGTTCTTGAACCTCAATGACCTCGCCAACTTCTCTGCCATCTTCCAGTTTGACACGGAATCCTTCCAGGTCGTCAATGTAATATTCGCCCTCGGGGGCGGGAATGCGCTCGGATTCAGGAATCATCAAGTCGCCATTGACAAAGTGGGTAATGGATTCGGGGGTGTCGTACCCCTTGAATTTCAGCAACCACAAGTTGTTTGCCAGCTTGGAATCTTCCACCGTCAGTTTAACCAGTTCGCTATTGGTCTTTTTTAGCATCACATCCTTGAGCTTCTCGTGACGGGTAAGGTCGTGAGTCAGAGGCATCGCCTTGATATAGCCCTTTACGCCATGTGTGCGCATGAGCTGGCAGACGGTGATGAACTCTTCTTGTGCTTCGGATTCAGACATTAAAGACGTGGGTGGGAATCTGACTACAGTAAACTAAAAAGCGGATACTGTTTATGGAAGGTGATTGCAAAGGGGCTGGAACCTTTCGATTCCGTTTAAAAAAGCCTCGCGCAGGTTCACTGCACGAGACCCTTTCAAAATGCTTGAATTAAGCTTCTGCAGGTGCTTCTGCGGGTGCTTCAGCAGCGGCAGCGGCTTCAGCTTCGGCAGCAGCCTTGGCAGCCTTTTCAGCTTCGATCTTGGCGAGAGCCTTAGGACCGAGCTTTGCCTTCTTTTCCTTAACAGCCTTGGGAGCAGCAACCTTACCTTCGATGGAACGGCCAGCCTTCATTTCGTGGAAGAGTTCCATGATACCAGCCTGCTTCATCAGGTTACGAACAGTGTCAGAGGGCTGAGCACCAGTGGAGAGCCACTTGAGAGCCTTTTCCTGATCGAACTTGATTTCGGGGGTCTTGGTGTTGGGGTTGTAGAAACCGACCTGTTCGATAAAGCTATCGTCGCGTGCCTTACGGCTGTCGATAACGACTACGCGGTAGATCGGGTTGTGACGCTTACCAAAGCGAGAAAGACGGATAGCGGTTGCCATTTTAACCTCTTTAAATATTGTCTCGGGGATGAACCTGCCGAAACGGGGTTGTTCAATTGTTTTGGCCAAATATAGTAACATTGCTTTTGTGTGTAAAGGACGGCAACGAAAAAAAATCCGTTCTTTGCATACAAAGTATTTATTGGATGGAGATGATTTTGAGGCGTTTAAGCTGGTAATTGGCGAAATTCGCTCAAAAATTGGGTTTTTGTGTGGGAAAAACGCCTTGCTGTCGGACTAGCCGCAGGAATTCTTTTCAGACGTTTTTCTGTGCGTTTTCAGCATGTTTTTTATGGTTTGACCTTGCTTTTCTGACGAAAACCATTGTTCCAGGCTGGAATTTTCCATTGCGTAATATTACCCGGTGTAATATTCCAACGGTTAGTACTCGTTGATTTTTTATCAACAAGACATGGATTTGTCTGTGTGAAAATTCTCACACCAGTGGGTAAATTATAAGTGTAAGCGGGTGGTGCCGCGGTAAACTTTAAAACGAGGTTTTGGATATGGAAAAGAAAACTGTAAAGATGTATGCTCCTATTGTTGAAACCATTTGGGGAGCATTGGTCGTAGTGGGCTTCTGCTCCTACATCTTCCTTGTTTAATTAGACTCGCCTTTAGCCAAGTTTGGTGGTTGAGAAGAAAGGAAGTCGCCCTAGGCGACTTCCTTTTCACATAGTCAGACTTTAAAAGAAAAAGATTAGTGTTTTTTGGTCCTTCGGACCCAAAAACGTCGGCTCGGAAATGAAAATGAGTTACCTCATTTTCGCTTCTCTCACCTTAGTGCTTTTTTTTCTTCTTGTTCTTATCCTTGGGGGGAGTGTAGTTGGAGCCGATCTGGGCGCCGCCGTTCTGTCTCTTGGCGAATTCGCCAACCTTCTTGAACATTTCCTTCATGGTCTCGTACTGCTTGAGCACGGCGTTCACGCGACCGATTTCGGTGCCGGAACCCTTTGCCACGCGGTCCTTGCGGCTGCCGTTGAGGATGCTGGGGTTCTTGCGTTCCTTGGGGGTCATGGAACTGAGGACGGCTTCTACGTAGACAAGTTCCTTTTCGTCAATCTGGTCGATGGGCAGCTTGTTCAGGCCGGGGATCATGCCCAGGATGTCCTTGAGGCGGCCCAGCTTCTTGATGGTGCGGAGCTGGTTCAAGAAGTCATTCAGGTCGAAGGTGTTGTTCAGGATCTTCTTCTTGAGGTCCTTGGCGTCCTTTTCGTCGATGACCTGCTGTGCCTTTTCCACGAGAGAGACCACGTCGCCCATGCCGAGGATACGGCTTGCCATACGGTCCGGATGGAACAGTTCGATTTCGGGGAGCTTTTCGCCGACACCGATAAAGCAGATAGGTACGCCGGTCATCTTCTTGATGGACAGGGCTGCACCGCCGCGGGTGTCGCCATCCATCTTGGAAAGGCAGACGCCGGTGAACTTCAGTCGCTGCCAGAAGGTTTCGGCGACATTTACGGCTTCCTGACCGATCATGGCGTCGGCAACGAAGAGCACTTCGTCGGGGTGGACGGCTTCCTGGGCCTGTTCCAGTTCCTGCATCAGTTCTTCGTCGATCTGCAGACGGCCTGCGGTATCGTAGATTACCAGGTCAAAGCCGTTGTCCTTGGCGTACTGGTAACCATGCTTGATAATTTCTACGGGATTGCCCTGGCCTTCGTCGTAAACGGGAATGCCGATGGACTTGCCCAGCACCTGCAGCTGCTTGATAGCGGCGGGGCGGTATACGTCGGCTGCCACCAGGAGAGGCTTACGCTTCTTCTTGGTTCGCATCCACAGGGCGATCTTTCCTGCGAAGGTGGTCTTACCGGAACCCTGAAGGCCCACCATCATGATGCCCACGGGAGCGGGGGCGGAAAGGTTGATTTCCTTAGTTTCGCCACCCATGACGGCAACAAGTTCGTCGTGGATTATTTTCACAATCTGCTGACCCGGGGTCACGGAGGTAAGCACTTCGCTGCCGAGGGCCTTTTCCTTGACGGCCTTCACGAAGTCGCGGGTTACGTTAAAGTTTACGTCGGCTTCCAGGAAGGCGCGGCGGACTTCGCGAAGGGATTCCGCAACGTTTTCTTCGGTAAGCTTGCCCTGGCCACGCAGGTTCTTGAGGGTATTTTCTAGAGAATCAGTCAACTGTGAAAACATAGTGGGGGCAAATATAGTAATTATGAATTATGAGTTATGAATTATGAGATGAATTACGAGTTACGAATTACGAGAGAGGGGGAGGGTAAAATCTGATTTTTTAGAAAAAATATGGTTGGTTCAAAAGTTTATTGCTAAATTGTGCACCTGCTTTGAGACGGTCTCATGATTGATGAATTTACCGGACATATCGAAAAAACTCCAAAGATCAAGTTCAGAAAGAACGGCGACATCAAGGATGTGCTGGTGGTGGCGTTGCCCATGCTGCTTTCCATGTCCTTTGATACCTTGATGACCTTTGTAGACCGTCTTTTCTTGAGTCGGTTGGGTCCTGCCGAAATGAACGCCAGCCTTGGTGCGGGCGGCATGAACCTTGTCCTGATCACTTTTTTCACGGGTATGATCAGCTATACGACGGCAATGGTTGCCCAGCGTTTTGGTGCCGGAAAGAAGCAGGAATGCGCCAGCGTGTTCATGCAGGCCGTGTATTTATCCCTTGCCTGCGTGCCCTTTCTCTATTTGATGATCCCCCTGGGGCATTTGATTTTTGAACAGCAGGGATTGGCGGCGGACCAGCTGGCTTATCAGAAACTGTACTTTAATATTTTGATGATTGGCGGAATTGTTTCTCTGGTTCGAAATGCGGCTCCTTGTTTCTTTAGCGGAATCGGTGAGACGAAGATTATCATGAAGGCTGCCTTTGCGGGTATGCTGGTAAATATCGTCTGTAACTATTTCCTGATTTTCGGTGTGGGCCCGTGTCCGCGTCTAGGTGTGGCGGGAGCGGCCTATGGTACAGTCACTGGTAATATCGTCTCGACGGTGATGTTGTTTGTGGTCTATTTTGGCAAGCGGTACCATTCGCTTTACGGAACAAGGTCGAACCTAAAATTTAATCTGGCTCAGGTGAAGGAACTGCTTAAGCGAGGCATGCCATCAGGCGTAGAAATGTTCCTGAATATGGCGGCGTTCCAGCTGATGATTTTGCTGTTCCACGGCCTTGGTGCCGAAGCGGCCACGGCGGCCTCCATCATGTTTAACTGGGATATGGTGGCCTATGTGCCATTGATGGGTCTGGAAGTAGCGTCTACCAGTTTGGTCGGACGTTATGTTGGTGCAAAAAGTGCTGCCGCGGCCTCCCGCTCTACGTATTCAGGTCTAAAGGTGGGGTGGGGGTATTCCCTGCTGATTGCTGTCCTTTTGATATTCTTGCCAGGCGTTCTGGCCGACGTGTTTAGGCCCGACGTGACCGCCTCTGCAGAGGCTATAGCCATATTCGAATCTGCCCGTCCCATGGGGATCTTTATGCTGCGTTTTGCAACATTGTATATCTTCGTGGAAGTACTGCTGGTAGTTTACTGTGGTGCCCTGCGCGGCGCTGGAGACACGGTGTGGGTCATGTGCGCCTGTGCCGTTATGAACTGGTTTAACACCATAGCCCTATACGTAGCGGCCTATATCATAAAAGTGCCGCCCCATTATGCGTGGATTATCGTGGTGTGCGTGTATAGCACGGCGCCAGTCCTGTTCTACTTGCGCTGGAAGAGCGGCAAGTGGCGGCGCCATGTGCTGGATAAGAATTAGAAAAGCCTAGTTGGTGCAACCGGCTGCGGTCATTCGTTCCATGAATCGGCCGGCGAACAGGTCCGGACTTGTCTGCATTAGCAAGGAGTTGTTGGCTTCCTTGCGGTAGGCGTCGTACTGTTCGCAAAGGTCGAAGTCGCAGGTCATGGTGACAGAAGCCTTGCCACTACCGCAAGTTTGCGTTCCAGTGGCAGATGCTGAAGAACTGGATTCGCTACATCCGCAAAGAAGAGCTAATCCCAATACTGCGATACAAAGTAAAGTTTTTCCCATAATCTTTTGTCCTCTTGACTCCCAAAACTATCTAATAATTTGTAGAAAAGCAAGTTTGTTGAAGTTAAAATGATTTTTCAGAGAGGTCGACCAACTCGAAACGGTGTTTCTGCTTGACTTCCGGGTATTTTTCGTGGTCCACTTCGCTTAAAAACATGGACTTTTCGCGGATCCACATGGCGTTGTCGCCGTAAAGTTTGCGGTAAATGACGTAATCTTCCTGAGTTTCGGAATGCTTGGCCACCCCTTCTACGATGTAAAAACGATTTTTGAAGTGCCTATAGATTCCGTGGACCTTGATTTCCCGAATTTCCTCTTTGTTTTCCATATTGTATGCAGTCCTTTTTTGCTTTCACCCATTTATAGGAAAAAATATGGGGAATGCGGGCCGGGAACGCAGATTTTAAAAAATAAAGTAGAGGAATCGGCTTGGAACGCCCAAAAAACGTAATGCTTTTTGCCGTATCACTCGCCTTTTATTATATTTACCCCCGTAAAAACTTTAAATACTACTCAAAAGAGGTTAAATAATCATGGGTATCAATTACTTCAATTCCATTCCTCTGCGTCGTCAGCTGGAAGAAATCGGTCACTGCCGTTTCATGGATTCTTCTGAATTTTCTCGCGGTGTAGAAGCCCTCAAGGGCAAGAAGATCGTGTTCGTCGGTTGCGGCGCTCAGGGTCTCCATCAGGGTCTCGACCTGCGTGATAGCGGTCTCGATGTTTCCTACACCCTCCGTCCGGAAGCAATCGCTGAAAAGCGTCAGTCCTGGAAGAACGCTACCGAAAACGGTTTCGCCGTCGGTACCTACGAAGAAATGATCCCCACTGCTGACCTGGTTTGCAACCTCACACCGGATAAGCAGCACCACAACGTGATCCCCGCTGTCATGAAGCTCATGAAGAAGGGCGCAGCTCTCTCCTACAGCCATGGCTTCAACATCGTTGAAGAAGGCCAGCAGATCCGTGAAGACATTACCGTTATCATGGTGGCTCCCAAGGGTCCGGGTTCCGAAGTCCGTTCCGAATACGTTCGCGGTTTCGGTATGCCCTGCTTGATCGCTGTCCACCCCGAAAACGACCCCGAAGGTAAGGGTTGGGACTATGCCAAGGCTTACGCCGCTGGTCTCCATGCCGACCGTCCGGGCGTTCTCGAAAGCTCTTTCGTCGCCGAAGTGAAGTCCGACCTCATGGGCGAACAGACCATCCTCTGCGGTATGCTCCAGACCGGCACCATCCTCTGCTACGACAAGATGGTCAAGGAATTCGGTGTTGAACCGGCATACGCAACCAAGCTCCTCCAGTACGGTTGGGAAACCATTTCCGAAGCCCTGAAGCACGGTGGTATCACCAATATGATGGACCGTCTCTCCAACCCGGCTAAGGTTCGTGCAAACGAACTCTCCGAAAAGATGAAGGTCATCATGCGCGGCCTCTATCAGGAACACCAGGACAACATCATCTCCGGTAAGTTCTCTTCTACCATGATGATCGACTGGGAAGCTGGTGACAAGGACCTCCTCGCATGGCGTGCAGCTACTGGCGAACTGGAATTCGAAAAGGTTGCAGCTACCGACAAGGCTATCTCCGAACAGGAATACTTCGACCGCGGCGTCCTCATGGTCGCTATGATCAAGGCCGGTGTGGAACTGGCATTCGAAACCATGTGCTCCGTCGGCATCAAGCCCATGAGCGCATACTACGAATCTCTCCACGAAACTCCGCTCATTGCAAACCTCATTGCTCGTAAGAAGCTGTTCGAAATGAACCGCGTTATCTCCGACACCGCAGAATACGGCTGCTACCTGTTCGCTAACAAGTGCGTGCCTCTGCTGAAGGACTTCATGGCTAAGGAAGTCACTAAGGAAGATATCGGCGCTATCTTTGGCGAAGGCAAGTCCACCGCTGTTGATAACGAAGAACTCATCAAGGTCAATGCAAGCATCCGCAAGCACCCGGTTGAAGAAATCGGTGCATGGCTGAGAGCCAGAATGAGTGGTATGACCCGCGTGGTGTAATACCAACATTCGTTTGTTAACGATTTTATGTCCCGTTAGGTTTTGCCTAGCGGGATTTTTTGTTTCGTTTTGGTTACGTATATTCCTGATTGGAATATAAAGAACCTTTAGAAAGTCCTTGTGCACTATTTTTTTTTAGGTGGGATTATTGTAGTTTAGACCATAGGGAATCTTTTGGGGTAAGTGCTATGATCAGTTCAAAAGAAATTTTGGAGAATCTGGACTCGGCTATAGCCGGCGAGGAATTTCAAGTTTATTTTCAGCCGCAGTATAACCATTCTACTGGGATGCTGATTGGTGCGGAAGCGCTCGTTCGTTGGGCGTCTCCTAAGTTCGGTTTTGTTTCTCCTGCTGATTTTATTCCTGTTCTTGAAGAGCAGGGACGTATTCCCGAGATTGATCTCTATGTCTTTGAACGGGTCTGCAGATTTCTTCGCCATAGCATAGATTCTAATTTGCCTTTAGTTCGCATTTCGGTGAACATGTCCCGAAATGATATCTTGCGGGAGGATTACATCCAGAGAATGGATGCCCTCCGTTGCAAGTATGATGTTCCTACAAAGCTCATTCATGTGGAATTGACAGAAACGGCTGCAATTTCGGGCTCCCAGATTATCATTGATACCATCGATAAATTGCATCGACTGGGATACACTGTCGAAATGGATGATTTTGGCAGTGGGTATTCTTCGCTGAATGTGCTGAAGGATATTGATTTTGACGTTCTCAAGTTGGACCTGAAATTTATTGCGGGAAGTATCGGTAACGAACGCGGCGGAACGATCCTGAGCTCCATTGTGCGTATGGCCAAGTGGCTGCAGCTTCCTGTAATTGCCGAAGGTGTTGAAACCGTTGAACAGGCCGATTTCTTGAAGAGTGTCGGTTGCGATTACGTACAAGGTTTTCTGTACTCCAAGCCTGTTCCTATCTCTGAATATGAGAAACTTTTGAATGGCAATTCTGTGGGCTCCATTGTACCGCAGATGAATTTGAACAGTGTCCTGGATGCGGGTAAATTCTGGGATCCTGATTCTCTTGAAACCTTGATTTTCAGCAACTTTGTGGGAGCCGCCGCTATTCTTGAACAGCGTGGCGATTCTCTGGAAGTTCTCCGGGTGAATCCTAAGTTCCTTCGCGAAATGGGTATGAACTTGTCTGAAAAAGACTTGGTGAACTCGAATCCGGTCAAGACGATGGATGCTTCTAACATGAAGATCTATATGGAGTGTCTGGAAAAGGCGGCAGAAAAGAGAGAGGAACAGGAATGTGAAACCTGGAGAAATGTGCGCTCGGCCTGCTGCGGCTTTGAACGGCTTTGCGTGCGTAGCTGCATTCAGTTGATTGGCGTGAGCAAGGTTAGCCGTCTCTTCTTTGTGACGATAAGAAACATTACTGTCGAAAAGAATATGCTGCTCCAGATGCAGGCTGCAGAGCGTCGCTTTAAGGCCGCCAGTGAACAGGCTAATATTTATTTCTGGGAGTACTCTGTGGCTACCAAGGAAATGCGCCCCTGTTTCCGCTGTCAGCGTGACCTTGGCTTGCCTCCCTTGGTTCGTAATTATCCGGAGCCTGTTATTGAAAATGGATTTTTCCCTGCGGATTTTGCGGATATGTACCGTGAATGGCATCGAAAGATTGACGCTGGCCTCGCTAGTGTGGAAGGCATCATTCCGTTGACCGAAAAGAGGATCCCGTTCCATGTCCGTTATACCACGGAATTTGATGAAAATGGTCGCCCTGTCAAGGCCTATGGATCTGCCACCATGGTGGTGGATTGATGACCGTGGGGAATAAGAAATAATTATTTCATTCTATGTAAAATGTCTGACCTTAAAGGCGCAATTCCTTGTGAATTGCGTCTTTTTTTTAGATTACAACCCTAGGGGAGACGGCTCCAATTTTTTATTTTTGACCCGATAAATTTTATGCATGTGGAGCATATATGTTCAAAGTTGGATTTGATAACGACGCGTACTTGAG
This sequence comes from Fibrobacter sp. UWH9, assembly GCF_900129715.1. Taxonomy (NCBI): domain Bacteria; kingdom Pseudomonadati; phylum Fibrobacterota; class Fibrobacteria; order Fibrobacterales; family Fibrobacteraceae; genus Fibrobacter; species Fibrobacter sp. UWH9. Next base: position 254,993 of record NZ_FQWP01000002.1, on the reverse strand, counting down.
AACGCAGTCCGAGAAGATTGCCGAACGTATTGCAAAGTTCGGTGGAAAGCTTTACCTTGAATTTGGCGGAAAGCTCTTTGATGACCACCACGCAAGCCGTGTACTGCCTGGCTTCGCCCCAGATTCCAAGATCCGCATGCTCGAAAAGCTGAAGGACAAGGCCGAAGTTATTATCGCCGTCAATGCCAACGATATCGAAAAGAATAAGGTCCGTGGCGACCTCGGCATTACCTACGATCAGGACGTTCTCCGTCTGATCGACGCCTTCCGCGGTTACGGTCTCTATGTGAGCAGCGTGGTGCTGACTCGCTGGCAGGACCAGCCTAGCGCCCTGGCTTACCAGAAGAAGTTGGAAGGTCTAGGTCTGAAGGTTTACCGCCATTATCCCATCGCTGGTTACCCCAACAACATTCCTCTGGTAGTGAGCGATGACGGCTACGGCAAGAACCAGTTTGTTGAAACAACCCGCGAACTTGTGGTGGTGACCGCCCCGGGTCCGGGAAGTGGAAAGATGGCTGTTTGCCTCTCCCAGATTTATCACGAAAATACCCGCGGCGTCAAGGCCGGTTACGCAAAGTTCGAAACGTTCCCCATCTGGAACATTCCTCTGAAGCACCCGGTGAACTTGGCTTACGAAGCTGCTACCGCAGACTTGAACGATGTGAACATGATTGACCCGTTCCATCTGGAAGCTTACGGCAAGACCACCATCAACTATAACCGTGATGTTGAAGTGTTCCCGGTTCTGAACGCTCTGTTCACTCGCATCCTTGGTGAATCTCCGTACAAGAGCCCCACTGACATGGGCGTGAACATGGCTGGTAACTGCATCATCGATGATGACGCTGTTAGCGAAGCCGCCAAGCAGGAAATCATCCGCCGCTACTACAACACCCTCTGCGATGTCCGTAAGGGCAACGCTGATCAGGATCAGGTTTACAAGCAGCAGTTGGTCATGGAACAGGCTCACATTAGCACCGCCGACCGTCCGGTGGTGGCTGCCGCTCTCAAGCGTGCCGCAGAAACTAACGGCCCCGCCGTTGCTATTGAACTTCAGGATGGCGCTGTGATTGCCGCAAAGACTTCTTCCTTGCTGGGTGCGTCCTCTGCCATGCTTCTGGATGCCCTCAAGCACCTGGCTGGTATTCCTGATGAAGTCCGTCTGCTTTCTCCCATGGTCATTGAACCTATTCAGAGCCTGAAGACCAAGCAACTGGGCCACACCAATCCTCGTCTCCATATGGACGAAGTGCTGGTGGCTCTGTCTGTCTGCGCCCTTACCGATTACAACGCAAAGATCGCTCTGGAAAAGCTTCCGGAACTCCGTCATTGCGAAGTCCACGCAAGCGTTATCCTGTCTCAGGTGGATGTTGGCGTGTTCCGCCGCCTGGGTGTGAACTTGACCTCTGAACCGAATTATCAGACATCCAAGTTGTACCACACCTAAGCAAGGTAATCCTTCGCTTTAAAGCTTCGGCTTACCGTCGCACAGATTTCAATTAAAAAAGTCCCGGAGTAATCCGAGACTTTTTAGTTACCATGAAAGTAAAACAATTCCTGTGGTACCAAGGGCGATTAGACCTGCTCCAGCTCCGATGCCTGTTGCACTACCACTGTTTAAACCTACGTCAACACCAATCACCATAATTCCGCCAAGTATTCCTGCGACAGAATAAAGGTAACCCATAAATCTCAAAAAAGGGCTGTGATCGGAATAATCACCGTCGTAATTTGTGTCGTGGACGTAATTCTCTATATTAGTAGGAATGGATTGCACAATTCTAGATTCATGCGTTACAATAGGGGTGGCCGCAAACGAATTTAATGCGAGTAGGAGAATAAACAAGATTGTGCTTACGGATTTCATGATAACCAATATAAAAAACGGCCGGCATAAACCGGTCGTTCTTTAAAGCTTCGTTAGTCTGATATTACTTAGCCTTTTTCGGGGGGTGAGCTGCAATCTTCTTGGTGCCCTTGGCCTTTTCGGCTTCGAGTGCTGCCTTTTCTTCGGCTTCGGCTGCAGCTTCAGCTTCGTCGAATGCGGCCTGCATTTCTTCCAGAGCGCCAACGGGATCGTCTTCGATGATTTCGGAAGCTTCGTCTACCAGTTCGGCGAATTCGTCGTACCAGTCTGCGAAGATTTCCACTTCCAGGTGGTCAACACCGGGAACGGTGAGACGGACGCCGCAACTTTCGCCAACGCGGTCCATGTAAGAAGCGATTTCCGGCTTCAGGAGGGACAGGTCCAGGCCGTCCAGGTCTTCCGGTTCCAGCCATACGCCATCTTCTTCCTCTTCTTCAACCTTAGCGGCCTTCTTGGACTTCTTGTCTGCCTTCTTTTCGGCCTTGTCTTCGCAGCAGCAGCCGCACTGGCAACCGCAATTGCAGTCGGCGCCGTAGGTTTCCAGATATTCTTCGTCATCCATACCGCTGTCATAGAAGAATTCGTCTTCTTCAAGGTACAGGGTTTCGACAAAGATGCTCTTTGCGCCCAGGGACTTTGCGGCTTCGATGAATTCCTTCAGGTCGCCACCAAAGTAGCGGGTTGCTTCCACTTCTTCGTTCAGGGTCTGAACGGGGATGGGGAGGAGCTTCTGCTTGCTGATGTAAGCGCAGACTTCGTCGCTAATGGACTTCTGAACTTTCTGATTCTTAGCCATGATATTCTCCTTGAAATAGTGGTTAGTAAACAGTGGCTAGTAAACAGTAACTTGAGGGCGGAATTCTCTTGGATTCCTAATCACTAACCACTAGCCACTAATCACTCTTTTTAAACGTGATACTTCTTGAGGCTTTCTGCCTTTTCGTTGATGAGCTTCATGATGCGTTCTACGGCTTCTTCGCCGCGGGCGGTGTCCTTGACGCTGGTCATGGGCTGGAACAACGGGCTGTTGAACATGGTTCCCAGAGGAATGGGGTTCTTGCGGCAGAAGGTTGCTTCCACGTAGTCGCGGGCGGCGCTCTGCAGGTCCTTGGCCTTGGATGCGTCGCCGGCTACATAAGCCTTGTAAAGGTCAGAGAAGATCTTTGCTGCTTCGGGGATGTTACCGGTTGCGGTAATGAGGCCCTGGCCACCCATTTCGAGCATGTCGATGAAGAAACCGTCTTCGCCAGAAAGAACTGCGAAGTCGTTGTTCTTGGTTTCGTTGATGACGCGCTTGGTGTCTTCGTGGAACTTTTCGCCGATACGGAAGTCAACTGCCTGCTTGAGACCGATGATGTTCTTGTCTTCGGAAAGGGCGATGAGGGTGTCGGGGTGGACGTAGCTAGCGGTACGGCCCGGAACGTTATAGATGATGATCTTGGCGCCAGTTTCTTCGCTCAAGGTCTTGAAATGCTTTTCGATGCCTTCCTGGGACGGGTTGTTGTAGTAACCGGTCACGCAGAGCATGGGGACTTCAGCAATCTTCAGGATTTCCTGAATCATTTCCACAGATTCACGAGTGCAGTTGGAGCCTGCGCCTGCGATAACGGGAACGCGGCCGCCTACGTAGTCCAGAGTGAACTTGATGATGTCCAGATGCTGCTTGTGAGTGACGGTGGCGCTCTGACCAGTGGTGCCAACCGGGAGAATACCGGAAACGCCAGAGGCAATGAGGTCGTCAATCATCTTTTCCATCTTCTTGTAGTCGATGGAGTTGTTAAGGTTCTTAGGATCATCGTTCATCAGCGGAGTGAACAATGCGGGAAAAACACCAGTAAGTTGAGAAGCTTTTGTAATTTGCATGCCTTAAAAATAGCTATAAAATGAAGATTTGGACCTTGCAAATGTCGCTTTACCCCCATTATTTTTCGCGAAAATCGGTGTAAACGGGGGATTTGGTGCCTTTAAGGACGTAATGACCTGGATTTTTACCTTTCTTTTTACCGTATGCTGTTCTTTTTATGTCAAAAAATAACATTAAAATATACAGGGGCGAGATAAGCCCCTTTTTGGTGGGGAGGGGTATCGTTTGTAACAAAATTTTTGTAAATTAATGCCCGAAAACTTTAAAATAGGAACCACTATGGAAAACATTACTCAGATTTGGAAGAAGATCCAGTCCCCCGAATTTAACCCCGCTACCGACATGGCTCTGGTAGAACAGGTCAAGCAGGTGGCTCTCACCTCTCAGGAACCGGCAAAGGTTAGCTTTGGCACTTCCGGCTGGCGTGGCGAAATCGGTTCTGAATTCACTCTCCGTAATCTGCAGGTCGTAGGCGCAGCTATCGTCCGCCTCTACAAGGAAGCTGATGCTGCCATGTTCGAAGCTCTTGGCGTCAAGGACTTCGCTGAACTTCAGAAGCGCGGCGTTGTGGTTGGCCACGACAACCGTCTCCTGGGTCACGAATTCTGCGAAGCTGTGGCTGACCAGTTCGCCAAGGCCGGTGTGAAGGTTTACTACGGCAACGAAATGCCGACTCCGGAATTCTCCGCTGCAATCGAAATGCTGGGTGCTGCCTGCTCCATCAACATGACTCCTAGCCACAACCCCAGCCACTACAACGGCATCAAGTTCAACCCCGCAGACGGCGGTCCTGCAGGTCCGGAAATCACCAACGTGATTACCAAGCTCTCTAACGAAATGATGAGCACCTGGAAGTTCGAACCGGTCTCCAAGGTTGACTGGGAAATCATCGACTCCCTGAAGATCTACAAGGAATTCCTGATCAAGCAGGGCACCATCAAGTTTGACCGTATCAAGGACTTCATCAAGAAGGATCGTCTGACTTTGGTCTGCGACCACGTTCACGGTTCTACCCGTCGTCGTCCGGCCGCTCTCCTGGACAATCCCCAGTGCCTCGTTACCATCCGTAACGAAGACGACAGCCTGTTCGGCGGTGTTGCTCCGGAACCGTCTTCCAAGAACCTGGAAATGGTCCGCAAGGCTCTGGACGAAAGCAAGTCCTTCTTCCGCCTGGGCGCAATCTTTGACCCGGATGGTGACCGTATCCGCTTCTACGATGGTTCTCGCGAAATCGACATGAACCAGTTCGGCGCAATCGCTTTCCACTACATGGCTACCTGGCGCAAGGAACAGGGCGTGGTTGCAAAGTCTGTTGCTACTTCTAACTTCGTGAACATCATTGCTGAAAAGCTGGGCGTTCCCGTTATGGAAACTCCGGTGGGCTTCAAGAACTTCCGCCCCTGGTTGTCTCGCAATGCCAAGGATAAGGCTCTGGTCGCCTTCGAAGAATCTGATGGTATTTCCGGCCTCAACAACACCCTGGAAAAGGATGCTCAGTTCGGCCTTCTCATCGCTCTCGAAATCATGGCTACCACCGGCAAGAACCTGGGTGAATACCTGGATGCCCTCTATGCTGAATATGGCCGCTTCTACCCCAGCCGCGCTGGTTTCGAAGTGGACAAGTCCCTGGTCGGTGCTCCGCTCATCGCCAAGGTGAACGCTGTTGCCGAAGCCGCACAGGTCGGTGCTAAGGTCATGGTTGGCAACACCGAAAAGACCGTTAAGCAGTTGCTCACTCTCGACGGCGTGAAGATCATTTTCGAAGACGATTCCTGGATGCTGGTTCGCCCGTCCGGTACCGAACCCAAGGTTCGTATCTATACCGAATGCCGCAACCCGGATGAAAAGGATCCCATGTTCGAAGCAGCCAAGGCTCTGTTCTACAAGAACTAAGTCTTGATTAGTGGATTGGGTTTCTAACCCGAATTAAAAGAGGATTAGAATTATGAAGAAGTTACTTGCATTTCTCTTTCTGGCCTTTGCAGTTGTTTGCTCTGCTCAGAACCTGAAGCCTGAATTCCAGGCTTTCTCTGGGGCGCTGCTTAAACTGAAGAAGGTTGAAAAGGGTTTCCACAAGTTCCAGTTGACGGTGGATGTCGCTCCGTGGGCCTTCCAGGCTACGGGTGAAGTCCAGGCTCCGGGTGGAGACGGCGATGTCTTGATTACCGGTCTCTTTGACGGTGAACTTTATGCGGTTCTCGCATACGTTCCCTCTACGGCTGCTGGTACCGACGGTCAGGAATATCAGGTTGGTTTCTTTGACATGATGCTTTATTATGAAGAAGAACCTACCCGTATTCGTAACCTGAAGTTCAAACTGTTGCCTCCGGCCAACGATGAATGGGCTAAGGGCATTCTGAAGGATGCTCTGGAATCCGGTTCCTTGATTGGTAACGTGTGGGGCGGTAAGTATGACCGCGCCATTACCAAGGCTTCCGCTGATCCTATGGACAAGAAGAAGTTGCAAGCTCTTCAGAAGAAGAACGGAAACCGCAAACTTTCTGATGACGATGGAACCATTTCTACCCGCAAGCGTCGTGTAGAAGCTGAAGAAGCTCCCGTTACGAAGCCGGCCAAGAAGGGCAAGGCTGTAAAGGATGAGGCTCCTGTCAAGAAGAATAAGCACAAGAAGGTTTCTTCTGGTGATGGCTGCGATGATCCGAGCCTGAGCGTCAAGGAAAAGCGCCAGTGCGCTATGCGTAAGAAGAAATAATCTTCTTTGTAGTTCGAAACTTATAAATGCCGCTGCCTTTCGTAGAGAAGGGTGGCGGCTTTTTTCTTGATTTTTTATATAAAACTTGCGGAATTTAAGGACAGACGTCCAAAAAAAAATTATTTTTTGACCCGAAACTTTTGCAACCTATATGAGGTAATTTATGTCCGGTCACTCCAAATGGGCCACCACCAAACGTAAGAAAGCTAAGACTGACGTTGCCCGTGCTAAGGCATGGAACAAGTTGATTAAGGAAATTTCTATCGCTGCTAAGCTTGGCGGCGGCAACCCGGATGCAAACCCGCGTCTCCGTGCTGCTATCATCAAGTCCAAGTCTCAGAGCTTGCCCACCAAGAACATCGAAAGTGCTATTGCCAAGGGTACTGGCGCTAACGGTGGTGCAGACGTTACCGAACCGCTGTACGAAGGTCGCGGTCCTGCAGGCATTGCCATCATGGTGCAGTGCATGACCGACAACAAGGTTCGTACCGTTGCTGAAATCCGTAACATCTTCAACAAGAACGGCGGCGCCATGGGCGAAACCGGTTCCGTTACTTGGGCATTTACCTACAAGGGTATGATTGTTATCGATGCAGAAAAGTACAGCGAAGATCAGGTTATGGACCTGGTTCTGGAAGCTGGTGCAGACGACATGAGCACTGAAGACGGCATCCACGAAGTTTCCACCTCTCCGGAAGCATTCGACGCCGTTACCCGCGCTCTTGAAGGTGCTGGCATCGAAATGATGAGCGCTGAAATCACCTACGTCGCTAACGACCCCGTCAAGCTGGGCCACGACGACGCTGTGAAGCTGCTCAAGCTCATCGACAAGTTCGAAGATCACGACGACGTTCAGGACGTTTACCACAACGCTGAAATCGACGAAGCTGACATGGACGCTGAGTAATCCTCTGTAACCTATAAAGCGAACTTCGCGAATTTGAGAAGTCCTCGGTTTAGACCGAGGACTTTTTACTCATACGACGTAAAAAATAGGTGCCGCGGACTTGTCAAAAAGGCGACTCCACCGGAGTCACCTCTCTTTATACTTTAACCTTTAACCTTTAACCTTTACCTGCCCAGGGTTTCGCGGTAGTTGTGGACTGCGGTCTTGTAGTTGGCGACTGCCTTGGAAATGCGTTCGGCGATATCCTTCTGTCCGGCGTCGCTCATCATGTAGGCTTCGTCCTCAAGGTTACTGATGAAACCGATTTCGTAAAGCACTGCGGGCATTAACGCACCCACGAGTACCATGAAGCCAGCACCGCCTACGCCGCCGGCCTGCTTGCGAATCTTGTAGCCATCGTTAGCCTTAAGAAGTTCTTCGGTGAACATGTAGCTGTTCTGCTTGTACTTTTCGAGGCGGGCTTCCAGCTTAAACCATTCGATGGGGGAGAGTTCTTCCTTGGCGTTCTTTTCGCCGTAGAGGGTGGCCACCTTGTTTTCGCGGCGGGCGATGGCCTTGTCTTCTTCGCTTTCGGGAGCGCGGAGTACGTAGACGTGGTAGCCCTTGATAATCTTCTTGCGTTCGGGAGTGGCGTCAACGGCGTTGCAGTGGAGGCTGATGAAGAGGTCGCCATCCCATTGGTTTGCTAGATTGGCCCGCTGGCCCAGTTCGACAAAGTAATCCTTGTCGCGGGTCATCTTGACGATAAAGCCTTCCTTTTCCAATTCCTTCTTGAGGAGCTTGCCTACGGTAAGGACAATGTCTTTTTCTTGAGACTTGGAACCGATGGCGCCTGAGTCCTTGCCGCCGTGGCCCGGGTCGATAACGATGGTCTTGACTTCGCGGGTGCCTGCGGTTTCATTTTTTGCGGGGGCGGGTGCTTGGGCTGTGGTTGTTGTATTTGTTGCTGCGGGGGCTGCCTTTACACTGCTTGATGAAACGGCTGCCTGTTGGGCGGAACTTTTTGCGGTTTGTTCTGCCTCAAAAAATTTTGCTGCGTCGACGGAATCAATTTGGATGCGGCCTGCAGAAAGAACTGGAGCTGCTGCAAGGTTGATTGTCTTGCCGTGGAGACTTGCGTAGGGGAGGCCGATGGCGAACTTGACCGTGTCCTTGTTTCTTTCTAGGGTGAACGTTTTTTGAACGGGATACCAATGGAAAGAGGCGCCCTTACTTTGGGCGAAATTCTCTACGTCCGTTTTACCGGCCCACACCGCAGAGGCGGTTGCTAGGCAGAAAAGCAGTACCCACAAAACCTTGTTCATTACTTGTGTGCCTTTGCTGCGCGATCCATTTCCATCTTGGCGTCGCGTTCCATAATGGTCTGACGTTTGTCGTGCTGGTCCTTACCGCGGCAGATGCCCATTTCCAGCTTGGCGCGACGATTCTTGAAGTACAACTTCAGAGGAATCAGGGTGCAGCCCTTCTGTTCCTTGGCCTTGCGCATCTTTTCGATTTCGTGGCCATGGGCCAGGAGCTTGCGGCGTCTTGCAGGAATGTGGTTGAAGCGGTTGGCGAATAGGTACTCGTCGATGCGGGCACCTACCAGCCAGAGCTCGTTCTTCTTTTCGTCAATGTCAATCCAGGCTTCGCCAATGGTACACTTGCCGTCGCGAATGGACTTGACTTCGGAACCGATGAGCATGATGCCCACCTCGAAGGTTTCGTCCACGAAGTAAAGGTGGTTTGCCTTTCTATTCTGGATGACGGGTGTTGACTGTTCCTTTTTTGCCATGGACTTTTACCTTACTTGGACTTTTTTGCGGCAGGCTTCTTTGCGGGAGCCTTCTTGGCAGGAGCCTTTGTGGTCTTGGATGCGGGCTTGGCTGCGGTCTTGGATGCTGCCTTGCGTTCTGCCTTGGCAGCAGTCTTTGCGGCGGCCTTCTTGACAGGTGCTTCTACCTTCCTGGTTTCCCAGCCCACCTTTTTCTTTTGGACGTGGGGGACTGCCTGATCCAGGGCGTCACGGAGTTCCATGCAACCTTCACCGGTAAAGGCAGAGGTGATGATAACCTTTTCCTTATGTTCCGCAAACTGTTTGATGGCCTCTTCGATGCCCAGGTCACTTTTGTTCAGGGCGATTACGTAGGGCTTCTTGGCTAGCTTCGGGTGGAATGCCGCCAGTTCTCCCTTCAGAACCGTGAACTGTTCGTAGGCGTTTTCTGCAAAACCGTCAATTACGAACAAAAGAGTGTGGGTGCGTTCGATGTGCTTCAGGAACTGGTGACCCAGACCCTTGCCTTCGCTGGCGCCTTCCAGGAGACCCGGAATGTCGGCCACCACAAAGCTATGTCCGTTCATCTGCACGATGCCAAGCACCGGTTCCAGAGTGGTAAAGGGATAGTCGCCCACCTTGGGACGTCCGCTGGAAATCTTGTTCACCAGACTGGACTTGCCTGCGTTGGGGAAGCCAACCAGACCGACGTCTGCCATGAGCTTCAGTTCCAGGAACAGTTCGCGCTTTTCGCCTGCTTCGCCCGGAGTGCATTTGCGAGGTGCCTGGTTAGAAGGGGTGGCGAAGTGCTGGTTGCCCATGCCGCCCTTGCCGCCACGGGCAGCAATCCAGCGCTGGCCGTCTTCGGTAAGGTCTGCAAGAATTCGACCTTCGGCATCCTTGACGATAGTTCCCTTGGGTACGTCTACGATGAGGTCTTCTGCAGATCTGCCGGTGCAGCGCTTGGCGCCGCCGGCTTGACCGGGGCGTGCCTTGTACAGACGTGCGTTACCCATGTCCAGCAGGGTGGAATACTGTTCGTTGACTTGGAGGATAACGTGACCGCCACGGCCGCCATCTCCGCCATCGGGGCCGCCCAGAGGTACAAACTTTTCACGGTGGAAACTGCAGATGCCGTCACCGCCCTTGCCGGAGCGCACTTCGATTGATTTTTCGTCTAAAAACATAACAGGTTTCGAGGTCCGAGGTATGAGCTCGTCGCTTCGCTCCTTTGAGTTTGAGTTAGGCGGCTTCGCCGCAGGGTTAGAGTCCTAACGTTTCGTCGAGACCGAGAGCGATGTTCATGTTCTGGATGGCGGCACCGCTGGCGCCCTTGCCCAGATTGTCGATGATTGTTGTAACCTGCATGACGGTTTCGTTACCGAAAACCTGGATGCAAGCATTATTTGTGTTGTTGCAGATGGTGGGGTTCAGACGGCCGTTGATCAGTGCCGGAGTCTCTGCAGGGGTTGCTTCGTAAGGCATGACGGTTACGAAGTTGGAGCCTGCGTAGTGTTCCTTGAGGATGTCGGTCAGGTCCTGAGGTCCAACCTTCTTGCTAAGCTGGTTTGCAAAGAGGGCTACGGTTACGGCCATGCCCTTGTAGTAGGGGCCAAGCACCGGATTGAAGAAGGGCGTGTTTTCCAGTTCGCAGTACTTCTTCATTTCGGGAATGTGCTTGTGGGAAAGGGCCAGGGCGTAAGGTGCCGGAGCCATGATGGGGAGGGATTCTCCTGCCTTGTGGCCAAGAGCGCTTTCGTCTTCGTATTCGGCGATGAGCTTCTTGCCGCCACCGGAATAGCCGGTGATGCTGTAGGCTGCCAAGTTTGTGGACTTGGGGAGAATGCCGCTTGCGACCAGCGGGTGTACGCCAAGGATAAAGCCTGTGGCGTGGCAACCGGGGTTAGCAATGCGCTTTGCTGTGCTGATGGCCTTGCGCTGTTCTGCAGAAAGTTCGGGCATGCCGTAAGTCCAGTCCGGGTTCACACGGTGAGCCGTGGAAGCGTCGATGATTACGGTGTTCGGATTGGTGCAGAGCGCTGCACTTTCCACGGCGGCTGCATCGGGCAGGCACAGGAAAGTCACGTCGGATTCATTGATCAGGCGCTGGCGTTCGGCGGTATCCTTACGCAGTTCCTGGGAAATGCGCAGAACTTCGATATCGTTACGCTTTGCGAGTCGATCATAAATCTGAAGACCGGTGGTACCAGCTTCGCCATCAACAAAAATCTTGAACATTGCTTTATTCCTTAGGAAATCAGGGATGAGGTCGCGACGATGTCGCTTTGAGGTCGCTCGCTGTGCTCGCTAGAGGTAAGTTAAATTGTCGCAGCGAAGCCGCTATTCCTTAGCTCAAAGGGCCTTTGGCCCGCCCTCATGCCTCAGAGCACCGCAGGTGCGTCCTCATACCGTTGTTACTTACCAGCGCCGCAGCACTTCTTGTACTTCTTGCCAGAACCGCAGGGGCACGGATCGTTACGGCCGACATCCGGACCGGTCTTCTTCACGGTTTCCTGCTTGACTGCACGGCCGTCGTAGAAGAACCATGCGCCACCAACCTTGTGGAATTCGCCCAGTTCGTGGTGGTTACGGGTGATGTTGCCCTGCTTGAAGCGAGCTACGAATTCGACCCAGCCGATGTTCTTTTCTTCTTCGGTCTTGGTCTGCTTGATTTCGATGCCCAGCCATTCGGATTCCTTGCTCCATGCTTCGACGCTAGCTTCGTCGAAATCGGAACGCTGAGTAGCTTCCAGGGATTCCTTGAGCCATGCGATTTCGTGCTTGGCGTAAGCGGTGTAGCGAGAACGCATCAGTGCTTCGGGAGAAGCGGCGAGAGCAGTCTGCTTGATGACCGGTTCGCAGCATTCGCAATATTCTTTACCGGAACCACAGGGGCATAAATCTTGAGCCATAATAACCTCGTTAAAAGTGTGAAAAATTTACAGCGAAAAAGATAGAAAAAAGGTTAAAGGATAAAGTTTAAAGTTTAAAGGCGGTAGGCTGTTTACGGCGAAAAAAAAGGCGCGGGATGACCGCGCTCCTTTATCCTTTCGCCTATAACCTTTATGCTACTACAGGCACTTCTTGAGAATCCAGAATTCTTCCTTACCTGCACGGTCGGGGAGGCTGTTTACGGCCGGGATGCGTTCAACCACATCGAAAACGCCGCCGAGACGAGCCATCAGTTCGCCTTCGCTGGTGCAGTGCGGAGGACCCTGCAGGGTCTTGCCGTTCATCAGCGGGTACATGAGGGAAATCAGCACGCCGTCGTCCTTCAGCATCTTGTAGCAGACTTCGAAGAATTCGTCGCGACGACCCGGATGGATTGCAGTGAAGGTACCGTAATCGTACACGATATCGAACTGCTGGCCGCCACGCTTCTGATCCTTGGGAGAAAGGGTGAACAGGTCCAGGTCCAGGGAACGGAGGTTCTTGTGCTTGCGGCTCAAGTGGTCCAGTTCATCGACTGCGGTTGCTGCGAAATCTACTGCCAGAACGTCATGGCCGCGCATGGCCCATGCTTCGGCGTCGTAACCAAAGCCTGCGCCAGGAACCAGCACGGAGCCGGTAGCGGGGCAGGAGGGGTTCTTGAAAAATTCCAGCAGGGCAGGGGTAGCCTTCTTGGTGTTCCAATAGTCCTTGCCTTCTGCGTAAAGATTATCCCAAAATTCCGGGAGGTTTTGTGTCAACATTATTTACCTTCCTGTTTGTTTCTCTTGCTAATTACTTATCCTAATTCCAAATTTGATTCCGTCCTGGAGCCCTGTGCCGAACCTTGTCAGTCCTGCCTGGGCTTTGCGTCGGGGAGGCTGTGGCCTCTTTCAAATGCTTCCTGGTTGTCCTTGTTCTTCTTGTAGGCCAGCTGTCCGCAGGCGGCCAGAATGTCGCGGCCACGGGCGGTACGGATGGTGATCTGGACCTGGGCTGCTCGAACCGCGGCGAGGAAGGTGTCCACTTCTTCGGGGGTAGGGGCGTGCAGGTTCGGGTCGTCGCCATCGTTTAAGATGATGGCGTTCACCTTGACGCGTCGGGGAGCGCAAATGCGGATCAGTTCCTTGGCGGCCTTGGGCGTACAGGTGATGTTCTGGATCAGAACGAATTCGAACGTCACATAATTATCGGTTCTACGGATATATTCGTCTACCGCTTCCAAAAGTTTTTCGATGGGCCAGAGGTCATTTACCGGCATGACGGAAGAGCGGTATTCGTTATTGGTGCTGTTCAGGCTGATGGCCAGGCAGCAGGGCGTGTTGCGGTCCACCAGTTCCTTGATGCGGGGGACGACGCCGCTGGTGCTGACGGTCATGCGCTTGGAACCCATGTTGAACAGCTTCTGGTTGTGCAGAGTGCAGCAGACTCGGTGTACGTTTTCCAGGTTGTTCAGGGGTTCGCCCATGCCCATGAAGATGATGTTGGTGACCTGGGCGATCTGACCTTCTTCGTTGAAGATGTTGTTGTCTTTCAGGTACCAGTTGACGTTCAGGATTTCTTCGAGGATTTCGCCGGCTTCGAGATTACGGAAGAAGCCCATCTTGGCGGTGCGGCAGAATGCGCAGTTCATGGCGCAGCCCACCTGGGTAGAAACGCAAACAGAAAAACGACCGTTGGCGGGGATCATCACGGTTTCGATGTGATATCCGTCATGGGTTTCGAACAACCATTTGACGGTTCCGTCTACGGAAACCATGTGCTGGTCTTCCTTGAGGGAACGCAGCTCAAACTGGTTTGCCAACTTTTCGCGAAGTGCGGGTGAAATATTCACCATTTCGTCGTAGGAACGGACCTGCTGGCAGAACAGCCATTTCTGAATCTGGTCTGCTCTAAAAGGCTTTTCGTCGACGTCCCTAAGCCAAGCTTTCAGTTCGTCTGTGGTAAGTGTTTTTATGTTGCGCGGCCATTCCATAGGTCGCAAAGATAGTAAAAAATAGCCTTTTTGTTAAGGGTCGTAGATTACGGCTGTGACTTGTGTCTGATGTTTTCGATGTAGTCGTTGCAACGGTTTGGCGAAGCAGCGATCTTGGCCGGTTCCGAAGCCCTGCATTTGTCTTCCATTTCGTAAAAATTGTACAGTTTGTCCACTTCCTGGAATAGTTCGGTCAGGGTCATTTTGCAGGCCGTGGCTAGGACGCTCATGGTGAAAATAGAGGGGGCTCTCTTGCCGCTTTCGACTTGGGAGATGAACTGGCGGGTAATATGGGATTTGAGGGCGAGTCCCAGCTGGGTTAGCCCTGTTTTTTGACGTTTGGCGAGAAAAATGTGCTGGATGACTTTCGATAAGATGATTTGCTTGTAGATCATTTTTCCTCCACGGCGTGGTATGGGTAATAATGTGTTCCTGTTTTTAACCTTGTATGTAAATTTAGAATAAAATTAAACGCGCCGTGCAAACAACTGTTTGCAAAATGAAGGACTGTTTGAAAAGTTTTTGAAACAAAATGCCTGGGGAGGTATAAAACGAAAAAAAGCAGTAAGATTTCTCTTACTGCTTTTTTCTGCGGGTGCCAGGACTCGAACCTGGAGCCTTTTGGTTCGTAGCCAAACGCTCTATCCAGTTGGGCTACATCCGCGTTTTTGTTTTGTTGTTTGACTCTCGTCTTTCAACGCGCACAAAGATAGATTATTCACGATATTTGTCAAGGGTAATTCCTAAAAAAAATGATTTTTTTTGAAAAAAGTTTTTATGGGGGGCTTTAGACCCCTCTTTTCATGTTCCTTAAAGGTATGATGTTCTCGTATTAGCTATCTTTGTCCCAAAATTTTTAACCTTATATATTATAATGAATAAAGTTAAAGCTGTCCTAATGAATGTCCTTCAGATTTTGAAGGGCTGGTTCACCGATAAAAAGGTGCTGATTTGGCTCGGAATCCTGGCTTTGCCGGTGATTATCGCTTTTGTGACGGTTGTGGCGGTGTACAACCACTTTGCGCCGGAGCTGCCCTCCCTTTCTCAGCTGGAGCAGATCAATCCCAAGCTGGTCACGAAGATTAACGACATGAACGGCGAAATTGCCCACGAGTATTTCGTGGAACGTCGCGAATGGACTCCCTTCGACTCGATTCCGGAAGATGCGATCCATGCGGTGATGGCTACCGAAGACCGTGCCTTCTATGATCACTGGGGTATGAACGTGTGGGCGATTCCGTCTGCCATTCTGGAAAGTGCGACCTCGGGCAAGAAGCTCCGCGGTGCCTCTACCTTGACCCAGCAGCTGACCAAGCTCCTGTTCCTGACGCCGGAACGAACCATTTCCCGTAAGATCAAGGAAATGATGACCGCCATCCGCATCGAACAGACCTATACCAAGAAGGAAATTCTTGAATTCTACATGAATGAAGTTTACCTGTCTGGCGGTAACTATGGTTTCCAGGCTGCAGGCAAGTTCTACTTCGGTCGCCCCCTGGACAGTCTGACCATTCCTGAATATGCTGTTCTTGCCGGTATGCTCCAGCGTCCGGAAGCTTACCGCCCCGACCGTCATCCCAAGGCTTCACTGGAACGCCGCAACACGGTGCTCTATGCCATGCGCGATGCCGGCTACATCAATAATGATGATTATCATAAGTATATCGAAACTCCGATCACCCTGGCCAAGAAGGAAGTGAATAACGATGCCGGCCTGTACTTCTACGAAGAAATCCGTAAGTACATGGAAAAGAAGTATGGCGAAAACTCCCTCTATGCCGATGGTGTGACTATTAATAGTACCATCGACCCGGCCATCCAGGCTTATGCCGATAGCGTTGCCCGCGTGCAGGTGGAAAAGGTTCGCCGCCGCGTCAAGTACCGCACCACACGCCGTCTGCTCTTGACCAAGAAGTATGATATGCCCGAAGATAGCGTGGTGGCACACTTCGACAGCATTTATGCCGATTTCAAGAAGAATTATCTGGCTGCCGATACCGCTGCCGACTTGACCAAGCGCCGTTATCCGGATAGTATCCGCTATCATCATGCCGAAGTGGCCGCCATCCTTATCGAAAACGAGACGGGCGCAATCCGTGCCATGGTGGGTGGTAGCGACTGGAACGCCTCCCGCTGGAATCGTGCCGTACAGTCCTTGCGTCAGCCTGGTTCCTCTTTCAAGCCCATCGTCTATTCCACTGCAATGGATAACGGCGCAAGCCCCTGCGACTCCGTGAACGACCAGCCTGTGAGCATTCCCGACCCGGATGACAAGAACCCCAACAAGGTGTGGCGTCCGGCCAACTTCGAACATGACTTCGAAGGTATGATGACGCTCCGCCGCGCCCTGTACCGTTCCAAGAACCTGCCTGCTATTTTGACGGGTATGAAGTACGGCCTGAACAATGTGGTGAACTACGCCCGCAAGTTCGGTATCGTTCGCGCTCCGTTGATGGCTGTGCCTAGCTTGGCTCTGGGTTCCGTGGGTGCAACCCTGATGGAAATGACGTCTGCCTATACAGTGTTCCCCAATGGCGGTAACCGTATTGAACCTTACATGATCGAATCTATCGTGGACCGCAACGGCGAAGTGATCGAACGTAACTCCAAGGTGGAACACGAAGTGCTGCGCCCGGCTTCTGCCTACCTGATGGTGGACATTCTGAAGGACGTGAACATTCGCGGTACTGCCGCCCGTGTGTATGCCAACGGCTTTACCCATCCCAGTGGTGGTAAGACGGGTACCACAAACGATTACACGGACTGCTGGTATATCGGTTTCACGAAGCAGTACACCATGGGTGTCTGGGTTGGCTCCGATAATCCGGGTTCCCTGGGTGCAGGTCATACCGGTACTGAAGATGCCCTGCCTGTCTGGATTGCCGTGATGAAGGAACTGCATAAGGATCTGCCCCGCAAGCCCTTCCCGGTTCCCTCCGGCGTTGTAAGCAAGGGCGTTTGCAACCACACGGGTAAGGCTGCCGGTGAGTTCTGCTCCGAAAAGACCGTCTGCCTGTATACCGCTGGTTATGCTCCTACTGAAACTTGCGACGGTAACCACTTCGAAGTGAAGACCAAGTCTGCTGACGATGCCACCCTCTTTAGTAACAAGGGTGCGGTAAGCAGCCCGGCCACGTCCGCCGGTGGGGCTAAGAAAGCCCGCAAGATGTTCTAGGAAAAGTGTTTGAAAAGAAGAGGATAGGAGGTCTTCTGATGGATGGTAAAATGAATAAGAAATCGTTTACTGAAAAATTTTCTGGCTGGTATATCCCGCTGATTTGCAGAAACAAGTTCAAGGCTCTGGCCTTCTACCTGGTGTTGGCGGTACTCTGTGCCATTCCCATCCTGTTTAAGCCTGGTCTTAAGCTGGATGCGGACTTGTCCCACTTGCTGCCGGAAGATACGCCTAGCGTCAAGGCTCTGCAGGAATCCTTCAGCCGTTTCGGTAGTACGGACCGTTTCATGATTGCCATCCAGAGCGAAGACGTCGAACTCGTTGCCGCCCTGCAGGATTCTATCAGTGCATACATCCACAAGAACTGGACTGGCGATTTCGTCTCGACTCAGGTCGATAACGACAACCAGTTCTTCAAGGATAACGCCCTGCTTTACCTGCCTTCGAAGCATCTGGAACGCATCCGCGACAATCTTGAAGATCTGCAGCTGGAAATCGGCCGCAAGAATGGTCCTCTGGTGGTTGACCTGATGGATGGTCTGTCCGACAGTTCTGCCTCTGCCGAAAAGAAAGAACGTGTCTGGTTTGACGCCAACCTCCCGCAGGAACTGGGCCTCCCCGAAGAAGCGGTTAGCGCCTTTGATTCCTTCTTCAAGAAGAAGGCCAAGGATGATACCTTGCAGCAGGCAAAGTCTGGCGAAGAATGGAATCCCAAGGCTTTCTTGCCGGCTCATCTGAAAACTCGCCTGATCGGCACTCCTCCTCCGGAAGACTATGATGGCAAGATCCTCTTTAACGGTGTGGTGAACGCCAAACTGATCAAGCCTTCTACCGACTATGAATTCGTGACCCATATTCTGGCAAGCACCGATTCCCTGTTGAGCTACTTCGGTTCCAAGACTTACCCCGTGCCTACCCGTTTTACTGTTGAAGGTACTTACGAAGGTCTGAAGGAAGTGGATGAAGTGGCTAACGACAGTATCTTCTCCTTCGGCATTAGCCTTGTCCTGATCTTCATCTTGACCATGGTGTTCTTCCGCAGCGTGAAGGGTCCTGTGCTGGTGACAGCTTCTGTGCTGTACGCCTGCATTCCTACCCTGGCATTTACCGCCCTGCTGTACGGCAAGATGAACCCCTTTACCGTTTTTGTGGCTTCCATTATCTTGGGTATCGGTATTGACTACTCCATCCATATTTTGGGTACGGCACAAAAGCTGCTGAGCAAGAACGCCTCTTTGGAAGAAGTGCTGGAAATGGCCCAGCAGAAAATGATGAAGCCTTTCATTCTGGCAAGTTTCACCACCATCGCAGCCTTCCTGACCTTGCTTGCTGCACACTTCCGCGGCTTCTATGAATTCGGCGTGGTGGCTTCTTGCGGTGTGCTGTTCAGTATGCTGACCTCCTTGCTGGTGCTGCCTGTATTTATCAGATGCATGGGCGGTATTCCCGCTGCACCTAATAACAGTCTGCTTCCCAAGTCCTGGAGCGACAAGCAAGTCTTTAACTTCTTTAAGTATGCGGCCATTATCGGCTTCATTCTTGGTGGCATCTCCCTGTACTTTACCCAGGATGTGGACTTCGAACACAACATGCGCAACCTGCGCCGCGTTTCTACCACGGTAAAGACTTCCAAGAACAAGATTTCTACCAAGGTGACCCGTGCCACCAACCGTGCCGTGACATCCACTCCGGCCGCCGTCATGGGTTCCAAGCCCGAACAGCTTGATATGCTGTACGATACCTTGATGGTCCGACTCCATGTGGAAAAGGATTCTACCCTGGGTAGCTTCCTGACCTTGAAGAGCTTTGTGCCGCCTATGGATTCCCAGAAGGCCCGCCTCGAAATCATCGAGGAAATTCGCGACCTGGCAGAAGCCCGTGTCTTTGACCGCGCCGAAGGCGAGGATTCCGCAAACATCGCTTCTCTCCGTCAGCTGGCCAAGGTCGAGGAATCCTTCACTCCCGAAGACGTTCCTAGCTGGACTCTGGACCTCCTCCGCGAAAAGGATGGCTCCTATGGCAAGATCGGCTTTATCTACGGTGACTTCCCCAGCTGGGATGCCCACGCCCTGCACCGCTTCCAGGAACGTTATGGCCACTGGAACTTCGACGGCGAAGACCTGCGCACCTTCTCTTCCCAGTTCATTCTCTCTGACGTGATTGAATCCGTGAAGCAGGACAGCTTCCGCCTGGCCCTGGCCATCATCCTGGTGATCTTCGGAACCTTGGCCGTGTCCTTCCGCAAGCCCAAGCTCTTCATTAGCGGCTGCATTTCCTTCGGCATGGGCACCTTGCTGACACTGGGCGTACTTGGCGCCTTGACCCACTTCCTGGATTTCGGCAAGATCAGCATTTATAATGTGATCGTCATTCCCATGACCCTGGGTATCGGCATCGACGCCACCATCCACTTCATTACCTCTTGGATGTCCGACAAGAACATGACCCTCCGCCAGCTTATGGACAACACCGGCCGTAACGTGATGGCCAGCTCCATGACCACTATCGCCGGCTTCGTGGGCTTCCTCTTTACCACCCATCGCGGCCTGAAGGGCATCGGTGACCTGGCTTGCCTAGGCATCTTCATTTTCCTGATTACCAGCGTGGTATTCTCCATGTTCCTTTGCCAGGCATGGCTTAAGAAGAAGTAGCCAGAAAGAACAAAGCATACAGAAAAAGGGCTGCGGTTTAAAACCGCAGCCCTTTGTTCGTAAAGGGAAAAAATCCTAGATCGCGGGGGAGACCCCGCGAGAAGGCTTTATTACATCATGCCGCCCATGCCCATGGAAGGATCCATAGCGGGTGCTGCCGGCTTGGCTTCCTTCTTTTCGGTGATCACGCAGTCGGTGGTCAGGATCATGGAAGCGATGGAGGATGCGTTCTTGAGAGCGGTACGGGTGACCTTAGCCGGGTCGATAACGCCAGCCTTGATCAGGTCTTCGTAAGTATCGGTCTTGGCGTTGTAGCCGAAGCCGTCCTTACCTTCCTTAACCTTGTTCACAACGACGGAGCCTTCGCCACCAGCGTTTGCGACGATCTGACGGAGAGGTTCTTCGATAGCGCGCTTGATGATAGCGGCACCAGTCTTCTGGTCGTCGTTGGTGAGCTTGAGGGCTTCGACAGCCTTGGCTGCGCGGATGAGAGCAACGCCACCACCCGGAACGATACCTTCTTCGACGGCTGCGCGGGTAGCGTGCATAGCATCGTCAACGCGGTCCTTCTTTTCCTTCATTTCAACTTCGGTAGCAGCACCGACCTTGATCACTGCAACGCCGCCAGCGAGCTTTGCGAGACGTTCCTGGAGCTTTTCGCGGTCATAGTCGCTAGTGGTAGCTTCGATCTGCTTCTTGATCTGGGCGATACGGCCCTTGATGGAAGCGGCGTCGCCAGCACCTTCGACGATGGTAGTGTTGTCCTTGGTGATAACGATGGACTTTGCCTGACCGAGGACGGTAACCGGAGCGTCTTCCAGCTTAGCGCCGGTGTCTTCGGAAACCAGCATACCGCCGGTGAGGATAGCGATGTCTTCCAGCATTGCCTTACGACGGTCGCCGAAGCCCGGAGCCTTAACGGCTGCCACCTTCAGGGTGCCGCGCATCTTGTTCACAACGAGAGTTGCGAGAGCTTCGCCGTCAACATCTTCAGCAATGATGAGGAGAGGCTTGCCCTGCTTTGCGACGAATTCCAGCATGGGGAGGAGGTCCTTCATGGTGGAGATCTTCTTGTCGTAAAGGAGGATGTAAGGAGCTTCGAGGGCTGCTTCCATGCTGTCAGTGTTGGTGACGAAGTAGGGAGACAGGTAACCGCGATCGAACTGCATACCTTCGACGACGTCGAGGATGGTTTCTGCAGTCTTGGATTCTTCGATGGTGATAACGCCGTCGTTACCGACCTTTTCCATAGCGTTGGCCAGGAGGTCGCCGATTTCCGGATCGTTGTTAGCGGAAATGGTAGCAACCTGAGCGATGTGTTCCTTGCCGTTAATCTTCACAGCCATCTTGCCGATTTCTTCGATGACAGCGTCAACTGCAGCGTCCATACCGCGCTTGATGTCCATGGGGTTTGCGCCTGCGGCAACGTTCTTGAGGCCTTCGCGAGTGATTGCCTGAGCGAGAACGGTTGCGGTGGTGGTGCCGTCGCCAGCGGTGTCAGAAGTCTTGTTTGCTACTTCCTTGGCCATCTGTGCGCCCAGGTTTTCGTAAGCGTCTTCCAGTTCGATTTCCTTAGCGACGGAAACGCCGTCCTTGGTGACGTTGGGTGCGCCAAATGCCTTGGCGATCATGACGTTACGACCCTTGGGGCCGAGAGTAACCTTAACTGCGTTTGCCAGCTTATCGACGCCGTTCATGAGGGATTCACGGGCAGCCACATCAAACTTCAACTGTTTTGCCATTTTTCTTTTTCCTTATTTAAAAAGTGGTTAGTGGTTAGTGTTTAGTGGTTAGTGGGTGCGGGTCCTTCCTGCAAAAACTGATTACTGACCACTGTTTACTAATCACTCTTAAAGAGTAGCGAAGATGTCGGATTCCTTGATGATCAGGTAGTTTTCGCCTTCGACGGAGATTTCGGTGCCGCTGTACTTGCCGTAGATAACCACGTCGCCAACCTTGACTTCCATAGCAACGGTTTCGCCGTTTTCAGTCTTGCGGCCCGGGCCTACTGCCACGACCTTACCCTGCATGGGCTTTTCCTTGGCGTTATCCGGGATGAAGAGGCCGGAGGAGGTCTTCTGTTCGGCTTCAGCCGGCTTTACAACGATGCGATCTGCTAAAGGCTTGATCATTTTTCTGTCCTTTGTTGCGGGCTCCACGTTCGGGAAACCCTATTGTTTAAACTGTTGGCCTTGGGGACCTATTTTTGTTTCGTCCAAATTTAGCAATTTTTGTGCCAATGCCGTAAATGGGGGCTGCAGCCCTTATATATGGAGTAAACGTTCACTTTTGAAACAAAAGGCTGTTTAATTCTGAAACAAAAAAAGAGCCGGGGTACCGACTCCTTTTCGCCGCGATTCACGGCCTGCTTCGATTCACGGGTTGCCCGCGACTCTCGGCTTGTAATTACTTGATGGTGCTGGTCAGGCGGAATGCCAGGCCCACGTCGCTCACTTCGTCTTCGCTGTAGACGCTGAACTGGAGCTTGGACTTGCCGATGTTCTTCACGAGAGCCACGGTCCATGCCAGGTCATCCATCTTGTTGTCCTTGGCGAAGTGGATCTTTTCTTCGCGGTCCTTGATGTATTCCATTTCGAACATCAGGTTGCTGAGGATGCCGAAGGTGGGAATTTCAACGCCGGCGTAGAAGGGCTGGACGTAGTCACCCTGGGTGAAGTACTTGGATTCCGGAGCGATGTAGTTTTCGACGGCGGTATTGATGTCCTGGTCTTCGGTGTAGAGGCAGGCGTATTCACCGTAGAGGCGGAGGTTGGGTGCGAAGGTGTAGCTGGCGTATGCTGCAACACGGTGGGTGATGGCGGCGGTGTTCTGGACCACGTCGATGAGGTTAGAACGGTAAGCGACCTTCATTTCAAGGGGGAAGGTGAACTTCATGTCGTCTTCGACACGGATGTAGCCCTGGTTGGCGGTGCCGTTCTTGGTGGCGACCATGGCGTTCAACTGGTTCAGGCCGTGCTTCCAGCCCAGTTCAACAGCGTTGTGGCTGTAATCGCGCATCCAGAGGCCGCGCTTGGTCAGGTCCTTGTCGATATAGGTACCGAAGTTGGTGGACTGAGACCAGTCAGTCTTCCAGCGACCGATCTTCAGGTTGACGTTGTCGTTGGCGGTGGGAGCCCACTTGTAGTTTACCCAGTAGAGGTCTGCCAGGATCTTGTCGTAGTTGGAGGCCTTTTCGCCGTTGGAGAGCTTGTTGCCGAATTCCGGAGCGAAGATGCGGAGCATGATCAAACCGTCAAGGCTTTCGCTCTTGTACTGGCCGCCGATGTTGGCGCGGATCCAGCCGGAGCTGAAGTTGTTGTCTTCGTCGGCGATGGACTTGGTGACCTGGGTCTGGACGTTGCCCTTGAGGCTCATGTTGTCGGTGGCGTCGGCGGCGAATGCCGCGGTGCTTGCGGCAAGGCTCATGACGAGGGCTGCTGCGATCTTGTTGAACTTCATAAGAACTCCTATAATAAGGCGAAAATTTTCGATGGTAAAATTAGCTTTTACAATAACATTTGCAAGGGTTCAAGCCTAGTTCTTGCCTCAAGAATTAATTAAATTTGGGTCGCAAAATGGAATTGCATACATTTAAAGGGATGTGCTATGAATAGGAAGTTTTTTGCTCTTGCGATGTCCGTTCTGGTTGGCTTTGGTGCCGCTTTTGCCAGGGACCTTGTTCCCAACAAGACTCACGCTGTCTTGAACGTGACCTACACCAATTACGACGATGTTCCCCAGTCTCACAAGAAGCTGACTTTCGTCGGTCAGAACAATCCCAAGAACAAGCTTGTCATTACCACTGACCAGTATGGCGAAGCCAGCTTCCACATTCCCCGCGAAGAAACTTACACCATCCTTTGTGAAAGTTTGACCGGCCCCTTCGAATGCGGTAATACCCCTTATGTTTCCAAGACCGCAAGCTCCGGCGGCATCACCGTTACCTTCGACGATACCCGTGCCGAACTGACTGGCGTCACCTTCAAGGCAGGCAGTGCCGAACTGGTGCCCACATCTCTCAAGACTCTGGACGCAGCCATTGCAGGCCTGAAGCGCAACCCCAAGGCCCTCGTGGAAATCCAGGGCCATACCAGTTCCGAAGGCAGCGACGAACTGAACGATCGCCTGAGCCAGGAACGCGCCTACAGCGTCAAGGATTACATGGTGAGCAAGGGTATTTCCGAAGGTCGCCTCAAGGCTAACGGTTATGGTTCCAGCCAGCCCAAGGCCGACAACTCCACCGAAGCAGGTCGCAAGGCCAACCGCCGTATCGAACTGGTGGTTCTTTCGGAAGAATAATTTCCAAGAATTATTTTTGACTTCGGGTCAGAACGTCTAACTATTAAAAAAGGACTTCCTTATGGGAAGTCCTTCGTCTTTTTATAAGCTGTTTTATAGACTGCTTTTTAAACCAGGCTGATTCCGTCTTCGCTGATGTAAATCTTGCCATCGCGGAAGAGGGTGCCCAGAAGCTTCTTGAAAGTCTTCTTGGACATGCCGAATTCCTGGCGGATCACTTCGGGGTCGGTGTGGTCGCCGTAGGGGAGGCTGCCGCCCGCTTCTTCAAGCTTGCGGAGGATGGCTGCCGGGCTGTCGCTCTTCATAAGGCCCTTGTAGCCGATGGGGGAAAGGTTCAAGGTGATCTTTCCATCGGCGGTAAAGCGCTGGATAAAGCCGGGCATGGTGTCGCCGATGTAGATACGTTCCATGCCGGGAGTGAGCATGAGGCGGCCGGTGTAGCGGTAATCCACCAGGAAGTCTACGTGGTCCTTGGTGACTTCGTAGGCGGCCAGCTGGACGCGCTGACCCACATGAAGTTCGCTGGTGTCCGGATCCAGGAAGCTCTTGATTTTTTCGGTGGCCACGATTCGGTTACTCTTGTCGTCAACAAGAATGAACACCACGCAACGGTCGCCACGCTGCAGTTCGCCCAGCTGCTGCTTGAAGGGGAGGAACAGGTCCTTGTTCAGACCCCAGTCCAGGAAGGCGCCGAAACGGTTTACGTCCTTGACGTCAAGCACGGCGAATTCACCTACCTGGGCGTAGGGCTTTTCCAAAGTGGCGATGGGGCGGTCTTCACTGTCGGTGTACACGAACACGTCCAGGATTTCGCCTTCTTCAAGAGTGAATTTTTCGCGGTTGCCGGGGAGCAGCACGCGGTCGCCGCTTTCCAGTTCCAGGTAGTAGCCCTGGGGGGTAATTTCTTCTACGCGGGCACGGTTATATCTTCCGAGATCCATAAAAAAGCCTTTCCGTTCAGTTTTATTTGTTGCAACTGTGATATTTTACAGCCGACTTCTACAAAATATAGTATATTTGGCGCCCCCTTCCTAGATGAGGTGGGGGAGTGTTAGGTGGTAAAAACAAATGGAACTTAGAATAGCTCAAGAAAGAATGTCGGCGCAGAATCGTGTGCGCACCGCAAAGCCTGCGGTGGAAACCATCGGCCTGCAGACTTTTATCGAAGACGATTTTGTCTGCTCCGAAAAGCATCGCGCCTTTTTCAAGATGCATATTGGCAAGGCATTCTCTTTCAACGTGCAGTTCCAGAACTGGCTGAAGTCCAATGCAGGCCGCACCTACCAGGAAGCCATCTGCGCCTACGAACGCATCCTGAAAGAAAAGAAAGATCACAAGTCTCCTGTAGGAAACCTGCAGGAATACAACGCCTACATCCGCGACTTCTTTGCCGACAACAAGGGCCGTTCCCTGGAAGATGCCGTCTGTTGCTGGAAATACAAGAAGTCTTTAATCGGACATAACCGTTACGAAAAGACGGACCTGGTGGCGCTAAAAAAGTAAATCCGACGGATATACCCAACTTGGAAAACTTTGTCTTCGTCTCTTTGAATTTTTCACTAAAGACTTCTCCCAAGAGCATCATGCGTTTAATTCATAAATCATGACTCTCCAATCATAGGAAATTGCATTCTTCAGATAATTCAGGTAAACAAAATTTTTCTACAAAAACTGAGTCATTAGGAATTTTCCTGCGTGTTAATAGTATGCAGAACTTTTAACGTGGAGGAAAAATGGACTGCAAAAAGAAGAAATACAAGCCTCTAGAAGAACTCACCATTCGCGACAATTTCATGTTTGTGAAAGTTTTCAGCGACGAGGCGATTGCAAAGCCTTTCCTAAAGGCTCTTCTGAAAATTGAGATCGAACGCGTAAGTGTCGTCGGCGAGGCCCACCAGCAGGCCGACCCGAACAAGAAATACATCCGCTTCGACGTTTTGGTCAAGGAGGAGTGCAATGGAATTGGTCGCACTTTCGATCTGGAGATGCAGATGGTCGATACCAAGGAATTGCCGTTGAGAGCTCGATACTACCAGGGAATTAGCGATACTGAAACCATGGGAAACACTCACAAGTACAAGGAACTCAAGGAACAATACATTATTTTTCTGTGCCCTACGGACATCTTCGGACAGGAACGTCCCATCTACGAATTCGAAAATCGTGAGAAGAACGATCCTAGCTTGACTTTGGGCGATCTCACCTACAAATATTTTTGTAATTTTAGCAGGTACGGCGCTGTAACCGATGAATCCGTTCGCGACTACCTCAAGTATTTCGCAACCGACGAAGCCTCATCTGCAGCAACGAAAGCCATCAGCGACAAGGTGGATTTCTACCACAAGGACCCTAAGACAAGGAGCGACTACATGACGTTTAAAGACATGCTTGAAGACGAACGTGAAGAGGGTCGTGAAGAGGGTCGTGAAGAGGGCCGTGCCGAGGCCTGCAAGGAACTTGCCAAGGGCTTTCGTGATGCGGGAATTTCATTAGAAGTTATTGCCAAACAAACAGGCCTTACCCCCGAAGAGATAAAAGCCCTGTAATATAAATTCTTAAAAAGCGTAAAAGGTCGCACCAATAATGGCGCGACCCTTTGTTTTAAATTATTTTAAGAAAAATTTTCGCTTTACCCATCTAAACTCTCTTTAAAATCAAGAGGAATGGTTTCTGAAAATTAGAATCCCTTGATTACCAGAAGGCTTCCGATGCCGATGGCGAGCCACAGGATCACGCCCTGGATAAAGGGCTTGGGACCGCACTTCTGGAGAGCAGCCTTGGAGAGGCCTGTACCAATAAGGAACAAAGTAACGGCAAAGCCACGCTTGGCGATGGCGACGATGGTGGTGCCGACTGCTGCAGGAACGCCGATGGCCGGGAACAGGTAGGTGTTAATGACCATGGCGATGGCGAACAGGAAGATGAACCAGGGGACCACATTCAGCTTGCCCTTGCCGGCGTTCTTGCGGAAGAACAGCATGGTAACAAGAGCCAGGGGCAAAATCCAGAGAGCGCGGGTGCACTTGACCATGGCGGCCACCTGCAGGGATTCGTCGCTGTAGGCTGCTGCTGCACCCACCACGGAACTGGTGTCATGGATAGCGATGGCAGCCCATTCGCCGAACTGCTGGTTATCGAGACCGAAGAAGTGGCCCAGGGGAGGGAAGATGAGGAGAGCCAAGGCGTTCAGCACGAAGATGGTGCCCAGGGACATGCTCATCTGCTTGTCGTCGGCGTCTACAACGGGAGCGACTGCCGCGATGGCGGAACCACCGCAAATAGCGGTACCGCTGCTGACCAGGTAAGAAGTCTTGGAATCCACCTTGATGATCTTGCCTACGACAAAACCCAGAACCATGACGGTAGCCACAGAGATGATGGTGAACATCATGCCGTCCTTACCGCTGGCGAGAGCCGCCTGCAGGTTCATGCCGAAGCCCAGGCCAACCACGCAACCCTGAAGCAGATACTTCTGGGTCTTCTTGGCGAACTTGGGGAAGGCTGGACCGCCAAAAACAAAGGCGTAGACGATACCTGCCATGAGGGCCATCCAGGATGCTACGCGGGGGCAGCAGGCTGCAAGAATTAATGCGACAAAGGCGATTTTTGCGATTTTTTCTTTCATGTTTTCCTCTTGATGGATTCGTTAATCCGTAGGGAGTACTCTGTTTTTTCTAATAAAAGCCAGTGTTTCTTTTTCGCCCTTTTCCGCAAGCATGGTCAAGAGGTACAGAAGTTTCTTGTAGGTGTTCTCTTCCATCTTTTCGCGGGCAGTACTCTTGGTCAAGTACATCAGGGGTGCGGTGCGGTCGTAATCCTTGCCGCCGTAGGTCTTGGAGGCGGCCACGCGGTCGCAGAACATTTCCTTGATGTAACGGTCGGGCATCGGCATGGGCACGATTTTCTTCGTTGCCATTTCGTAGTCGTACCAGAATTCAAAATGATGCTTGTTTCTGCCCTTGTGATGCATCCAGGCCAGGCTGTAACCTGTATCCCGACGCTCTCCATTGTTAGGCGATTCCTTTCCGGTATAATATTTGCAACCGGGAATGAATTCCGTGGGGCTGTACTTGGAAAGATCGTGGAAAAGCCCCTGGAAACCGATACCCGCCTTGAAGCAGAGGCGAATCACTTCGTTCCTGTGCCTTGTGATGGTAATGAAATGTCGGATAGGGTGAAACATGAACGCAAATTTAGAAAAGAGAGGGGAATTAGTGAATAGTGGACTGTGAATGGTGAAGAGTGTGGCGTCATTCTGAGCGGAGTGCGAAGCACGGAGTCGAAGAATCCAGGGACTTAGATATGAATTATGAGATATGAACTACGAATTATAAAGTTAGGCGCCTCCGGCGCGATTATGATGACTCATATCTGGTATCTGATAACTCGTATCTGCTTTCTAGCCATGAACACATGGGTATGTATCAGTGCAATAGCACATCAAAAGGGGGAAACACCGGGTATGTTTCAAAGCAATAGTCAAAACGTTCTTCTCTCGCTGGTCTACAATCCGAGCATGGGGTCGAGATAACGGGCGCCGAAGTAGTCCATAGATCCAATCATAGGAGATTTCAGGGACTTGGAACGGTCCTCGATGAGATTTCCCTCGGAATCGTAGACAAAGTTGTTTAAGGGTGTGATGAAATCCTTAATCTTTGTTAACGTTGTGACGAGGGTGAAACCATGCCCGATTGTGGCAAGGACTAAAATATAATCCGACATTCAAAACAAGGAGCCAGACGGGAAATCCCGCTGGCTCTTTTCTCAAAACTTTTATATTTGTCTTGTGACTTGTAAGAATTCCATCGATTTCATTGGTGATATCCACGGGCATTGTGAGTGTCTGAAGGCCTTGCTGAAAAAGCTGGGCTATGTGGAGTCTGCGGGTGCGTTCCGTTACCCGGGCAATGAACGTATGGTGGTGTTCCTTGGGGATTATGTGGATCGCGGCCCAAATGTGCGTTCCACGCTGAATTTGGTGCGGGCCATGCGGGATGCGGGTTCTGCCATTGCCCTTATGGGGAACCATGAATTCAACATGCTCAGTTTTTGGCAGAAGAACGAAGGGCCCCGCTACCTGAAAAAGGTGGGGCAGAATTATCTTCGTGAGCATACCTTCAACAAGGTGGCGGTTCATTCCAGGACGGTGACGGATTTTGTGGGGCGCAAGGATGAATTCAAGGAGATGAAGGAATTCGCCAAGACCTTGCCCTTCTACCTGGAAACGGAAAGTTTCAGGGCTCAGCACGCCAGTTTTCATCCGCGGGCTGTTGAGCTGCTGAAGGCTGCGGGCATCCATTGCTTTGCCGACGGAAATTTTGACGAATTGATTTTCCGTGCCAATGATGAAGACAATGAATATGGGGATTCCCTTTTCTGGCCTATCGATATGCTGTTGAAGGGACCGGAAATGGAACTGCCTAATCGTCAGTTCTTCTTTGATGGTGAAAATGTTAAGCGTTACAGGACCCGCTTGCGTTGGTGGGTGGACCCTGCTAAGGCCTCTTTGCAGGAATTGAGTTTACAGCCGGGTGTGACCATGCCCGAGGGTTGTGACGTAAAACCGGAAATTCGTTCTCGCGGCTTTTATGGGGAGGACGAACGCCCTGTATTCTTTGGACATTATTGGCTGACGGGTGAACCCCGCCTGATTCGTCACAACGTTTGCTGCCTGGACTTTAGTATCGCAGGGCACCTTGGAAATGGTCGGCTGGCCTGCTACCGCTTCGACGGGGAACAAAAGCTGGACGAATCTAAATTCGTGTGGGTCGGACGATGACCCGCATCTCCGCCGCTTTAAGGAAATTTGCCTCCCTGAAGGTAACCTGCGTTTTGCTGGTGGCTTTTTTGTTGCTGACTTTCTGGGGGACTTTAGGGCAGGCTGCTGCTGGGAACGAGGGGGCCGCTTTGGCGGCGGATCGTTTTTTCGGTAGTTATTTTTTATGGGCGTTAGGCGTAGTACCGCTACCTGCTTTTAAAACGTTAGCGGTTGTGGGGGCCTTACATCTTGTTGCCTCCATGATGTACCGCATGCCGCGGATTTTCTCTCGGGTGGACTCGGGCAGGCTTGTTCCCTCAGGTTGGCGTAACCTAGGGCTTTATGGGATGCACATTGCCCTGCTGGTTCTTTTGGTGGGTAGCCTTGTGGGTTCTGAGTTCCGCCAGGAATACAATGGTTTTCGCGCTGCTGAATCCTCAAAGCCCATTACATTCTACACTGTTGACGATAGCCTGAATACAAGTGCGGTGGAGGTAGGGGAGGGCTATCCCTATTTTACGTTCTACAAGGGCCAGGTGGATATGTTCGGCATGAAGGTGGATCTTTATACCGCTACCTATGATCCCTTCAAATTTGTGCCGTACGCCTTCATGGCCTTGTTTTTGTTAAGTGCCATTTTCCATTATGCTGTAAAGGTCTGCCGTAGTCATGGGAACCGCGCAGGGCCTGGAATGAATGTGGTAAAGGTTTTACCGGCACTTTTAATCGTCATGGCAGGCATGATTTGTACGCCTAGAGCAAATGCGACTGAAATTGTCTTTATCCCTGATAGTGTAACCGCTGGAGTTCTCGATGCACCCGAAGATCCTGTGCTTGTAAATGGTGTTTTGCGTCCCTATGATTCTTTTGCTCGTGGGGTGTTGAATGAATTTAGTGGTCGCGTGACTCATAAAGGCCGCATTGCAGATGGCTCTGCTTGTAAGATCCTGTATTTTATTCAAATTTCAGATTTTGAGAAGTTTGTTTTAGAAGAAAAAATCTTTAAGGTTCTCCGTAGCGATGTGCTGCAGGCTCTTCACTTGCCAGAAAACAAACGTTATGTCAGCTACAATGATTTAAATGCCTCCCGCTCTCAACTGGAAATTTACGCTAGCCGTAAGGACGGTCATCCCGCCACACAGGAAATGCAACGTCTCCTTGCCAATCTTCAACTTTTTGAAGCTATACAACGTGGTGACTTTAAGGTAGCTGAGACAACTCCGGAACAGACAAAAAAATTTAAGGCAGAAGTTTTCTATAACCACGTCAATTTCGCCCTCATCGCCTTTATCTTGGCTTTCTTGGGCTGCGTACTAGCCTCCGTCAATTCCATTTTCAAAAAACGTGCGCTTGATGTGGCGGCGAACTCCATGGCTGCCGCGACGGCTGCCACCTTGGCTGCTGCCTTCGCCCTGCGTCTTTATATTACGGGCCGTTCGCCTCTTTCTAGTTTGTATGAAATCGTGCTGTTGGTGGCCTTGCTTTTGGAAGCCTTTGAATTTGGTGCGTTCATTTTTTGCAAAAAGCGAACGTTCTCCCTAATTATTCCCGTGACCTTGATGGCTGCGGTTCTGCTGTTCTTCGCTAAGTTTATCTTGGAACCGGGCGATTTGTTCCAGCCCATTCCTGCTGTTTTGAATTCCGGTGTGTTCCTAACCCTTCACGTTTTTACCATTGCATTAGGCTTTGCGGGAATGATTCTTTCTGGCGTTGTAGCCCATGTGGCGCTGTTCCGCCAGACTCGATATCCTGAGGCTACAGAAAAAATCCAGAACATTTCCAAACTGCTTTTCGGTACCTTGGTTTTCGGTGCAGGATTCTCCATTTTGGGAACCTTGCTTGGTGGCGTGTGGGCGGATTATGCCTGGGGGCGTTTTTGGGGGTTTGACCCTAAGGAATGCGGAGCCCTTTTTGTTTGCCTGTGGGCCATGCTGACCTTGCATCTTCGTGGCGGTCGCCTTGTTAGCGAACGGACCTTCGCTCTGTTGAATAGCTTTAATGTGATTATCACATTCCTTTGCTGGTTTGGCATTAACTTGCTGGGTGTTGGGCTTCATAGTTATGGCTTCCAAAGCGGAACCGTCATATGGCTTTTGATCTTTATTCTAGCTAATCTTGGTGTGATTTTTTATTTGAATAGTCATAACCGGGGAACTTTAAAATTATGATTTATGAATTACGAATTACGAAATGGAAAATCTCGGCGTAGCCGACTAATTTACTCTCGTACATCATAATCCGTACTTCGTAATTTTCTAAATTGTATTCCATGCTACAATGGGATACTTTGCTTTCTGCTACGCGTTATGGGCACCCTGCTGATCAGGACCCGAACCGTTCTGATTTTCACCGCGATTATGACCGCATTGTTTTTTCTACGGCATTTAGGCGGTTGGGCCGCAAGACCCAGGTGCATCCTTTTTCTGTAAATGACCATGTTCACAGCCGACTGACCCACAGTATCGAAGTCAGTAGCGTTGGCCGTAGCCTGGCCATTACAGTTTATCACCTGATCAAGAAGTACCTGCCCAAGTACATTAACGAATACCAGTTCGGTACCATTGTACAGTCAGCTTGTCTTGCCCACGATATTGGCAACCCTCCCTTTGGTCACGCCGGTGAAGCCGCCATTCGCGAATGGTTCCGCAAGAACCGCCATTCCCCGGCCATGCAGGATTTGAAACCCGACGAAATCGCCGACTTCGAAAACTTCGACGGTAATGCCCAGGGCCACCGCATTTTGAGCAAGCTGGAATACCACTTCCTTGATGGTGGTATGCGCCTGACTTATGCGACTATTGGAGCCATGATCAAGTATCCCCAGTTGGCCAAGTTTGGAACTCCCACCAGCCTTTTCTCTACCGAGGCGGATCTTTACCGCATGACGGCCTACACCTTGGGCCTCCCGGAACTGGAAACGGGCAAGTGGGTCCGTCATCCGCTGGTTTACCTGATGGAAGCGGCCGACGATATCTGCTACAGTATTTTGGACGTGGAAGACGCCATTGAACTTGGCATTTTGACTTTCGGTGACGTCAGGGGAATGTTCAGCTACCTGTGTGGACCGGACGTAGATATTGACCGCGAATATCAGGAAAACGGCCAGAACTTCCGTGACTTCCTCAGCAGTATCCGCGGCCTGGCCATCCAGAATCTGATTGATGATGTGGCTGTGACTTTCGTAAAGCATTACGAAGAAATCATGAATGGCGAACCGGTAAAACATCTGACGGACCTGTCTAAGTCCGAGGTGATGGACGGCATCAAGATTGCCAAGCGCCTGGGCGTAGAACGAATTTATCCCGACCGCCGCAAGACGGAACTGGAAGTGGGTAGTTATACCACCCTGAGTACCGTATTGGACGCCTTCATCAATGGTGTTTATGACTTCCGCAAGAACGGTAAGAATTCCTACCGCGCAGACCGAATTGTACGTCTGATCGGCCAGGCGAAAATCGGCCAGAGCGTAACGGCCGCCGAAGCCTACCACCAGGTGCTGGATTTTGTCAGCGGAATGACCGATAATTATGCAACCTACTTGGCACGCCAGATTGGCGGCTTG
The DNA here is from genome assembly GCF_900129715.1 of Fibrobacter sp. UWH9. Lineage (NCBI taxonomy): Bacteria > Pseudomonadati > Fibrobacterota > Fibrobacteria > Fibrobacterales > Fibrobacteraceae > Fibrobacter > Fibrobacter sp. UWH9. The sequence continues at coordinate 221,541 of NZ_FQWP01000002.1, read as the reverse complement.
GCCATGGGTTACTAAGAGTGTGTTATGATTTGGCTATTTGACTATGACCTTACCATTTATGGTGCCGATGAACATAATGTCATCGATTCCCTGGACCATCGCATTTCGTTGATGGTGCAGAAGGCAACCGGTACTGATTTTGAAACGGCTCACCAGATCCGTAAGGATTACCTGAAGCGTTTTGGTACCACATTGGCGGGCCTCCAGGCTATGCACGGTGTGGATCCGGAAACCTTTTTCGATTTCATTCATGAACCGGAATATCTGACTTACCCCAAGCATTCTCCGGCAAAGGCGAACCTGATTATGGGGCTTGCCGGACACCGTTTCGTGTTTACCAATGGCCGCAGGGACTGGAGCGAAGCGGGCATGGAACATATGGGTGTGCGTCAGTGCTTCGAGGATGTTTTCGACCTGAAGCAGATGGACTGGATTGGAAAGCCCCACGACAGCGCCTACGAAAAGGCGGAACGCTGGTTGGCCAAGAAGGTCCCCGAGATGTTCTTTGCCAACGGCACTCCGGCGGATCCTTCCCAGATTGTACTGCTGGACGATTCTGTCCGCAATCTGGAACCTGCCCATCGTCGCGGCTGGACCACCATTCTGGTGAACCCAGTTCCCGACGTGCCTAGCTGGGTGAACTTCTATATTCCCTCCCTTTTGCATTTGACAAGTATCTTGCCGGAATTGGCAAAGAGAATGAAGTAATATGCTTGAACTTTTGTCGATGGAGTTTATGCAGAACGCCTTGGTGGCGGCAGTCCTGGTGGCTGTGGCTTGCGGCGTCATGGGAACTTTTGTGGTGGTGAACCGCCTGACTTCCTTGGCTGGGGGCGTGGCTCATGCCTCTTTTGGCGGCGTGGGTCTGGCGGCTCTACTTGGATTCTCTCCTATGCTGGGCTCCCTGGGTTTTGCGGTGGCCTGTGCCATGCTCATGGGCATTCTCACCTGGCGAGACCGAAAGAACTCCGATACCTTTATTGGCGTCATCTGGGCTGGCGGTATGGCCCTGGGCGTGATCCTCACGGACTTGACTCCCGGTTACAGTGGCGAAATGATGAGTTTTCTGTTCGGTAGTCTTCTGACGGTACCTTCGGAACTGCTGTATTGGATGGTGGCACTCCTTGTGGTGATTCTTGTGGCCGTGGTGGTCAACTTCCGGAAGTTCCTGGCCATCTCCTACGATCCTGAATTTGCCCGGGTGCAAGGATTGCCTGTGTTGACTTACTATATGGCCCTGATTGCGCTGATTGCCTTGACTGTGGTTATTGCGGTGCAGGCTGTGGGCATGATTCTTGTGATTGCCCTGCTGACCATTCCCGCCTACATTGCGGAATGCTACGCCAAGAACCTGGCCCAGATGATGGTCATGTCGGTGGTGTTTTCGCTGGTCCTTGTGGTGACCGGGCTTATGTTGGCCTGCCAGTTGAACTTTGTGGTGGGGCCGACAATCATTGCCTGTGGCGTCCTTGTTTATGCGCTTCACTTTGCCGTAAAGAAATTGCGTAGGGCTTAAGGAGTTCTAAATGAAAAAGTCAAGTCTGTTTTTTGCTCTGTTGGTGGCTCATTGTTCGCTGTTCATTGCGGCTGCGGTGGCCTTTTCGGAACCTGCTTCCCGTAACGGCTTCAGCAACATGACCGTCAAGACCGAGTATTCCGAATTGCTGCAAGAGAAGAATGCCCGCAACGATTCCCTGTTGCCGGCCCTGGATGGCGACAAGGCTTTTGCCGAAGTGCTCCGCCTGAATCCTAACTTCTGGAGCCTGGGCGGTATGATGGATAAGGAAGCCTCCCTGGTGACCAAGCTGAACGCCCGTGTGATCTACATTGACGGTATCCGCGAAGAACCTTTCTGTAACCTGGACAAGAACTCCGGCAGTTCCGCCGGCGAATGGAATGTGAGCATTGGCGTGGACTTTGTGTCTGGCGGTTCCAATACGGTTCATATCCACGTGCAGCAGTGCCTTGACTACGTTCGCGACCAGCTGGGCTATGCCGTCAAGAAGGGCGACAAGGTGGTGGTGATTCCGCCCAAGAAGGTGCTGGATAAAATCAAGGAAAGCGAGATTCCCGATGCCATCGATATCGATATGCAGCAGACCTTGCTGAAGGCCCACGAAGATGTGAACATTTCTGGCAAGTGCCCCAAGGATATCGACGCCTACATCATTCTTCGCAATGTGTATGAACAGGTAAAGAACTTCAAGATGGATTATGTTGTCATTAACGACCAGCTGAACAAGCAACGCAACGGCGCCGGCCGTGTGCAGTCCTGTTCCTTTAGCCGTGAATGGAACAAGAAGTATCAGGAAAGCGCCAGCTTTGAATGCGACATCGACCATGACAAGTGTGTTTACCGTCAGGAAAACGATGGCGACACGGAATGGTCCATCAACTACGAGAAAGACCGCTTCGAATATATCAACGACACCTTCCTTTTCTTTGACCTGAATCCCAAGAGCATCCATAAGGGTGGCAAAATGCTGGACCTGCGACTGCTCCGTCTATCCAGTTCGCTGTACCTGGAAGCTTACCTAAACTCCAAGGGGGAACCTGTTACCCTGGGTCTGGTGATCGTTCCTGGCGAAAAGACCATGGATGATTACGATGATGGCGAAGAAGAAGAGGGGATGATGATGGAATAGCCCTAGGTGCTGTTGACCATCCAAGTAGTTTTTTATATATATCTGTAGAGAAAGTTTAATCAAGGAGAATTTTATGAAGAGTGTTATCAAGGCTTCTTTGTTTGCTGCCGCATTCGGTATGGCAGCCTCTTCCGCTTTCGCCGAAAGTGAATCTTTCGGTGGTATTGGCGTTACCATTTATCAGCTCCGCGATGGTGTTAAGGTTGCCGAAGTGATTCCGGGAACCCCCGCTGCCGAAACCAAGCTCCAGGCCGGTGATGTGATTACTGCTGTAGACGGTGTCAGCCTGAAGGGTCAGGACATTGAATTTTCTAAGGAACAGCTCCGCGGTCAGGTGAACAAGCCTCTTGAAATCACCTATATCAGCGAAGGCGAAACCTATACCGCTACCATCCGCCGTGCCCAGATTACCGTTAAGGATCTGGACTCCAAGAACGTAGAAGCCTGGTATGGCAACAAGACTGAATTCGAAGCTGCCGAATTGGAAACCTACGCCAGCGCAAGTCAGTCCGACAAGCAACTGGTGGCCGTGCTGAAGCATGGTAATGCCATCGGTTCCGGCGAAAAGGTAAACGCCACCAACCTGAACGGCATCTATGTAGAAAAGGCAAACGAATTTGCTCCCAAGGTCAAGGCTTCTACCGGCAAGGTTGGCTCTGCTGCCTTGAAGGGCTTTACCCGCTCTGCAATCAGCTTCAATGTTAAGTCTGAAGGTACTGCCAACATTACCATCATGAATGCCGATGGTGCCGAAGTGGCCCGCCTCCAGGAAAACGTGGTGAAGGGCTTCAACACCGTGAAGTGGAATGGCGAAGCTACCCCGGCTGGCCGTTACATGGTGACCATCGAACTGAATGGTTCTGTAAGCGGTAAGAATGCCGTGCTGAAGTAATTTCGGCTTAGACAATCTGCTTTTATACAAATTAACAATAAAAGTCTGCGGTAATTCGCAGGCTTTTTTCATATCGTAAAAAAATTCTTTTTTTCCATTATTCTAAATTTCCCCGCCGAAGTGATTTTATCTAGAACCCATAGGCACTTTAGTGCAATTCTGTGGGCTGTTTTGTTGTTTTTGACAGCCTTGGCTCCTGCCGTGTTCGGTCAGGAGTTGACCCGCTTTGAACTGGAGGAGCGGGAACAGGTGGAAGAAGACACCACAGAAGTGGATTGGATGAATGATACCACAGGGACGGATACCATTGAGTATCGAGCTGTGGATCTGGAATATAATGTGGAAACGGCAACGTTCAACTTGAACAACAGCGCCCAGTTGAAGTATAGGACGGCCACCCTGGATGCAGACACCATCATGTTCGACCAGGAAAATGCGGTGCTTATGGCCAGCGGCGATCCGGTGCTGAGGGAGACCAAGAATCCCTCCTTGTCGGGTATGCGGTTGAAGTACAACATGAAGAGCCGCATCGGTGAAATCTATTACGCTACGACATACCAGGATAACCAGCAGCTGAACGGCATGGAAGTGAGACGTTTGCCCGACCAGCGAATTCAGATTGCCCGTGGCGACTTTAGTACCTGTAACGATTCCACGCACCAGCACTTCTATTTCTATGGCCGTCGAATGGTGGTGAAACCCAAGGAAACCATTACTGCCCGACCGGTGGTGCTGAACATTGCCGACGTGCCTGTGGCCGTACTCCCAATGATTGTGGCTCCCCTGAAGAGTGGCCGTAAATCCGGTATTCTGACTCCTAAGTTCGGTGGCGACCAGAAGCAGGGCTACTACATGAGTAACCTGGGTTTCTACTACGCGCCCAACGACTACTGGGATGCCACGGTGAAGGGCGATATTATTGAAGGTGAAGAAGCAAGATTTGAACGTTCAACCTTGACCGGGGAAGTCCGATACAGGAAGCGTTATGTGCTGGATGGAAACATCTCCTATACGTCTTACCTGGAAGAGTTTGACTTTGGAAATAGCGGCTACGATATCCGCTTCAGTCATAATCAGAACTTGACGCCCGATGGCAAGCACACCTTGAGCGGTTCCGGCTCCTTCGTCAGTAGCCAGAGTGTCCGTAAGGATAACGCCCTGGATGCCGAAACAATCTTGAACCAGCAGGCCAACGCCCAGTTGACTTACTCCGGAAAATTCGGAACCAACAAGAGCTTGACGGTAAAGGCTAGCCAACAGCACAACTTGGTGACGGACCTTATGGAACGTCAGATTCCTGACGTGCAGTACCGCATGAGCGGCCAGCTTTTCGAGTTCGAAGTCGACGAAGACGAAATCGCTGCCGAAGATGGATCTATCCAGTCGTACCTGGAAAAGTTTAACTATAGCTTTAACAACCGCTTTAACTACTACACCCGCAGGGCCCAGGATACCATCAACGAGACGGATACGACGGCTCAGTATGTGGGTTACACGGGAACTTATTCTTTAGACTATTCCGGTCATCTTTTCGACGTAATCAACCTGACGCCTCGCGCCACCTTCACGGGTTATTGGACGGGTACGGGCTGGATCAATCCCGAAGATTCCCTGAAGTACCGCAAGCGTTATCTGTTGGATCCCGAACACGATGACTACGGTCAGTTCGCCTACAATCACAATTACAGCATTACTGCCGATACGAAACTCTATGGTATCTGGGTTCCCGAAATTGGGCGGTTTACCGGTGTGCGTCATGTGCTTTCTCCCAGCGTTTCTTACACTTACGCTCCTGAAATCGATACGGTCAAGAAGTTCGCTCCTCATCCGTTGCTGGGGCAGACTCCCTATCAGACTAAGCAGAAAACGGTTGGCTTTGGCCTGAATAATGACTTTGACATTAAGTACTTGAAGGTGGCTGGCTACAAGCCCGATACTTCAAAGGGCGATACCGCCAAGGCTGTTGAAGATCAGTATGGTACCCGTCGTCTCTTGACGACTCGCCATAACGTGTCCTACAACTTTGCCGCAGACTCCCTGAACTTCTCGGATATTACGTCTAGCTTTGGCTTCCAGATTCTGCCGGATTACCTGTTTACCATCAATACCCGTCACAGTTTCTATCACAAGTATACCGAGGAACCTAATAAGGTCCAGGAGCCTGAGTTGACTTACTGGGGTTATGACTTCTCCAAGCATTTTAGCTGGAGTGGTGAATTCAACGGTGGTCTTCCGTCGCAGATGGAAAAGTATGAAATGCTGAAATGGACTTTTGGCCTCGATTACAGTTATTCCTTTAGCAGTAGCCGAGTCTCTAGGGATTTGTTCCAGGATCAGGTGACCCATTCTACAGGCATTAGCGCAAGCCTTCAGCCGACGCGTAACTGGGAAATGACTTATAGCACCCGTTACAACTATAACGAAGGCCGCTTTGTGACCCATAGCTTTACCTTTAACCGTGTACTGCATTGCTGGCAACTTGACTTTAGCTGGACTCCCACGGGACCTGCGGCTGGATGGAGCTTCTCCATTTATGTGCGTGATTTGCCTGACCTGAAGCTGAATGCCGGTAGTACGGAAACGTCAAAATAACTGTTTGGTAAGTTTATATGAAAAGTCAGATTGTGCTAGGTAGCGGTTCTCCCCGCCGTTCTGAAATTCTGAAGCTGATCGGTGTAGATTTTCGTGTGGTGGTTTCCAACGAAGAGGAAAATCCCAAATCTACCAATCCTCTGGAATTCCCCAGGGAAAATGCGACCATCAAGGCCCTTGCGGTTTCCCGTATGGAAAGGGGGGCGGTGGTGCTTGGCTTTGATACTTTGGTGTTCCTTGATGGGGTTCCTCTTGGAAAGCCGAAGAGCGAGGCGGATGCTCTTGATATGTTGTCAAAGTTGAACGGTCGTGGCCATAAGGTGATTACCGGGGTGGCTATCGCTCGTGATGGAAAGCTTCTTGCGGCATCTGAAGAGGAAACAGAGGTTGTTTTTAGAAACAACACATTACAAGAGCTTCAAGAATATGTAAATTCTAGAGACCCTATGGATAAGGCTGGTGCTTATGGTATTCAGACTGCAGGCGCCCGACTTATACAAGGTATTAACGGATGTTATTACAACGTTGTGGGTCTGCCTGTGGCGCGGACCTTGCAGATGTTGAGTGATTTGAAGGTTGAGGTGTAGAGAAGTCTATGAACGTTGAAGAAAAGAGACCTGAAGAACGTCTGGGCGAATATATTGCGCGAGTTCGTGAATCTCGCGGCATGTCTGTTGAAGAGCTTTCTGCAGCTACCAAGGTGGCTGTGTCTTATGTGAAGTCTATTGAAGCCGGCGACTGGAAGGCTTTCCCGGTGGCTGCCTATGTACGCGGTTATTTGAATTCCATTAGCGTTAAGTTGAATTTGGATTCCGCCCAGGTTTTGTCTAGCTATGCTGCCGAAAGCGGTGCCAAGCTGAGCAATGATTTTGCCGATGTTTCTGACGGAAAGAGAATTGCTCCGGTGACTGAAGCGGAAACCAGGAAAAAGAGTAAGGCCGTGCCTATCGCTATTCTTTTGCTCGTACTGGCATTCCTAGTCGCCTCTCGTTTCCTTGATTTGGAAGCTCTTGCCGAGCAGGCTTCTTCTCCGGCACCGGCTACTGCAGTCGTGGTTGAAGACACCACCGATTCTCAGGAAATTCCTGATGGTGCCGAGGTGATTCCCGCTGATTCCCTGCAGAAGGATTCCGCTGCTGTTGATTCTACCGAAAAGACAAATGTTGTAAGTCAGGCTGTTGTTGACGAAGCTGTAAAGAAGTCTGACCTGCCCGCCTCTGCAACCATCTTTATCTCTTCTGATTCCAAGACTGATTCGGCTAAGGTTGAAGAGACCGCTGCAGAAGAAGCTAAGGCCCCCAAGACCAAGAAGACCAACTTCCTGCTGGTGGGTTCCGGTGAATCCCTTTCCTGGGTTGGCCTCAAGCGTCGTGAAAGCGATAACGCCTTCCTGAAGGAAGCCAACATTTCCCGCGCCGGTGTCAAGATGGTCTACAATACTACTGATACCTTGTGCGTTACCATTGGCGATCCCAAGGCTATTGCCAAGATGTATCTGAATGGCGTTGAAACGGCCCTGCCCGAAATGAAGTTTGGCCGCGTGACCCGTTTCCGCGTGTTTGGTGGCAGAATCGTAAAGTAAAGGATTCCTATGCGTACTTCCTCTATTTCTAGAAAGACTAACGAAACTGACATCACCTTGACTTTGAACCTGGACGATTGCACCCACGGCAAGATTAGTTCCGGTAATGGCTTCCTGGATCACATGCTGAATCTGTTCCAGTGCCATGGTGGTTTCCACCTGGATTTGACCTGCAAGGGTGACGTCGAAGTGGACATGCACCACAGCATGGAAGATATCGCCATTGTTCTTGGTCAGGCACTGGTTGAATGCCTGGGCGACAAGAAGGGTATTGAACGCTATGGTTTTTACTTTGTTCCCATGGACGAAGCATTGAGCCGCGTTTGCATTGACTTTAGCAACCGCATCGGTTTCGTGTGGAATGTGAAGCTCCCTGGTCCTACCGCCGGTGGTATCGAAGCTAGCATGTTCGAACATTTCTTCAAGAGTCTTGCCGAAAATGCTCGTATGAATCTGCATGTGGAACTGTTCTATGGTAACGACAACCACCATTGCCTCGAAAGCATCTTCAAGGCATTTGCCCGTTCCGTGGCTATGGCTGTGGCTCCCTCTCGCAACGTGAAAGGCGTTCCCAGTTCCAAGGGCGTGCTGTAAGAGAGCAAAGAACTAAAAGATTAAAGCAAAGAAGGCTTGCGGCATTCGCCCGCAAGCCTTCTACGAATTAATAAGCCAGGCGCCTCCGGCGCGACTATAAAAACTCATAGCTCACAACTGAAAACTCACTGCTGAAAGGAGCCGCAGGCTCCGCCCTCTAAATCTTCGGGACTCTGACTTTGTCGCCTGCGTTCAGGTGTTCCAATGCGACGCCTGCGTTTACTGACTGCAGGGCCGAAAGTACGTAGAAGCGGGGGAGGTTCTGGACTCCGGCACCATAGGTCTTCTTGAGAAGCTTGAACAAATCGTCGCCGTCGGCTGCGGTAACGGTCTTGTAAAGGCTGGAGTTAGACGGGTCGGACTGCAACTTGGAGAGGGCTTCGCTGAACTTGTTGGCGAAGTTCTCGGCGCCGGCGCTCTGGCTATTGGCGAAGACGTTGTTGTTCTTCTTGGCGGAATTCTTGGCAACCTGGTTTGCGAAACCCTTTTTGGGTTCCTTCTTGCCGGTGACTGAACCTGGCAACTGGAACACGGGAGCCTTGAAAGTGTTCATGGAAATGTTGGCTTCGGCCTCTTTTTTCTGTTTGACCGGCTCCTGTGACAGGATTTCTTCCAGGTTAGCGATGTATGTGCTGTCGGGCCACTCCACTAGGGGCATCTTCTGGTTAATGACGATGATTTTGGCGATGGGGGTGTCATTTCCGCAGGCAACCATGTTTGCGGTTACGAAAAAGGCGGATCCTGCCAGCAAAATACCTGTAAAAAATCGTTTCATGGGTTCAAAAATACTAATTTCCCTTGCCAAAATGGCGAAAAACATCTAAATTTAGGTTCTCTAAACAACTACTTCACAGGAAGTTATACAATGAAAGAAGGTATCCACCCTAACTATCAACCGGTCGTGTTCGTCGATGCGAATACGGGTAAAGAATATATCACCCGCTCCACGAAGTCTTCCGCCGAAAAGAAGACTATCGATGGTGTAGAGTACAGTGTGATCTCTCTCGAAATTACTGCAGATACCCATCCGTTCTGGACTGGTAAGCAGCATCGCGTGGATACCGCTGGCCGTATCGATCGCTTCAACAAGCGTTTCGCCGGCAACATCACTGGTGCAAAGCGCAAGACTCGCAAGGCAGAACGCCCGGCAGCTGACGCTGAATAATTGGACTTGTTCCGCTGCCTCCCTTCCAAACAAAGGGAGGCTTTTTTAATTTTGCAGCACCATAAGATTTATCAATAAACTCAACTAGGATTGTTATGAAGAAGCAACTCACAATTTGCGCCGCTGCTCTCATTGCCATGGCAATGACCGGTTGCGAAAAGACTGGCACCATCGAAGGTGTTGTCCTTGATCCGTTTACTGGCAAGGCTATCGAAATGCCCACCGTTTGGATGGACTCTACCATCTACGGTACCCAGAATCCCAAGTATCCGTACAAGGGTGAACTGAAGGAAGGTAAGTTCAAGTTTGAAAAGGTTCCCGTTGGCAGCTACCTGATCAAGGCTCGTCGTTCTAAGTACATCCTCGGCCAGCAACGCATTGCTACCGCCGACGAAAACCCGAACATTTCCGTGACCCTGTATGAATACAGCGATCAGGTTAAGCCGGGTCTGTACAAGACTGGTACCACCGAAGGTCCCGAAAAGATTGAAAACCAGTGGGTGATCTACTCTACCACCTGTAACGAATCTGTTGCTGGTTATCGTCTGACCATGCCCATCGATACCGATGCTGGCAAGGTTCCTGGCAAGAAGGACAAGAAGAAGAAGCCGGCTAAGGCTGTTAAGGTTTCTAACCTTCCCGCTCCGTTGGCCATGGGCAGCGCACTTGACGTTTACTATGTGAACGCAAGCTCCGTTACCTCTCCGCTGGTTGCTACTGCTTTCGCCGCTGTTGAAGGCAAGATTGCTGACCACGCTGACTGTAAGGGTTTTGGCGCCGACGAAAAGAACGGTCTCTTTGTTGACAAGTCCAAGAGCACTGCTCTGACTGTTGAATACAAGGCTGAAAACTTGTTCGAAGTCAAGGGCAACCTGCCCGCAGGCAAGCAGATCATCCAGCTGTCTCAGGACGGCAAGACTCTGCAGACCTACTACTTCGAAGTCAAGTAATCGTAAACCGAGCGTCGCGCGAGCACTTGTGTTCGCATGACCGAGGTGCAGATTACTGCACTCGTAGAGTGCAAGTAGTCTAATCTGACTTTGAGCCCTGTAACCGTCTAGGTTGCAGGGCTTTTTTCGTTTCTGAAGTGTCCAAGAAGTGCCCGGGAAGTGCCCAATTTGGGTTTAGGCAGAAGAAAAAGGTGGCTTTGCAAGCCACCTTCTTTACGTTATATTTTTTAATAAAAAATTAGAGGTTCTCGTATCGCGTTAAAACCCGTCCATTTCCTAGAGCGGCTCGGATCAAGTGCTTTATACGGGCTTGGTGAGTTGGGAAGTCTGTGGGGTGCAACGCAATTCGCAAAATTCCGGCGGGAATCTTTGTGAAAAATTCGCCTAGGTTGAACATGGGGTTTACGGCAAAGTCGGGGATGCCTGCAAAGCTTGCCACGGGGGAGGCGTAGCGCTTGCCCTTCTTGTTGGTCAAGGAGAATCGGTCTTCGTAGAGCATGCCTTCGCCGCGGACCTGCAGGTGTAGGTACTTGTTGCTCCACCAGGTGGGCGGCACGAAAGCGATCGGTTTGGTCGGGGTGCCCGACGCGGTTTCAAATAGATTGTTCCATGCGGCGAGGCCTTGTTGCAGAAGTCTGCTGGATTCAAATTCGCTCAGACCGGCAAATTCCGCCTCGCGGTTGGTCATGGACATGGCGGCAAGACCGGCGTAGCTTCTGCCTTGGCTGAATTCGGCCTTATGCTTAAAGCCGTGGAGGGCAAGCTCGAAGCCTTCGTCTTTTAGTTGGGCGAGTGCTGCCTTGAAGCCTGCGGTTGCGGGCTCTTCTGTGTTTTCAGTGTCGGGAATGACCAGTACGCTGAATGGGGCGCCGACGAATTCCTTTAAGTCTTCTAGAATCGGCATGACGGTCTGGTAGTTCCAGACGCTAAAATCGTGAAAGCACAGAAGAAATTTTTTTGCGGCCATGGCTCTAAGATAATAAAAACTATATTTCCGTCCATGATTGAATCTATCATTTTAGGCCTGTTGCAGGGCCTCGCAGAATTTCTCCCTATCTCTAGTTCGGGTCACCTGGTTCTCGGCAAGGAATTGCTGGGCATGGAAGAAGCGGGCATGTTCTTTGACATCATGCTTCACGCAGGAACTCTCCTTTCCATTTTCGTCGTGTTCCGCAAGAAGATTGTGGACATGATCGTAGGTTGCATCCGCCGCGACAAGACTCAGTTGAAGGAAGTGGGCTACATCGTGCTGGCCTCCATTCCTACTGCTATTATCGGCATCGGTTTCAAGAAGCCTCTGGAAAGCCTGTTTGAAAATCCCCGCGCCGTTTGCTGCGCCTTGCTGGTGACAGCTACCTTGCTGTTCGTTTCCCAGTGGGGTAAGACCGGCAGTAAGCATCCGGAATGCGAAGGAGTCCAGATGAACTGGTGGCGCGCTCTGGTGACCGGCGTGGTTCAGGGAATCGCCTGCATCCCGGGTATCAGCCGTAGCGGTTCTACCATCAGTGGCATGATTTTCCTGGGCGTCAACCGCAAGTATGCCGGCGAGTTCAGCTTCCTCATGAGCATCCCCGCCGTAGGTGGCGCAGCCCTCCTGGATGTGATCAAGTGGGTGAAGTGCCAGGATCCCGAAACCGTAGCACGCTATGCTATCGAAAAGCCCGAAAAGGCCTTGGCCTGCGCCGATGCCAGCGGCTTTACTCCGGAACTTCTGGTGGGCATGGTCGTTGCCTTCATCTTCGGCGTTATCGCCCTGAAGTGGCTCATGGCTTTTGTACAGAAGGGTAAGTTCCACTACTTCAGCTACTACCTGTGGGCTGCCGGTATCTTGGGATTGATTTTTATTAAGTAGTTTGCTGCAAGGCCCTCGCAAGTGCGGGGAATCGCGAAAAGGACCGCTTCATCGGCGGCCTTTTTTCTTTATCCTTTCTCCTTTCCGCTTTCTGCTAATCTTGGCACGGTTCTTGCAATTGTACCTGCGAAAACAAAGAAAAACGGCAGTTTTGTTTCAAAATGAAACTTTGAACAAGCGATAGCGTTTGAAAATTTAACATAGAGCCTTCGTGAACGAAGACGACGCTGACTTAAGGCCTGAGAGGGGCACTGCCCCGACCTCACACCTGAAAGCGAAGCGTGCTGAAAGCACGAAGTGCGACCTACTAGGAGATAAAAATGGCAACTGAAAAAATGGAGTTCCAAACTGAAGTTCGCGACATGCTGAACTTGATGATCAATTCCCTTTACAGCAACAAGGAAATCTTCCTTCGTGAACTGGTTTCCAACGCTGCAGACGCACTGGACAAGCGCCGCTTCCTGTCCCTCTCCGATGCAAGCCTTTTGCCCAATGGTACCCAGCTCCGCATCGATATTGATGTAAACAAGGAGCAGAAGAAGCTGACCATTACCGATAACGGTATCGGCATGAACAAGGAAGACTTGATCAACTGCCTGGGCACCATCGCCCGTTCCGGCACCAAGAACTTCATCAAGAACCTGAAGGATTCCGATAAGTCCAGCGTGGATCTCATCGGTCAGTTCGGTGTGGGCTTCTACTCCATCTTCATGGTGGCCAAGAAGGTTGAAGTGTTGACCTTGAAGGCTGGCGAAACCCAGGGCTACCTGTGGAGCTCCGAAGGTACCGGCGAATTTGAAATTTCCGAATGCCCCCGTAACGAAGTGGGTACCAAGATTACCTTGTACCTGAAGGACGACGAAGACGCTGAAGACTTCACCAGCGAATGGAAGATCAAGGACATCGTCAAGAAGTACAGCGGCTTTGTGAACTACGGTATTTACTTCCACCCGGAAGCAACCAAGAACGACAAGGGCGAAATTGAAGTCAAGGAAGAAGAACGTCTTAACGACAAGACTGCTCTCTGGCGTCAGTCCGAAAAGGAAGTGAAGGAAGAAGAATACAAGGAATTCTACAAGGTCATCGGTCACGATGGTGGCGAACCCGCTTGCTGGAGCCACAGCCACGCCGAAGGTTCCCTGGAATTCTGGAGCTTGGTGTACATTCCGTCTAAGGCTCCCTACAACATTTGGCAGAACGATGCTCTCCATGGTCTGAAGCTCTATGTGAAGAAGACGTTCATCATGGACGACTGCAAGGACCTCTTGCCGCCTTGGCTCCGCTTTGTCCGCGGTGTGGTGGAATCCGAGGACTTGCCGCTGAACGTGAGCCGCGAAATTTTGCAGTCCAATAAGATTGTCACCAACATCCGTAAGCATGTGATCAAGAAGGTTCTTGACGCTCTGCAGAACATGGCCGACAAGGAAGCCGATAAGTACACTGCCTGGTGGAAGGAACTGGGCATGGTTCTGAAGGAAGGCTTCTACATGAACTGGGAACATCTTGATGAACTGAAGAAGCTGCTCCGCTTTGAAAGCACCAAGACCGAAGAAGGCAAGCTTGTTAGCCTCCAGGAATATGTGGACCGCATGCCGGAAGGCCAGAAGGAAATCTACTACCTCATTGGCGACAAGAACGCCGTGAAGTCTAACCCCATGCTGGAGGCTTTCAAGGCCAAGGGCTACGAAGTGCTTCTCATGAGCGATGGCATTGATGAATTCATGATGTCTTCTCTGATGGAATTCGGCGACAAGAAGTTCCACGACGTTTCCCGCGGTGATGTGGACTTCGAAAAGACGGTCGAAGAAAAGAAGGCTGAAGAAGAAAACAAGGGCCTCTTCAAGGGTCTTTGCGAAAACCTCCAGAAGGTTCTGGACGAAGACATCAAGGAAGTCCGCGTATCTAGCCGTCTGAAGGACAGCCCCTGCTGCCTCGTCACCAGCGACGACGCTATGAGCGCCCAGATGGAACGCATGATGAAGGCCATGGGCCAGGCCAACGTGCCTAAGTCCAAGCGCATTCTGGAAATCAACCCGACGCACCCCATCTGCGAAATGCTGAAGGCTAAGGCTGAAGCAGGTTCTGATCTGGGTGATTGGCCCAAGGCTCTCTACGGTCAGGCTCTCTTGGCTGAAGGTAGCCCGCTGCCCAACCCGGCAGAATACGTCAGCGCCATTACTAAGCTGCTGACTGCTGCTGCTAAATAAACCGCGAACGGCCTCGCTCCCACCTAAAGATCGCCTTTAGGTGTCGTCCTGAGATGCCGTAAGGCATCGAAGGATCTAGCGATAATTTCCCGCAAAAAAAGACCTCGTTCAAAAAACGAGGCCTTTTCTTAATGTCAGACTTTTTTATTCTGCGGGATCCACAACCGGGGTGACTTCTGCGTCACCGCCACCGAATCCGCCCCAGGAGCCTTCGCCCCAGTTAAAGCCGCTGTTGTCGCCGTCACCGCCGAATCCCCAGCCGCTCAAGTCCATGGTCCATTCGCCATCCTTGCAGACGTAGGTGAAGCTCATGCCCAGGCCGGTGTCCACTTCCTTGGTGGCGCCTTCTTCGGTGCAGGAGTTATCGCCTTGTTGCCATTCGCCGTCCTTGCAGACCATCGAAAATCCCATCATTTCCTGGGTTGCGCCCTCGGTGCAGGAGTTATCGATGCCCCATTGGCCGTCCTTGCAGACGTATGTTATTTCCATGCCCATCATGGTCGTGGAGGTGGTTTCGCCTTCATTGGCGGCGGTGCATTCCGGCATATTTTCGAACTGGTTTGCGAAGTCGCCCCAGCCCGTGGTATCGATGTTGTTGAAGAGGGAGTCGAGAGTGCTTGGGTCAAAGTCCCCAATGGGGTTGTCGCCCTTATTGCCTTCGTCCTTGTTGTTTTCGTTCGGGTTTTCTTCGGCCTGAGTGGCGGAAGATGCCGGAGTATCTGCTTCTGCAGCAGAAGATGCCGGGTCGGTTGCGTCTGCAGAGGAAGTGGGCTGGTTCGGGTCTTCCGCAGGTTCGACGCTGGAACTTGAAACTTCAGGTTCTTCTGCAGAGGATGAGGTGGATGAATCGCCACAAGCTACAAGTCCGAAAGTTGCAGCCAGTGCGACGATAGAAGAGATTCCCTTGATATTCATTTTAGGCTCCTTTATAATTCCCTAAACGTGTACGGAAAATATATGCTGTTGGCGGGTGGTTTGCCAATGGAAAAATGATTGCTCTAATGAAAAACGTTGTAGTGCTTTACAATGCAAAAAAGACCTCCGGAGAGGTCTTTTATAGGTTTAACTTTGCGATGGTCGCTACGTTACATTCCGGGAATCGTGATGGTGTAGCTGGCCTTGTGACCGGCTTCATCCTTGATCTGGATGGTGATGTCTTCGCCGGCGTCGGGGAGCTTTTCGCTTTCCAGGACGATTTCGCGAGGTTCGGAATCGTATTCGACTGCGATCCACTTGTTACCTGCCTTGACGGTGATATCGTTGCCGGATTCAATGCCGTCGTACTTATACATCAGGGGAATCCTGAGGGCTGTCTGGCGGGTGCCGCTGATGATCATGTCGGCCCAGTAGGGGAAGCCCAGAGTGGGTGCGTCGGGATTGTCGATGTTGGCAATGTCGCGAAGTTCATTGGCGCTGGCGCAGCGCTTCTTGCCCTTGTTCTGCTTGCTGAAAATGAACCAGTTGCGGCTGGTTTCGCCCAGCCAGTAGAGCGGAGCGGAATTGTCGGGGTTTTCGATACAGACGTTCCAGTTCTTCAGCTGCAATCCCTTGGGGTGGAATTCGATGAAGTCCAGGCTGTCGGTGTGGTTGCGGGTGACTGCCAAGACGCGGATGGCGGTATCGCCTGCAACGGGAATGCCGGAAATCTTCTGGCTGATTGCTACGTTGCCCAGCTTGGTATTCCAGTTGATGCTGGTCTGGTATTTCTTGTAGGTGAACAGCTGGATGTCTTCGTCAACAGCCTTGCCATCGCCAGACTGAGAAGCGCTTGCGGAATAGTGGATGGTGGTCATGTTGGGGTAGGTGTCTACCACCTTGGCCAATGCGATAGGCTTGTGTTCAAAGACTTTGCACAGGTCTTCTGCGATGACACCGTCCTTTCCGATGGCGGAGAACTGCATGCCGTTCTTGCAGTTAAAGAAGTCGATCATGGGGCGGGCAATGGCCGTGAACAGCGGCGTTGTCTGAGTCTTTGTCAACTGCAAATCTCGATTGTCCTTGCACTTGGAACGGAAGCTGAATTTCTTCTTGGTGACGTTTCCTGCAAAGTCCTCGATTTCCATGGTGTAGGTGGAAAGGGGGGCAATCTTTGCGTTGATGTAATGCCAGTCGCCTGCGGTGTCCGCCTCTTCTGTCCAGAGGAGCTGATTGCGGATATTGGTCATGCGGCTGAAACGCAAGGTATCCAGACGTTCGTCGAAAATCTTTTCGTCGTAACGCCACATGGTGATGCGGCGGACTGACATGGGATTTTCTTTGGGAGTGCGGCTGTAGTCAGCGATCTTTACCGCCAGATTCAGGCTGAATTCGTTCTTGACCGGGGTGACAATGCAGCCCTTTTCGATGGCTTCGGGGGCGGTGAATGCCAATTCATTGTCCTGCCAGACGGCGGCGCCGAAAATCTGGGGGGCGATGGTGTCCGAAAATTCGATGTTGGACAGTGCCGGGTTGATGACGCGGTCGTTGTCCAGGCGGGTTTCGATATGAAGATGGGGGTTGCCGATGCCGGTGCTTCCGGAATAGGTCAGGACGTCGCCCTTCTTGTATGCGGTTCCCGGTCTGACGGTTACATCATTCTTCTTTGTGGCGTACTGCTGCTTGGATACCAGGTCGTCCAACACGCCGAAGCTGCTCTGGTGGGCGAATACCCAGGTCTTGCCGCTACGACCCTGGAAGTACATGGCCTTGCCGTAGCCGAAGGGGGAGACCTTCAGTTCCTTGACCACGCCGTCTTCGGGGGCGTAGATGGGCCAGCCTTCTTCCATCTGGGTGGAGTAATCCAGACCGGCATGGTAACGGGTTCCGCGATTTTCACCGAAACTTGAAGTCAAGTAGGCGTCCCGTCCAAAAGGATTGTATTTAGGTTCGACCTTGTTGGCGGCGGCTTCCCTTTCTTCCTTTTCGGCCTTCAGGGCGGCGGTGCTGCTGAAATCTTCGTTATTGACGGAGATTCCCTGCTGCTCCTTGACGCAATCTTCGTAGGCGAAGGCGTCCATGGTTTCTTCGTTGCATTCTTCGGCGAATGCGTGGATGGGGAGTAGCGCGGCCGCAAGGACCAGGGCTCCTCTCAGAAAATTGTTTGTCGTTAACCTAACCTTATTCATAGTGACAGGAAAGATACAAATTTGCTACAATGACTGCAACAGGCGTAGGGGAGGGATGGTGGAAAATCCGTTTCTCCCGGTAAACATCGAATGTGGTATAAAAGAAAAAGACCCGCATTTCTGCGAGTCTTTTTTAGTGGAGCTAAGGAGATTCGAACTCCTGACCTCCTGCATGCCATGCAGGCGCTCTACCAACTGAGCTATAACCCCATTCGGGTACGCCAAATATTGAAAATTATTTTGAAGTTGTCAAGGGGGAATGCAAAAAAAATTTGATTTTTTTTGCAATTATGAATTACGAATTATGAGAAAACATAAGTGAATGCAAAAAAAACGCAGGTTTTACCCTGCGTCCTTTAACCTTTATCCTTTCCGCTTTACGCTTTCTCGATCTTCACGGATTCGATAATCACGTCTTCATACGGTGCGTCACGACGGTCGGTCTTAACGCCGGCGATTTCATCCAGAACTTCGAAGCCTTCGTAGAGCTGGCCGAACACGGAGTAACCCTCTGCAGGGCCGCCGTTTGCCGGATGGTCCAGGAAGTGCACGTCTTCGCCGTGGACGATGAAGAACTGGGAACCGATGGAGTGGGGCATCATGGTCTTTGCCCAGCTGAGAGCGCCGCGCATGTGGGTGAGGCACGGATCGTACTTGTCGCCGATGGTGGTGCCCGGACCGCCTGCAGCGTGGCCACCGGTACCGTTACGGTTGGTGAAGTCGCCGCCCTGGATCATGAAGCCAGAGATGATACGATGGAACGGAGCGCCATCGTACTTGCCCTGCTTGGCCAGTTCAATGAAGTTGGTAGCGCATTCGCCGACACGTTCTTCGAAAAGACGCAGCTTCATCACGCCGTGGTTGGTGGTCATAATGGCGATGGTTTCGCCTGCCTGGGGCTTGTCCAGCTGATTAAAAGCCATGGAAATCTCCTGTGGATTATTGTTTTGGAACCCTCAAACGTCATTGCGTGCCGCAGGCGCGGCAATCCTGGTCCGAAATGGGGTCCAAAGGTTGCTTTTTACGCAATATATATATAAAAAGAAGAAATTTCCGAATATGCTCCCATTTTTTGCCGATTTCGGCAAAAATACTTGGCATTGTTTTTCTTTGTTTACGTTTGTGTGAGCGGATGTATTGACTTGGGAAAAAAATATGGATTTTTCTTTAATTTCGAATATAGCGGAAGGTGCCCAAATCGCGGGTGTCGGCCTTGCTATTTACGGTGCCAGGAGGGCTTATAAACAGTGGCAACGTGAAAAAAAGTGGAGCGTAATAATCAAATGCGCTCGCTCATAGGGAGTCTCCTTGGGGATGAACGGATTAACAAGATTGTCCTCGATATAGATCATGACCGACTGGAAAAAATTCAAGGCTCAGAAAACGAGGGGGCTGCGAAGCGTCCCCGCCATCCCGGCAACGGCAAATCCTTGATATTGATACCCCAGAGGCACAAACCCCTGGGGTGTTTTTCTACGAGAAAAGTTCGTCGCTGGCTAATAAAAAGTCGGCTAGTCCAATGTGGTAGATTCCGTTGTCATCGTACCAGGGGGAGGCTTCGAACCTTGTTACCATGATTTTCTTGAAGGAGTTTCCGACGGCCTTGTACGGAGCCAGTTCCGAGGCAATCTTTCTTTCGTCGTCCATGCGGAAGGCGGATTGGATGTAGCACTGGAAATTTCCGCGGTTCACCACAAAGTCGATTTCCTTGTCGATGCGGATTGTCTTTCCGTTTTCATCTTTTGGTAAATGAAAAGGGAGACCCTAGGGACGGCATTTGGATGATGGCAAAACGAATTAATTCGCTATCCAACTAGATACCCAGAGCCTTCGCCCGGTCCTCCACCTGCGCCTTGAACAGCGCTTTTCCTTGCTTGCTTAGATAACTTCGGTCTATCATTGCGTCCATTTCCCTTAAATGGCTGCAAGTTTCTGCAATGAAGCGTTCTGCCCGGATTTCCTTGATGCCAATGCGGCGGGCCAGTTCCATAAAGTCCGGCTTGCCGTAAAAACCGTTGGCTTTGAAAAATTCTGTTTCAAAGTCATCCACAAAAAGTTCAAGCGCGGTTCGGCCAAGTTCCTGAACATGTAGAGATGTGTTCAGTAAATCGTAGGCGGGAGTCAGTTTGTAAACCCCATCCGCATTTGGGGAGTAGATGGAAAAGTTCTTGACGTGGGCGTCGCCGTTACAGACCAAGTAGTTGAACAGAATCAGCCTGAAATATTTTTCAACGTCGGTAGGGTAGGTGCTTACATATCGCTTCAGCAGGTCGGCGATTTGCTGATAGCTAAAGTCGTACTTGTAGTTGGAACCTTTTTCGCCTGGGGTAAGGCCTGCCACCTGGGCAAAGTCTTCCTGGCAGATCCTGTTGCCGTCGGGTAGAACATCGAATCGCTTGGTGATGTAGGCGGGTGTGCCGTCTTTAAGATAAACTAGCGCATTGTCTGCTGCGTCAATCTTGAAAATCTGTCGGGCCATTTGCATGGTCAGGTGCTCGTTGGCGGGCATGTCTTTTGTGTTGTCGAACAGTCCTTCTACCGCGGGCTTTAAGATGAAGGTGCCGCCATTTTCGGTAGGCTCCAGCCGGCCTTCGTTCACCATTAGCGAAAACTTGGGCTGTGCGCCAGAAATGGAAATCCTACGAATGGAACCTTTGTTGGATTTGATTTCGGGTAAGGAAAAATCCAGCGTGGCGTTAAACTTCTTTACGCCAAAGAGCTGCTTGGCGCAGGCAGGGCAAAAATCTCGCGGTGTCTCCTTGAGACAGCTGTGGCAACGGTTCTGCATGGTGGGGGAGGTGGCGCCTGTCATACGTCCTCCATCACGGTGATGGCGCCGATGGTTTCCTTTCCCGCAAGTTTCAGCAACAGCCTGTAGGAATCCCTGGGGTCTATCTTCAAGGACATGCAGTAAAGTTTGCGGTTTTCGCCCTCAGGCAGCAAACCCTCAAAAAACGGGAAAAGCTCTTTGGACTTGTAAGGCTCCTGTCGCTTAGGCAATGTCAGTGCAATGGCAGGGCGCCTGGACGCAAGGTAGATTTCGTCGTAAGTGAAAATGAAACTGTCCCTAGTCTTGGTCAAGGCCCCGGCTAGAAAGCCGTTGCAGAAAACCGATGCCTGCTTAACCATTGACGACTCTCTCTGTTAAGGAAAGTTTCAATCCCTGCTGTTCCGCAAGCTTGCAAAGTACCTCGATGGACGGGTTTGCGCCGCCGTTTTCGATGGCGTTGATGGTCCGCAGTGAAACTCCGGACATTTCCGAAAGATCCCTCTGGCTTAACCCAAGGGACTCCCGCCGTTTTTGCAAATTTTCAAAAATTTTGTCCATAATG
This sequence comes from Fibrobacter sp. UWH9, assembly GCF_900129715.1. Lineage (NCBI taxonomy): Bacteria > Pseudomonadati > Fibrobacterota > Fibrobacteria > Fibrobacterales > Fibrobacteraceae > Fibrobacter > Fibrobacter sp. UWH9. Next base: position 200,626 of record NZ_FQWP01000002.1, on the reverse strand, counting down.
TGCAATATGTTGCTTAATTTGGTTTCAAAATACAAAAACGCACAGGTTTTGTCAATGAATGCGCAATATGTTGCGTGTTGTTGGTACAAAAGTTGTTTTGTTAAATCAATCCTGCCATATATAGCGGCAGGTGTAAGATTTCTCCGTAGTCCGTTTTGCGGACTTCAAGATCCTTGGTGTACAGGATGTAGGGGGGAGTCAGGTTCTTGTGGAACTTGCCCCAGAACTTGTCCAGGGAAACATGCTGCTTGTAACTGCCGGACTTGACCTCGATGGGGCAGATCTTTTCCTTGAGACCAATTTGGGTTCTAAGCAGAAAATCGATTTCGATGTTGTTTTTTCGGTTTGCGGAATCTGATCTTGAATAAAAGTAAAGTTTGTGTCCGTTTGCGACAAGCATTTGCGCAACGATGTTTTCCATGAGCATGCCTTCGTTTATATCCAGCTTGTCGAAAAGGATTGCCCGATATAACTCGTTGCTTGTATAAGACTTTTCCATGAAGGTCTGTGTAACTAGTAAACCAGTGTCCGCCATGTAGCATTTTTGAGTTGCCACATCTGCGCTTAAGGCAAGGCCTACATTGGGGTCTGTTGCGTTGAAACAAGAGTTCGCTATCATAGCCTCGTTGAGCCAGGTAAATGCATTTTCGTAGGTCTTGAAACGACTATTTTGCTTGAGGCTTGCAAATTTGTAACGTTTTTCCTTTTTAGAAAGCTGCCCGGGAATGTTGTCAAAGACAGAAAGAACCTTTGATTCGTAGCCCTTGGCGAATTTTGGAACGTCATCGCGATAAAGTTTTAGAATTTTTCTTTTTATGGAGTCAACCTTGGCAAAGTCATGGGTTTCTTGATAGGCGAGGACTGATTGCGGCATACCGCCAACCAACATGTACTCTTGAAATCTGTTAAGCATTTTTCTGTGAAGGGCGGGCCCTAGCGGCATCCGCTTTTCAAAGCACATCTTTAAGAATGGGTAGCTGACCTCGTCACCATCGGCCCAAAGGAATTCCTCAAAATCCATAGGGTACAAATTGATGGAATCCTCTTCGGAGGGGATGAGAATGTCTTTGACATTTTGCCTAAGCGAAATCAGGGAACCGCTTTCCAAATAGTCGTATCTGCCGTCTGCAACAAGGTGCTTGATTATTTGCCTGGCTCTAGGGTAAAATTGTACTTCGTCAAATACAAAAGCGGACTGTCGCTCAAATAACTGAACGCCATAGATGACAGAAAGCTTGCTAAAGAAAAGGTTGAAATCGTCGGTGTTATGTTCAAAAATGTCAATGACGCTTTTGGGCGCGTTGGAAAAATCAATGAAAATGTGGGATTTATACTCGTTTTTGACGAATTCCTTGATAAGGAAACTTTTGCCCACACGCCTAGCTCCGTTGACTAGCATGGCCGTTGAACCTTGGCAGGTGTTTTTCCATTCTAGGAGAGCGCTGTAGGCTTTTCTTTTGAGCATTTTAATCCTTTTCAATGAAAAAATGATGACGTAAAGTGCAAGTATAAAATTAAATAAAATGACTGAAAATGCAAGTATAAATTCAAGCAAACCGACGCAAAATGCAGGTAAAATTGCGTGTGCCTTGTCTAGGATTGTTTTTATCCCTACTTTCTCTTATAAAACCCGCCAAAACCTCACGAAAATGCTAATTTCATAAAAAAAGTGATTAGTGGTTAGTGTTTAGTGGCTGGTAAGAATGTCATTACAGAACCGCGAAAAACTGACCACTGTCTACTAACCACTGTTTACTAATATTATGAAAGACAACTGCAAGATTATTCGTGAACTGCTGTCTGCCCAGGCCATGGAATTTGCCCTGGACGAGATGGCTGCAAAGATCGCAAAGATCCATCCTGCCGCCGACAATCTGGTGATTCTCGGTATGGCTAGTCGTGGCATTCCCCTGGCCAAGAAGCTGAAGGCCCGTCTGGATGCCAAGTTTGGTAGCCCTGTCGCATTCGGTAGCCTGGACGCTACTTTCTACCGTGATGACTTCCATTTCCGCAACCACGTTTCCACCGAAATGCGCGTTACCGAAATGCCTGCCTCCGTGGAAGGCAAGACCGTTATCCTGGTAGACGATGTTCTTTATACTGGCAGGTCTACCTTGGCTGCCATGCGTGCTATTCTGGACCTGGGTCGTCCTGCTGCAATTCGTCTCTGTGTGCTGGTGGACCGTGGCCACCGTGAACTTCCCATTGCTCCGGATTGCGTGGGCCTGGCTGTGGAAACCGCCCAGAATCAGGAAGTCCGCGTAAAGATTGAACCTATTGACCAAGAAAATTCTGTTACTCTCGTAGAAGTGGAGGCTTAAAGTGAGCGCTTTGCAAATCAAGCATTTGTTCGGGCTCCAGGGCGTGTCCAAGCAGGACATTCGCACCATTTTGGATAATGCAAAACAGTTCCGTGAAATTCTGGAACGCCCCGTCAAGAAGGTGCCCAGCCTTCGCGGTCTTACCGTGGTGAACCTGTTCTTCGAAAACAGCACCCGTACCCGCACCAGTTTTGAGTTGGCCGAAAAGCGTCTGTCCGCTGACACTGTGAACTTCACTACTGCAAGCTCCAGTGTGAAGAAGGGTGAAACTCTGGTGGACACCCTCCGCAATATCGAATCCATGAAGATCGATATCGTGGTTGTCCGTCATAAGGGTACTGGCGTTCCCAAGTTCCTGGCAGACCATAGCAATGCAATTGTCGTGAATGCTGGCGATGGCGCCCACGAACATCCCACACAGGGCTTGCTGGACATGTTGACCATCGAAGAAAAGCTGGGTACACTTGAAGGCAAGAAGGTGGCGATTATCGGTGATATCCGCCATAGCCGTGTGGCCCGTTCCAACATTTGGGGTATGACCACCATGGGTGCCCATGTCACCCTTTGCGGCCCTTCCACTCTGGTTCCCCGCAATACTGAACTTCTCCAGTATCCCGAACTGGCTGGCTCCGTCAGCTGGGAAACTGACGTAAAGAAGGCTGTTCAGGATGCCGATGCTGTTATCGCCCTGCGTCTCCAGAAGGAACGTATGGATGACGCTCTTCTCCCCAGCATGCGTGAATACCGCAACTTCTTCGGTATCACGGAAGAAGTTCTTGCCTGCTGTAAGGACAAGGTGATCATTATGCATCCGGGTCCCATCAATCGTGGCGTGGAACTGGATTCCGACATCGCCGATGGTGAACATTCCGTAATTCTTGATCAGGTGACCAACGGCGTTGCTGTCCGTATGGCCGTACTCTTCCTGTTGGCTGGAGGTCGCGCAAATGAACAAGCCTAATGTTATGAATAATGTTGTTTTGAAGAACGTCCGCATGTGGGACGGCAAGCAGTTCGTGATGAACGATAAGGTGGCCATTGCCGATGGCTATCTTGCCGACAAGAATTATTTCGATAACGCAAGTGAACCTGCCGCTGTTGTGGATTGCGAAGGCGCTCTTGCCATTCCCGCCCTGTTTGCTCTGGGTGTGGATTTCCAGGAACCGCTCCGCGATGACGTCTATACCATCAAGGATGGTATCAATGCTATGCGTAAGGGTGGCTTCTACGGAGCCCTCTATGAAAGTGCTGCCAACCCGGTGGATGACAGCGAAAAGCTGGCCGCTCTTGAAAACCGTCTGGCAGGCAAGGACCTGAAGTTTGCTGTTCTTGGCGCCTATAGCATTGAATTCGGCAGCGATCATTTGGCTGAAATGATGGAACTGGCTGAAGGTTCCGAAGAACTGGATGTATGTGGCGTGGCTGGCTTCGGCGATGGTAACGCAAGCATTCCGTCTACCCGCTTTATGCGTCTCGCCATGGAATACGGCAAGATGACCGGCAAGCGTTTCTTCTTCCAGCCCATGGACAAGACTTTGCGCAAGAGCGGTTGCGTTCACGAAGGGGCTTACTCCGACATGCTTGGCATGAAGGGCATTCCCCGTATTGCAGAAACCATTTCCGCTTACACCGTTCTGGAACTGGCCCGCTTCCTGCAGGTTCCCGTTCACTTCAAGCAGGTGACTTGCGGCGAAACTCTGGACCTGATCCGCGACGCTCGTAAGAAGGGCATCGACGTAACCTGCGACGTGAACATCTATCATCTGATGTTTGACGATTCCATCCTGACTACTCTGGATTCTGCTTACCATGTGCTGCCGCCGTTCCGCGCCGCCACAGACCGCGAAGCCCTGTGGGCTGGTCTTGCCGACGGTACCGTTAACGCCATCAGCATGAATCACACTCCGATCCTCCATCAGGATAAGGATGTGAACTTCGAAGATTCCCTGCCTGGCGCAGTTTCTCTGGAAGTGGCCCTGCCCGCCATCTGGAAGGAACTGGTGGCCCGTCTTGGAGAAGTTAAGACTATTGAACTTCTTTCTACCGCTCCGGCAAAGATTGCTGGCGTAGAACCGGACGCAAAGCGTGTGAACTTGGTTGTACTTTCCGAAAAGTCTCACGTGGTGAAGGCTTCTGAAATTGCTGGCCATGTCTGCAACACGCCGCTCCTTGGCAAGGAAGTTCCTGCGACTATCATCGGCTCCTACATCGGTGGTGTGTGGACTGAATGATTTTACCGATTCAATTAGTCTGGATTGCGTTTGTCGTAGTCCTGGTGCTTATCTTGTTGGTGCTGTTGGAAATCCATCGCATCAATTATCGCCGAGAAAACGAAGAAATTTTCGGGGCGAATGAGTTCGATGAAAAGGTGAAAGCCTTTGGACTCACAGACAAGGAGCGCCGGACTTTAGAGAAACTGGTTAGAGCTTCATCCTTTGAAAATAAGGATGCGGTTCTTAATTCGTCTGGACTTTTTGAAGCTGCGGTAACGAATTTCTATGACTTTCGTGATGTGTTTACCGTTCGCGATGAAACTGTAGCCGCCGTAGAAAGCATTCGAAAAAAAATGGATTTTACGGCGTCGAATTCATTGACGCAAGTTTGTTCTACAAGACAGTTTAATGTTGGCGACCGCATCGATCTTTATCTTGAAGAAGGGTCGGTGTTCAAGCATTCCATGATTGTTGCAAGGAATGAACGAGATTGGGCTATTTCTTACGATGGTAGTTGCGGCCCTGCGGAATACTTTGTTGAAAGAGAAGTCCTGGTCCGTTGGACTAGGCCCGATGATGCCGTTTACTCGACCAACCTGGTGGTGCGCTCCTGTATTCCCGGGCGATTGATTCTACCTCACTCGTCTGTGCTCGATAAGAAACAGCTTCGTCGTTGGGCTCGTGAACCGGTTGAGATTCCTGTTGAGGCGACTTTCCTTGACGGTACTGCTTGTGGCGGAATGCTCTTGGATTTGTCTGCTGGTGGTATTATGTTGGGCCTTCCTTCTGACTGTTTTTCGGGCCAGCAGGTGCGTCTAAGGTTTGACCTGCCTAGCTTTGGCGAAGAAATTGTGGATGTGGAGATAAGACGTAATTTGGGACGTCGGAACAAGGATTATCCGGAATATAACTGTTTAACGGCTTCCTTTACAGGTGCTTTTGGTTGGACCCAGGAGAGGGTTCTCCAGTATCTGTTTGAGGTAAATAAGTTGAAAAAAGAGTCGGAGAATGCAGAAAAGAGTGCGTAACTACTTAATTTTCAATGAGTTAGCTGAAAAGCTGCTTGACATTTACCTCTTATAAAGGTAGAATTTACAAGGTATTGTTTCCAATCGGAGTTTATTTTGGCTTTAGGACTGATTGCAAAAATTCGCGGTGAGCGCGAGACTGTCGGGATTGATGTTGGCCATTACAGCATCAAACTGGTCAAAGTCTTGCACAATTCTCGCGGTGGCAAGATTGTGGTGGATGCCGACCTAGAACGGGTGCCGGATGGTGCTATCGTCAATGGCGAAATTGTCGCGGCAGAAGAAAATGCCGAATCCGCCGAAAAGAATGAATCGAATTCTGGCGCGAAGGGCGTTGGCGAAGCCTTGAACAAGCTTTTGCTGCGTCATCCTATCGACGATTCCTGTGATGTTGTCGTTTCTGTGAATTGCGGTGCCGGTGCCGGTGGCGTGCTGGTTGACCATTTGTCTGCCAAGGTTCCCAAGAACGGTAATGAAGCCGCCATTATTCTTCAGACTGCACAGTCCCGTCCGCCCTTCGATGATCAGGATAACGTGATTGACTACGAAGTCTATTCCCGTGAAAATGAAGATGTCAAGGCGAACGTCGTTGCAGCCAAGAGCGGACTTCTGGACTCCTGGGCAAAGTTCTTTATTCGAAAGGGCGTAAAGCTTTCCGCTATGGATGTGGATATTTTCGGCCTCCTGAATGCCTATACCGTTACGATGAATCCTGCCGATGCCGAGTCTACCGTGGCAATCTTCAATATCGGCGAAAAGAAAATGAGTGTGGCATTCTTCCAGGATGGCAAGTTCCATTCAATGCGTTCCATGGCCGGCGGTTCGCTGGACATGGTGATCAGCAAGACTTGCATGAACCTGGATATCGATGCTGAAAAGTGCCACGAAATCTTTGACAAGGGCGATCTGGCTATTGTGGATGGATTCTCTGAAGCCGAAGTGGAAGCAGCCCTGAAACTTGCCTACGAAGACCTGATGGCCCAGATCGAGATTGGTATTCGTTACTTCTCTTCTTCTGAAGATTCTAAGTCTTTGAATAAAATATTACTGGGTGGCGGCGGTGCCGCTATTCCGGGCCTTAAAGAATTTGTTGCTGAACGTTCTGGTGTAGAAACCGATACCGTTAATCCTTTCCGACTGGCTGAATGCGATGCCAAGATTTTTGGAGCGAACGGTATTTCGGTTGCGTTGTCTAACATCTATGCTCCTGCGTTGGGCTTGGCTATGAGGAAGTTCTAATGGCGTCTAAGAAAAAAGAACCCACAAGAAATGCCTTGGCCATTTCTATTAACTTGCTTCCTCCGGAATATCGCAAGAAGCAGAAAGATTTCACTTGGCTGACCGACCGACGTGTTATCTGGCCGACGTTGCTCCTGATCGCAGCATTTGTGTGTATTGGCATGCTTTACACGTTTACTACCGAAACGATAACTGCCTTGCAGAGTGAAGTTGCTAGAGTCAAGAGCGAAGTTGAACGTGAACGTCCGTTGCTTACAAAGATCAGCGATCTTGAACAAAAGCAGGGTGTCGTCAACACGAAAATCAACGCACTGAAGTCTATTCAGGTTAGCAAAAAACGCTGGATCGTTCTTTTCGAGAACATCTCCTCTGTCTTGCCGCCCAACATGTGGGTGACCAGTATTGGTCAGATGGGTGAATATGACCTCGAAATGAAGGGTATGACTTATGACTTTTCTGAAGTTGCCGAATACATGGTAAAGTTGGAAAAGCAGGTCAGTGTCCAGAATGTTTCCCTGGTGACTATTTCTACCACTAAGGTAGATGGTGAAGAAGCCTATAACTTTACTATCAAGGTTGTCTTGAATAGAAACCTTGGCGCAGGGGAGGGCTAGTATGGGTAATATTGATTTTAAAGATAAAAAGAACATATACGCCATTGCGATTATTGCAATTTTGCTTTTGGCCGGGTATTATGTCTATGACTACGTGTGGAATCCGTTTGTCAAGGATCGTAGTAACCTTGAAAGCGAATTGAACACAGCCCAGTCCGAACTAGACAAAATCAATGCCAAGAGGCATCGTGTCCAGGAATTGGAAATGATGCTTGTCCAGGCAGAAAAGGATTTTGAAAAGCTGAAGGAAATGTTCCCCGAAGAGGAAAAGGTCCCTCTCCGACTGCAGGACCTGTATTCAGTGCTCCGCAGTTCTGGCGTCCAGATTCAGAAGTTTAATCCGGAAGGCCGTTCTGAACGAGAACATTATATCGAGAACCGTTATTCCATCGCTGTCAACTCGGGTTATCATATGTTGGGATACCTGTTTGCGGAAATTGCAAACTTCAACTATCCTACGACAATCACTAACCTGAGATTGAATCGCTATTCTGGAATTGCTGCGGAAATCCAAAAGGCTGAATCCCATGGCTGGACTCCTATTACCATGTCCGTGTCTTTTAACCTGACCACTTATACATCCAAGAAGGTGGGAAGATGATGAAGCTGAAATTCCTTGTTTTGTTCCTAGTAGCCGCTGCGGCTAGTTATGCTGCGCAGATTAAGGATGTTCGTTTTGCTTGCGATGGTAAGGGCTGCCAGATGGTATTTGCCTTTGCATCCGACAAGAATCTGCCGACGTTTTATCAGAAGTATGATGCCGCCGGTAAGAAACTGACTTTTGGTTTTTCTGAAACGAGCTTTGCCCTTGGTGAAGGTACCTACGATGTGGATGCCGATTCCAAGTTCGTGAAGGCCATGCGTGTATACAGAGAGAATTTCCGCGGAACCAATTTCTTGAAAATTGAACTTTCTGTTGGTAATTCCATTTCTTCTGACAAGAACGATATTTCTCTGGACAAGTCCAGCTTCCTGGTTAAGTTCAAGAATAAGGGCGGTAAGTCCTGGGTTCTGTCTAAGCTTTTTGCTGAACGTAAGAAGGCTGCAGACAAGCAGGCCGCTCTTGACAAGAAAGCTGCAGAAAAGGCTGCCCTTGAAGAAAAGAAGCGCTTGGCTGACGAGAAGAAGGCTAACGAGAAGATGACTCTTGCCGAAAGAAAGGCTGCTGAAAAGCAGGCCGCCTTGGATAAGAAGGCTGCTGCTAAGGCCGCCCTTGAAGAAAAGAAGCGTCTTGCCGAAGAAAAGAAGGCTGCCGAAAAGCAGGCTCTCCTTGACAAGAAGGCTGCCGAAAAGGCTGCCAAGGAACAGGAAAAGCTTGTTGCCGAACAGCAGAAACTGCTGGACAAGGCTATTAAGGAAGGCGGTGCAATATCTGCCCTTCTCCCTGGCATCAAGGAAATGACCGTCTTGATTGGTTCGGGTATGGAACAGTTCCGTCTGGTTACCGAAACTCCGATCAATATCAAGAACGTTTCTAATCCGGACAAGGCTTTCGCCATTACCGTTGGACTGCCTGGTCCTCAGAAATCCCCTGTGTTCAAGATTGGTGCCGGTTCCCTGGTGAAGTCCGTTACCTGGGGTGCTAATGGCATCAAGATTCAGTTGCAGACTGGTGTGAACCCGGTGGTATTGGTGCAGGATGGCGCCTTGATTCTTCAGGCTGCTGAAACTGCTGTCAAGAAGGATGGATTTATCTTCTGGTCTGCTCAGCCCACAGGTATCTTCATTCGTGACTGGATGAAGGCCAACGAAGAAAAGCCTAACTTTGAAACTTTCGTGAAGAAGCTGGAAAAGGATAGCAAGAAGATTGTTTCTGGTTCCCAGACATTCCACCTTCGTCCTGTCGTTCGCGAATTGATCGTTGTTGCCGATGAAATTGAATTCTACGCTGCACCTAACGAAAATGCTCAGGTTCTTCAGCGTCTCATTTTTGGTGACCGCCTGGTTAGCCTAGATATGACTGGTCTGTATCGCAAGGTGCAGTTCGGTAATCGTATCGGTTATGTGAACCGCCGTGCAGTAAGTTTCTTTGATGAACTGTCTGCTGTACAGATGGAGCGTCTTAAGCAGGTCGATAAGGATCGTGGCAGTGATGGTGAAAATCCCGGTACTGTTCCTGGTAGCCAGCTTGATGGTCTGTATGAAGATCGCGTTACCTATAGCTCCTTTGGTCGTCGAGATCCCTTCGTCGAAATTAAGGGCCTTGTAGAAGAAGGTATCAATATTGACCAGGTTGAACTGGTTGGTATTATTTGGGAATCTGACGTTCCGATGGCAATTCTTGTTGAAACCAAGAATCCTGCTATTTCCTACACTATTAAGGAAGGCGATAAGATCCTTAATGGTAAAGTCTTGAAAATTACACAAACTGACGTTCTCTTCCTGATTCAGGAATTCGGGGTGAGCCGTCGCTACTCCATGGGCCTTCCCGATAAGTTTGGGGGTAAATAGTAATGAAAAAGTTGACAAAAATTCTGACTGTTCTTCTTCTTGTTGCCGGTATCGCAACATCTTGGAGTGCCCCTGCCGAAGGTTCTGTTGCTCCGAACAAGAAATTGTATGATTTCAATTTCGTGAACATGGACTATGAAGCCATATTCCGTTCTGTTTCCGTTATTGCCGGTGTGGACATTTTGCTGGCTCCCGATGTAAAGGGTAAGACAAGCCTTCGCGTCACCAAGAAGACTTGGCAGGAAACTCTGGACATTATCTGCAGCATGAATGATCTGACCTGGGTCATTCAGGATAAGTACATTACCATTCAGCGCTTGGCTACCTATCAGGCAAAACAGAAGAAGATTGCCGATGAAGAAGCTCAGGCTGAACAGAATGCTCCTCTGGTCCGAAAGAACTTCCAGGTTCATCATGCCAAGGCTGACGAACTGGTCAAGGTGCTTGAAAGCATGAAGTCTAACCGTGGCCGTATTACCACGGTCGAACGTACCAATTCCATTATCGTCTACGATACCGATACCAAGATTGATCAGATGGAAAAGGCTCTGGAAGAACTTGATGTTGAAACCCTGCAGATCATGATTACCGCTAAGCTGGTCGTGGTGAACAGCGAAAAGGCCCGCGAACTTGGTGTGGACTGGACTGCTACCATGGGTAACACCGCTCTTACTCCGGGTACCGCAGCCGCTGCAACTGGTAGTGCTGCCGGTGCTTCTCGTACCAGTGCCGTTATCCAGTCTTTCCCCAACGGTTCTTCTCCGGCTGTGGGTTCTGGTTCCGGTGCTATTACTGCTAGCCTCTTGGATAATAACCTCCAGATTGCAATCAGCAACCTTATGGGTGACGCTTCTACCGAAGTTCTCGCTAGCCCCCAGGTTTCTACCTTGGATAATACCGAAGCTAAGGTCTTCATGGGTGATAAGGTTTCTATCCGCGTTATCGATAACAGCGGTGAATCTTCTACCCAGATGGTGGAAACTGGTATCAAGCTGACTGTTACTCCTCACGTTTCTGGCGACAACCGCATTTTGCTTGACCTCCATCCCGAAAACAACTCCTACGATTATGACTCCAAGGGTGAAGTTGTGATTAGCACCCAGGAAGCTGAAACCAAGGTCGTTGTGGCTGACGGTGAAACTGTGGTAATCGGTGGTTTGACCCGTAACGAAACTCAGGAATCTGAACGTGGTATTCCGTTCCTGAAGGATATTCCGCTGCTGGGTAACCTCTTCAAGTATTCTCGTAAGTCCGTCGTGAAGAAGGACCTGGTAATCTTCGTTACTCCGAGAATCATTCGCAACTACATTGGCAATGTGGATCTGTCTCAGGCTCCTCAGGCAGCTCCTGCTGCACAGCCGGCCGCCCAGCCCGCTCCCGTAGCACAGCCGGTGGCTCAGCCCGCTCCTCAGGCTCAGCCTGCTGAAGCTCCTGCCCAGCCGCAGGCCGCTCCCGCAGCTCAGCAGAGCGCTCCTCAGCCCTCTCCGGTAGAAACTGTTGTGGATGAACCGGTCGAAGAATCTCTGATGGACGAACCGGCTTCTGCTCCTGAAGCTCCGGCTCCTGCAGATGAAGATGACTGGGAATAACGCCTTGTAAAACAGTATGACAGAGGCTCCGCTTTTGCGGAGCCTTTTTGCTTAAAAAATGTGGGAAATTATTGCGGAATTAGGACGTTAAACTGAGTGTAGCTTAACGGACGACCAGGGCGGCCAAGGCCAGTTCCTGGCTGATAACGGTCCAGCTGGAACTCTTGAATTCGTAGCTCAGGTCTGCCAGTCTGCGGATGGCTCTGCAGAGGTTGGCCTTGCCCCATCGGGTGCAGCAGGCAGCGGCGTTCCCCTGCTTTACGAAAACGTATTCGTTCTTGCCGATGGCCTGGGCTGCTTCTGCCTGGCTCATGCCTTTTGCGGTAAGGGACATGAAGTTCAGAAGGTCCACGGCATGCTTGTAAAGGGAGTTGACGACCTGGATGGCATCGCCTCCGCCGTAGAGGATTTCGTGGAGCTTTTTAGTGTAACCGTTGGCGTCTCGCATTCCAAAGAAATTCTGCAACTCATAGGGCGGAATTTCTCGTTGGGGCATGATTAGCAGTTTTACGAGATCGTATGTGATCTTGGTGCAATCCGGTTGGTACAGCAGAACCTTTTCCAGTTCTTCGCTAACTAGCTTGGTGTTGGTGCCAAGGGCGTCGGCCAGATACTGGCTTGCAGCGGGTTCAATAGGCTTCTTGAAGTGGGCCGGAACCATTGTAGCGATCCACTTCTGCATATTGTACTGCTTGGGTTCTTCGTACTTTTCGACTTTGCCCACCTTGGCAAGAACCTTGTAAAGTTCTGTGCTGGCCTTGAGTTCGCCAAAGTCAAGCAACAGCTTGCACTCGGGAGCGTCTTTCAGCCAGCGGGCCAAAGTCTTTGTGTCATCGGCTTTCATGGCTTCGGCGTTGCGGACAACGACGGCCTGTTCCGGTGCGAACATAGACACCGTACCGCAGCATTCCATGATGACGTTTGCTACAGAGGATATGTTGGTATCGGTAGCGAACACGACCTGCTTAGACAGCGGGTCATCCTTGTTTTCGCCAAGGGCATCCTGCAGGAATTGTTCTACCTGCTGGTCCTTGGAAAACTGGTCTTTGCCGATGAGGGCTACAATCATAGCGCTTACTTGAAGTCGACTATTTCGAAACGGTTCTTACCCTTGGGGGTAACGACTTCGACGATGTCGCCCTTCTTCTTGCCCATGAATGCGGAACCCATGGGGCTCTTGAAGCTGATCTTGCCGTTCATGGGGTCGACGCCTTCGGGGCTTACCAGCTGGTAGGCGACTTCCTTCTTGGTTGCCAGGTTCTTTGCGGTAACGGTGGCGCCAAAACGGACGGTGTCGGAGTTCGCGTCAAATTCGATGATGATGGAATCAGCAATCTGCTGTTCCAGTCTGGGAAGTTCAGAATCGATATGTGCCAGCATTTCCTTGGCGGCGTGATATTCTGCGTTTTCGCTCAGGTCGCCCTGCTTGCGGGCTTCTTCCATTTCGTCGACAACGCGGGGACGTTCCGTCTTTTTAAGGAAATTGTAACGTTCAACCAGCTTGTCGTATGTTTCTTGAGTACAGGGTGTTTTTGCCATGGCCTTAAATTAGAATTTTTTTAGGGGGCAATGCTAGGAAAGGTCTAGTTTAGTCGCTTTTTTTGTTGTATATTTAGCGCGTAAAAACAATAGGAGACACTATGTACACTGTGTTGGAAAAAGGCGGCGTCTGCTCCCCCAAGGGCTTTACCGCTTCTGGTATTTGCGCTGGCATCAAGGCTAGCGGCAATGCGGATATGGCCCTGCTCAAGAGCGAAAAGGCTGCCCGTTGCTTTGCAGTTTTCACAACCAATAAGGTGAAGGCCGCTCCGGTTCAGTACGATAAGGCTGCACTGGAACATGCTCACTTTGCTACTGCTGTTATCGTGAACAGCGGTAACGCCAACGCCTGTACTGGTGAACAGGGTCTGGCTGATGCAGAACGCATGGCTACCCTTACCGAAGAAGCTCTGAAGCTCACTCCCAAGAGCGTTCTTGTCTGCAGTACTGGTGTCATTGGCCACCTGATGCCCATGGATAAGATTGAAGCCGGTATTCCTCGCCTGGTTGAAGGTCTTCATGCTGATGCTTCCGAAGAATTTGGCCGTGCTATTTTGACTACCGACCTTGCTCTGAAGTCCCATGCCGTTGAAATCCAGACCGAAAAGGGTGTGGTGACTATCGGCGGTGCTTGCAAGGGTAGTGGCATGATTCACCCCAACATGGCTACCATGCTGGCTTTCATTACCACTGACTTGGCTCTGCCCATTGATTTCTTTGCTGAATTCCGTGCAAACATTGCAGACTCCTTCAACGCCATTACCGTTGACGGCGATACCAGCACCAACGATACTTGCATTATGCTGGCAAACGGCATGAGCGGTCTCAAGTACGAAGATCTTTCCCTTTCTGAACAGGGTGAATTCCGCGCCGCTCTGATGCTGGTGATGAAGTCCCTGGCAAAGGACATTGTCCGCGACGGTGAAGGTGCGACCAAGCTTATTGAACTTTGCATCGAAAAGGCTGAATCTCACGAAGAAGCTTTGAAGATGGCTCGTTTCATCGGTACCAGCAACCTGGCCAAGTGCGCCATGTTCGGTGAAGACCCCAACTGGGGCCGTATCCTGAGCTCTGCTGGTTCCAGCGGCTGCAACATGATTGCAGAACATACCGACCTGTTCTTCGGTGACGTTCAGGTTCTGGATGGTGGCCGTCCGGTGATTCTGTCTAAGGAAAAGCAGGATGCACTCCACGCTGTTGTCCGTCAGCGCGAATACAAGGTGACTTTGGTACTGAACATTGGTCATGCAAGCGCTAGCGCATTTACTTGCGACTTGAGCTATGACTATGTGAAGATCAACGCTGAATATACAACGTAATTTCTGTCGTTCGTCAGAGGGATAAAACCTCCGGCTACAGAAATTACACGCAGGAACACAGCGCGTACACTCAGAGAAATTTCTGTCGTTCGTCAGAGGGATAAAACCTCCGGCTACAGAAATTACATGCAGGAATACATCGCGTAATTTCTAATTGCAAAAAGAAACCTTCGACATTTGATCGAGGGTTTCTTTTTTTTATTGGATTTCTGTTAGGGCGTCTTCTATGTCTACCAGCTCCGGGATGGGGTTCTTTTCGCTTTGCTTTGCCCCTAGCTTGATGAGTTTTCCGCATGTGGTAAGAACGCTCTGACCTGTTGGAGCCAGCTTCTTTTCGCCATCATCAAATGCCTTTTGTGCATTAGCCAATGCGCTTCCCAGGGCTTGGTATTTTTTCATGAACTGACCTACGCGATCGATCATTTCGTTGGCTAGTTCGTAGACCTTTTCGTGATTCTGAGCCTGGGCGATTTGAGTCCAGGTCAGGTCAATGATACGGAGGGCGGCGTAGAGAGTCTGTTCGTCAACGATGTAGACCCGCTTGGCCATGGCTTCGCTCCAGAGGGTGGGGGAGGCGTTCAATGCGGTCCACAGGGCTGCGGAATGAGGGACAAACATGATGACATAGTCCATTTTTACCTTGGGCGGTTTGACGTAGGAGGAATAATCCTTCTTGGCCAATTCGTCTACATGTTTCTTGAGGCTTGCTATGTGGGCTGTAAGGGCTGCGTTGCGCTCATCATCGGTTTCTGCGTTGACGTAATTCATGAAGGCGGTCATGGAAACCTTGGAGTCGATAATGACGTCTCGCTTGTGATCGAGATGGAGGATGACATCGGGGCGTAAACTGCGGCCATCTTCAGTCTTGATGAGATTACCCTGGGCGTCGCGGAGGGTTTCCTGTGTGTCGTAATGGGCACCCTGTCCATCCAGAAGATTGCTGAGGACGGTTTCGCCCCAGTCGCCCTGAATCTTGGAATCGTGCTTGAAAACCCGGCTCAGTTCTTCGGCGCTTGCCTTTGCAGATTCGCTCATTTTTATGGCGTTCTCGATTTGATTCTTTAGAATTCCTCCCAGCTGAAACTGTTCCCTGGCGGAATTATTCATGGCCTGCTCCATCTTTTTGATGGATTCCTTGAGGGGGGTGACGATCTGTTCTATGCTTTGGCCGCTAGATTCTGAGAATTCCTTTTGGCGCTGTTTCAGCATTTCGTTGGTGGTGGATTTAAGCTGTTCCTGGACTTTGGCGATGGTTTCGTCGAATCGGATCTGCTGATCTTGAAGGGATTGCGTTCTCAGCTGATGGGCTGCTTCCAATTTGGTTTGCAGGACCGCCTGCTTACTTTTTGAAATCAAGATCCCGATGGTTATTCCCAGGAATACACCGATGATTAAGCCGATGATGATTGCTGCAATTTCCATAAAGACGATCCTCCTTGTAACGTTCTTTCAAAATCTAAATTTTCAAATTGACATTTTAGTGTCAAAAAAAACTCCTGGATAAATCCAGGAGTAAAAATCGTTTCAGGAATTTCGTTAGGTTTAATCCTTGATGCAACGGAGGCTTGCGCCGTGTTCGGGGTTGAACTTTTCGAACTTGGCGGTATCCTTGTCGTGGAAGAGAACCACCACTTCGCCGTTAGAAACCCAGAAGTAAGCCTTTTGACCGGCTCCTTCGAACTTGCGATCCTTCATGGGAACGTCGCTCTTGGCGAAATGTCCGCCACCAGCCTTGGCGCCGAATCCCAGCTCGTCCTTGCCGTTGCCGTAGATGCCGGTACCCTTCAGCGGATCCCAGCCGTAGCCAGCCTTAAGGGCGGTGCCAACCTTGCTGCCGGTGCCGGCGTAGGTCAACAGGATGTTCCATTCTTCCTTGGTGGGGAGGTGGAAGCCATCAAGGCATGCCTTCTTGGCGTTTTCGAAATTGTAGAGGCGGCCCCAATGATTGCACTGGGCGCAGACGGAACCGCTGGCTGTTGCGTAGTTCATGTTTTCGGCAACCCAGAGCTGAGAACCGATGCG
Organism: Fibrobacter sp. UWH9; assembly: GCF_900129715.1. NCBI lineage: Bacteria > Pseudomonadati > Fibrobacterota > Fibrobacteria > Fibrobacterales > Fibrobacteraceae > Fibrobacter > Fibrobacter sp. UWH9. The sequence goes on along the minus strand of NZ_FQWP01000002.1, from coordinate 184,291 downwards.
AATCCATTCGTAGGCGTAACCATCACGAGGGTCCTTATAGCTTCCGCTTGTGAGAGGTTCGCCTTTTTCGTTAAAGTATTCCCCGAATGCAACTTGCTTATTTTGTTTGTATTCGGCCTTGGACGATACGTTTCCGTTCTTGTGGTAACGTACAACCATACCATCGATATAGCCGTCTTCGTAGTTGTATTCGGCCTGCAGGGAGCCGTCGTCGTAGTATTCCTTTGAAATGCCCTGCTTGCGGTCGTTGACGTAACTGACTTCGCGCTTGAGGTTGCCGTTCTCGTAGAATTCTCTTTCTGGTCCCTGCTTCTTGTCGTTGACGTAGGTGGTTTCGGTGCGAACCTTACCGCTAGGATATTTCTCTACGCGGATGTCGTCACCACATGCTGTAAGGCCAATGGAAAAGAGTGCCGAAGCGATTGCAACGCAAGCGATTCTCTTGATGTTCATTCTAACTCCCTTTTTTTTGTTTGATTTTTACTTGTCTCGATTTTTCTCATTTCTTAAAATGAAATTTTTCCGGCGGTGGCTAACAGGCCAATCATGTAGAGCATGCCGTCGTAGTAACGCCAAAATCTAAAGGGGACGGACAGGGCTGCCAAGTCTTTTACAAAGGGCTTGATCAGGGAATCGCCGGAATTGAGAACTTGAGTGGCGGCCGCATTCATGGCAATTAGACCTGGGGTGGCAGGGCGCCCGCGACGAGGGTAGTCTCCGCCGTCGACTGCGTAGTCGGACAGGTAAGGTCTCCTGCTTTCGAAGTAGAACAGCTGGCGTTCGCAAATGTCCTTTTCGCTTGGATCGCCATTGAACAGCGCATAGTCTAAGCTCAAATTCAACGCCGCACGCCAGGCGTCGCCGCTGTAGCAGTTGGCTTCGGTATGCCAGGGCTTGGATACCGGTGTTCCGTCGTATTCGGTGTAGTCGGCATAGAGGCCTGTTTCAAAGTGGGCGGCCTTCTTGAGGAACTGTCGGCTGTTTTCAGCGATGGTCAGCCAGGTGTCGTCGCCAGAGGCCTCGGCAAAAGCCTGGTAGAAAGCGGGGGCGTGGTAGCTGGGATTGGTAAAGTCGTTTCCGTCTACCGGAGAGAAGCGAATCATCTTCTGGTTCGGGTCGATGATGGGGCCCACGTTTTCGCAATGGGGTTTGTGAATGAGCCAGTTGATCAAGTCGACGGCTTCATCCTTAAGGTCGGGGCGTCCGAATTTTTCGGCGGCGATCAAAAGTGAAATGGCGAAATACTGTTCAGCGCTGGGGGAGGAACCGGGGTCGATCATGCCGAAGTTCATGGTGGACAGCTGCCATGAGAAATAACCGACGTGGGGACCGCTGTTGTTTCGGACGTAACGTTTGGTGAAGTTCCACAGTTTGTCGAACTGTTTTTCGTGACCGGTGAGTGCGGCAATGAACATGCCGTAACCCATACCTTCGGAGCGGATATCGTCGTGTCCGATGTCGATGATGTAACTCATGTCGTCGGAAGCATCGAAGCAGATTCGTTCGTCAATGGGATCGCCTTCAAAGAGCTTGCTATAGGCATTCTGTATAAGCTGCCTTGCAAAGTTTGGGCCGTAGCCTGCCTCTACAAACATGTCTCTAGGTTTATTACGTTCCATCGTCCTATCCTACTGAAGTAAAACAAAAACTTTATTTCAAAATAAATAAATTATGGATAGAAAAATGAGAGGTATTATGTCTGATGTATTGATTTTGGGTTATGGCCCGGCTGGTGTGTCCGCTTCCCTGTATGCCCTGCGTGCAGGTCTGGATGTTCAACTGGTGGGCAAGGATAGTGGGGCCCTTGGAAAGGCTCATTTGATACAAAATTATTACGGTTTGGAGAAACCTCTGACCGGTGAAGAATTGCTCCAGGTTGGTAAAAAACAGGCGCTGGATCTGGGTGCCAAAATTGCCGAAGATGAAGTGACCGACCTGATGTTCAACGGTTCCGAATTTGTGGCCACGGGCTTGAACGGCGAGTATCGCGGAAAGGTCTGTATCATGGCCACAGGCGCTGCCCGCAAGAAACAGCCCCTGCCGGGAATGGCCGAAATGGAAGGTCATGGCGTAAGCTATTGCGCAGTGTGCGATGCCTTTTTCTACAGACAGAAAAACGTGGCTGTCATGGGAAGCGGCGAGTATGCCCTGCACGAAACCATGGAACTTTTGAACGTGGTGAATTCCGTGACCCTTCTGACCAATGGGGTTCCCCTGACGGCAAACTTCCCTGAAAATGTGAAGGTGGTTGACCGCAAATTGAAAGGTCTAACTGGAGAAGGTTCCTTTAAGGGTGTCGTTTTTGACGATGACTCCACCGCTGAATTTGACGGCTTGTTCGTTGCGCTGGGAAGTGCCAATGCAACGGATCTGGCTTTGAAGGCTGGCGCCGCTTTTGACCAGGGCAAGCTTGTGCTGGACGAAGATCTGCAGACCACGATTCCTGGGCTTTATGCGGCTGGCGATTGCACCGGCGGCATCTTGCAGGTTTCTGTGGCTGTGGGCGAAGGCGCTCGCGCTGCAATGGCTGCTATCAAGTACCTTAGGGAAAACCGCTAGGATTCAGCTTTGGTTGCCGTTCGTCGCATAACCCTGCTGACTAATCCGGACGTCTGCAATTTGCGCTGCCCCCTGTGTTTCCTGTATCAGCGGAGGGCGACCTTCGGTGAAATTTCTGGAATTACCGGGGAGATGCCTTTTGACGTGGCCAAGGCGGCCATTGAAAAATATGGGTTGACGCAGGATGAAAACGGCAAACGGATTTTACGAGAAGTAATTCCCAGCACCATGGGCGAGCCCTTGCTTTATTCCCGCTTTGAGGACCTGCTGGAATTGTGCGGTTCCCTGGGGGTGCCCATGAACTTGACCACAAACGGGACCTTTCCTGGAATGTGGAATGAAAACGCCAACATGATCCGCTTGCTGCAGGGTTGCAGCGATATCAAGGTTAGCAGTCTTGCTTCGGAATGCTTTGATGGCTGGAAGCGGAATGTGGAACGTCTGTTGAAAATTCGGCAGGGCTTGCCTAAGGCGGCCTCCGTTTCGATTCAGGTGACGTTACATCAAAAAAATCTGATGATGATTCCCGAATTGATTGCCTGGGCGACCGTTATTGGCGTTGAACGGATCAAGTGGAATATGGTGGTTTTCCTGAGTGAGGCCGATGTTCTGTTGCGGCGTGAATTTGAGCTGGACCGGAGTGTAGGCGAACTGCGGGAATACATTTTAAATTGCTGCAGAATGTGCGGGAGTTCGCTGAGAAACGAGGGTAGTGTATTTGCCTTGACCTCTGGCGAGAACGCCCGCGGATATTCTCTTGAGGCGGGAACTTGCCCCTTTGCAGAAGAATTGTGGATTTTGCCCGACGGCTCGGAACAGCATTGCCCCAATCCCGAAAGACGTTTTGGAAATAAGGAAGCGCCGGAAGCCAGGTGCTGTTTTATTAGGTAAATTTGAGGGACTTGAAAGTCTAATTTTTTAAGGTTCAGTATGAAATTTCGTGGATTTGTCGTAGGCGTGATTTGCCTTATGCTTGTGGGAACATCTTTTGCCGCCCCAAAGGCAAAGAAAAATGAAATCAAGGATAAGCGGGATAAGCAGAGCTACCGCACCATTACGGTGGATAACCGCGTATGGATGGCCGACAACCTGAATTTTAAGACCGAGGGCAGTTTCTGCTACAAGGATGAAGAAGATCAGTGCATGGCTTATGGACGCTTGTATACTTGGGAGGCTGCTCAGAAGGCCTGCCCCGCAGGCTTCCGTCTGCCAACTCATGAAGATTTTGAAAGCTTGTGGACTGCGGCCGGTGCCGACTTTAACGCAGGCTACCTGCTAAAGACGGATTACGGCTGGAATGGCGATACCAATGGGAACGATACTCTAAAGTTTAGTGCCATGCCGGCGGGGAATCGTTTTGACGATGAGACTTATGGCAATATGATGAAGTTTGCCTTTTTCTGGAGCAGCGACGATAAGCTGGAAGGGATTGCTCCGGGGAGTGCCCGTGTGTGGTATCTGACCAGCAAGAGCATGGCCTTTGGGTATATGAGCAAACCCAAGGAATTCGGATTTTCTGTGAGATGCGTGAAGTAGGGGTGGACTGCTAACTGAACGGCGCGAGATGAGGCTACGTCTTCGGGGGGACAGCGCGAGATGAGGCTACTTCGTAGCCTCTGACGCTTCACCTCGGTCATAAAAACGAAGAAGACCACTCTTTGAGTGGTCTTCTTCGTTCTAGTCGGAATAGCGAGATTCGAACTCACGACCTCTTGCTCCCGAAGCAAGCGCTCTACCAGACTGAGCTATATTCCGTTTTGGTGAGACCAAATATAGAATGTGTCAGGAACTTTTTAAAGGGGTTTAGGGTAAAAAAATCATTTTTTTGCCCTGGGCTTGCCTTTTGAGTTGAGTTTTGGGGTGGGTTTGCCTAGTTTTATGATGCTGGAACCTGCGTTGTCGGGTTCTACCTTGTAGAGGGTAATGCGGTTGCTCCATTCGGAACGGGCCTTGCGGTCGATAATATGCTTGACGTTGCCGTATTCGGGGTTTCCGCCGCCGTGGATGACTCGGAGGACGCTGAGACCGGCAATGAGCAGGTCATCGATGCGGCGCTCTACGGCTGCTGCTGCTTCGTCGGAGGTCATTCCGTGGAGGTCGATTTCGTCTTCGGGGACGGGAAGATCCCAGCTGGAGGGGCTGCGGCGCATTTTCTTGCCGCGGGGGCCGCGGGTCTGGGGGCGAGAGGCAAGCTCAGCTTCTTCTGCCTGCTGGCGAGCCTTGTCCTTGTCTTCCATGCGGTGGTTCATGATCCATTCTAGCTGAAACTTTTCATCTTCGTTCAGATCCATAAGTGCGTCCCTTCTTTTTAGCGGCACCAAATGTAGAAAACAAACGTTTTTTTCCCAAATGTTTTTGGATGTTTTTATTCTAGTTAGCGTTTTTAAATTATACGTCCATCAAATAAATAAAGAAGACTGTTCTTATTACTTATATTTGAGGCGTTATTTTTTTCATAGGAATCGGATTATGGTTCGTAACGCTTTTAAGATGGTGGTGGCCCTTGCCTTGGCCATTTCTTCTGTGGCTTTTATGGGCTGCTCGGCTGGTGGTGACGATGCCTTGGCAAACCGCGTGCACAAGGTTTCCGACTTGGCCCACAAGAAGGTGGGTGTGCAGATTGGTAATACTGCCGATATTTACGCCTCTGAATATGGTGGCGATACCGCCAAGATCGATGTGGAACGTTTCACCAAGTTGGCTGATGCTGTCCAGGCTTTGAAGCAGGGCAAGATTGACGCTGTTCTTCTGGATGACCAGCCGGCAATTTTCTTTGTGAAGCAGAATCCCACCCTCCGCATTCTGGAAGAGACTTTTGTCGAGGAAACTTACGCTGGCGTTATTGCCAAGGGTAATGAAGGTCTTTTGGACACCTTCAATCTGGTGTTGAAGGAAATGCATGAAAACGGCATTTTCGATTCCTTGATGGCTACTTATATCGGCGGTACCGGTTCTTACCATTACACCCAGAAGGTGAAGGAAGGAAAGCCTCTGGTGCTGGCTACCAACGCCCAGTTCCCGCCTTACGAATATCACGAAGGTGAATTCATCGTCGGTCTTGAAATCGAGTTGGCTTATTACCTGGCCGATAAGATGGGTCGCGTGCTGGAAATCCAGGACATTGAATTTGATGCTGTAATCAATGCGGTAAGTTCTGGCAAGGCTGACCTTGGCTTGTCTGGTTTCACTGTTACTGAGGAACGCAAGAAGTCCATTAACTTTACCGACAAGCTGGTGGATAATAAGGTGGTCGTCATGGTTCGCAGCGATGTTAAGGCTAGCGAACTTGACAATAAGGTTTTTGCAGTTAGCGATCTTGGTCATAAGAAGGTGGGTGTGCAGATTGGTAATACTGCCGATATTTACGCCTCTGAATATGGTGGCGATACCGCCAAGATCGATGTGGAACGTTTCACCAAGTTGGCCGATGCAGTTCAGGCTTTGAAGCAGGGCAAGATTGATGCTGTTCTTCTGGATGATCAGCCGGCTATTTTCTTTGTGAAGCAGAATCCCACTCTCCGTGTTTTGGATGAAGCTTTCGTTGAGGAAACCTACGCAGGTGTTATTGCCAAGGGTAATGAGGGCTTGCTGGATACCTTCAATTTGGCTTTGAAGGAAATGCATGAAAACGGCATTTTTGATTCCTTGATGGCTACATATATTGGCGGCACCGGTTCTTACCATTATGCCCAGAAGGTGAAGGAAGGAAAGCCTCTGGTGCTGGCTACCAACGCCCAGTTCCCGCCTTATGAATATCATGAAGGTGAATTCATCGTCGGTCTTGAAATCGAGTTGGCTTACTACCTGGCCGATAAGATGGGCCGCGTGCTGGAAATCCAGGACATTGAATTTGATGCGGTCATTAATGCAGTAAGTTCTGGCAAGGCAGACATTGGTCTTTCTGGTTTTACCGTTACGGAAGAACGTAAGAAGTCCATTAACTTCACCGATAAGCTGGTGGACAACAAGGTGGTGATTCTGGTCCGTACTGGCGAAGTGGAAGCCTCCCAGGAAAGTTTTGGCGAAAAGTTCCACAAGAACTTCATCAAGGATAACCGCTGGAAGTATATTGGCGAAGGTCTCCGCAATACTTTGGTGATTTCTTTCTGTGCCGCACTTCTCGGTATTTTGATTGGTTTCATTGTGGCCATGGTCCGCGTGAACCACGAGTTTAACGGCAAGTGCAAGATTGGCAACTGGATTTGCAAGGCTTACCTGGCAGTGATTCGCGGTACGCCTATGATGGTCCAACTGTTGATTATTTACTACATCGTGTTTGCTTCTGTGAACGTGAATAAGCTGCTGGTGGCGATTATCGCTTTCGGTATTAATTCCGGTGCCTACGTTTCTGAAATTATCCGCGGTGGCATTAAGGCTGTGGATCCGGGGCAGATTGAAGCTGGCCGCAGTCTTGGTCTGAAGTTCAGAACTGTGATGATCCATGTAGTTTATCCCCAGGCATTCAAGAATTCTCTGCCGGCTTTGACTAACGAATTTATTTCCCTCATCAAGGAAACTTCTATTTGCGGCTACATCGGTTTGACTGACTTAACCCGCGGCGGCGACATTATCCGTAGTTTGACTTACGAAGCCATGTTCCCGTTGATTTCTGTGGCTATCGTTTACTTCATCATCGTGGCAGGCCTTTCCGCTTGCGTCTCCCGTCTTGAACAGAGACTGAAGAAGAACGAACGTTAAGGAGGTGCGACAATGAGTGAAAAGCAAGTAATGATCGAAGTGAAGGATCTTTGTAAGTCTTACGGCGAAAAGCAGATCCTGAAGAATATCAATGTTGAATTTCATAAGGGTGACGTGGTGGCCATTATCGGACCTTCCGGTTGCGGTAAGTCCACTTTCCTGCGTCAACTGAATTTGCTGGAAAAGCCTACTAGTGGCGATATTCTGCTGGACGGCAAGAGCATTTTGGACAAGAAGATTTCCAAGCCCACTATCCGCGCCCGTGTAGGCATGGTGTTCCAGCAGTTCAACCTGTTCAAGAATATGACTGCCTTGGAAAACATCATGTTTGCTCCTGTAAAGCTTGGTCGTGTGACTAAGGCTGAAGGGGAAAAACTTGCCAATGAATTGTTGGAACGTGTTGGCTTGGCTGATCGTGGGGATCATTATCCCGCTCAGCTTTCTGGTGGCCAGCAGCAGCGTGTGGCTATTGCCCGCGCCGCCGCCATGAATCCCGAAGCCATCTTGTTCGATGAACCCACCAGTGCTTTGGACCCTGAAATGGTGGGTGAAGTTCTGAAGATTATGAAGGACTTGGCTCAATCCGGCATGACCATGCTGGTAGTGACTCATGAAATGGGCTTTGCCCGCGAAGTGGCTAATCGCGTGCTGTTCTTTGCTGACGGTATTATCAAGGAAGATGGCACCCCTGCTGAAATCTTTGACAATCCCAAGGACCAGCGCCTAAAGGACTTCCTGGCGGCCATCAAGAAGTAGCCGGCACTGTCGTTACGAACTTGAAAAGGGTCGCTGGTGCGGCCCTTTTTTAATGTTCTTTGAATTGGTGGATTAACGGATTCGAATGACGGATTGGCGCAGTGCCTTTCCGTTTTTTGTTACGCGCATTAGGTAGACGCCGGCCTGCTTGGGGGAAGCCTTTAGGGCGTTTCCGTTCATGTCAAAGTACTGGATTGTGGCATCGGACAAATCCAGAGAATTGTGGCGAAGCTGGGCGATGGCTGTGGTGCTGGAGTCTGAAACAACTGTAGAATCCTTGCCAGAATTTTCGCCAGAATCGCTGCCGGTTTCTTCGACGGGAATTTTTATGGTAATTGTGAATGTCACCTGCTTGTTTTTGTAGACTAAGGCTTGCTTGATGGTGAAGGTGTCACCCGGCTTTACCAGGTTAGGCATGTGTCCAACCTTGGTAGTCATGGTGTTGAGATTCACGTTGGAGAATACGATACTGGGGCCGTTTGTATTCCACTGGGCAACGGCGCCCTTGGTATCAAACCAGTGGCCGGTGCCTTCGCCGGTGGTTTCGCTGTTCAGGTAACCATCGGGTTCAACGGCGTAGAAACTAGCCTTGGTTGCAATTTCGTTTTGTGCAATTCCGAGAGCTTCGGCGACCTTTGCTCCCTGCAAATCGACGGTCACAGGGGCGTAGCTGTCGCTGATGGGCAATTCGGTGGCGAGGGTAATTTCGGTTTCTACGAAAGGTTCTGCATTGTAATCGGTGCAATCGCCACCGAGGCAGAAACTGAGGCTGTTTCCGCTAACACTGACGTCCGTGAATTTCAGCCCAGTTTCTGCGCCACTGTACCAGCGGATTGCCGGGTAGAGCGCATCTGAAAATGCACTGTAGGAATTTGTAGCATTAAAGAATGCGCTGGTTCTGCTGCCGGGAGAGGGCCACTGGTCGTTTTCGGGATCGCTGCTGTTGCCCTTGGAATCTGCGTGTACAATTCGCAGCCCCAGTTTATCTGCGGCAGAATTCCCAGAGATGGAAAAGTCGTAGTGCTGCATCAGAATGCCGCTGCCTGTCAGCGATTTGTTTCGTCCATCGTTTTTAACGTAGGACCAGACAAAGCCTTCCTTGTCGGGACGGGCGGGGTTCTTGAAGCGGTAACACTGTTCCCCTGCAGTTGTAGAAATCTTGCCGAGATCTTCTGCGGTTACATCTACAAAGGGAATCCAGCCTTGGTCTGCGCGGTAGAAATCGTTGATTGCAACCGGATTCCAGTCGTTTGCGCGGTTGCCCATGGTGCAGTAGTCGCCGTACCAGTAAAGGTCGGGCCAGCCAAAGACCATGTGTCCATTTTCATGAATGAAAACATAGATGGAAAATTTGCCCGGCATGTCGGTCATCTGGTGCTTTTGCAGGCGGACGCCGTCGCGAATTTCGTTGGACCAGCCGGCGTGAGGCCAAAGTCCCTGTCCCCATGTTAGACCGGGACCAGCGTACACGATATTGATGGCTTCGGTAATGCCGTCTTTGTCGTTGTCGTAGCGGGAGTAATCCACTTGGGAATCGAAGTACTCGAATATTTCCTTGACCAAAACATCGGAACCGGAATATCCTTCCAGTTCTTCGTAATAAGACTTGGGATACTTGGCTCGGTACCAGCCGAAGACTTCGTTGGTAAAATCCAGTTGGCCATTGGAGACATCCAGATAGTAATCACGGACAGAACCGTTACAACCGTCACGATTGAAACCTTCCTTGTTCAGCCAGTCGGAAATTTCTTCCTTGGTGACAGGGGCGACTTGATCTGAAAAGTCCACCAGCAGGGTAAGCCCGTAGATTTTGCCCTTGGGGGAGGAGTAGTGGCTTTTTTCCATTGGTGGAGCAAACATCACGCTTGTCGTCCCTGAATTTTTCCAGGCACCTCGCGAGTTGTCAAACTTTGTGATTGCTTCGTCGGGCCAAGCTTGAACTCGCTTTCCCTGATAGACAATGTCTGCAAAGGACGTGCCGCAAAGAGCGAACACTAATCCGCCAAATAACCAATTCTTCAAACATCCCATAATTACACCTTTTTATACAATATACCCAAAAAATGGAACGTCGATTCACTTGTTTTCAATTGTACACTTGATTTGGTGTATTTTTAGTGAATTTAGACCTGATTTTGCTTAAATTTAGGATATGAAGAAAAATCGTCTCCTTTCTGCTGCTATTACCTTGTTTTTGAGCACAGCAGCCAACGCTGCTGTTCAAGGTTCTGTATTTGATGAATCGGGAGCTCCCATTAAGGATGCTGTGGTTAGCATTAAGACCTTGCCCAATCTTTTACCCGATGCCCGCACCCTTTCCAATGCTAAGGGTAAGTTCACTATCAAGGACAAGGTTGCCGATCCTCAGGTTTTGATTGTCCGCAAGACCGGTTTCTTGCCGGAAACTTTGTCTGTGGCCGCTGTCGTCGATCCCAAGAACCCGGCCAAGATTATTTTGAAACGCGATCCCATCGAAGACCAGATTGACACTTTGATGTCTGGCATGACCATCGATGACATGATTGCCCAGATGACCCAGGCCATGGTTCCAAATGTAAAATGCGGTAACAGCATTTGCGGTTCTGCCTTGCAGGGCGGTGGCGCTTACGCTGCTGAATTCTACAAGAATGCCTGGGCTCAGAAGATTCCCGTGACTTATGGAAAGGATTGCGTTCATGGTGCCGCTGACCTTATTAATGGCACGGTTTATCCTCATAACATTGGTCTTGGCGCTACTCGAGATTCTGCCCTGGTTCGTCGTATTGGCCAGGCTACCGCAGAAGAAATGTGGGCGGCTCACATTGACTACAATTTCGCTCCTGCCTTGAGCGTTCCTCAGGATGAACGTTGGGGCCGTACTTACGAAGGCTTTGGCGAAAAGCCGGAATTGGCCATTGAACTGGGTTCCGCATACCTTCGCGGTTTGCAGGGGGATCATTTTGACGCAGAATGGCGTGTTACTGGAACCATCAAACATTTTATTGGTGACGGTGGTACGGCCAAGGGATGGGATCGCGGCGACGTTAAGGCTACTGACGCCCAGATTCGTAAAACCCATTTGCCGCCTTACATTGCTGCTGTAGAACAGGGTGCCCAAAGTGTGATGGCCAGCTTCAATACTATCCGCGGTGTCCATCAGCATGTGGATTCCCTGCGCCTTACAGGTTGGCTGAAAACGGAACTTGGCTTTGACGGTTTTGTGGTTGCTGACTGGGAAGGCATTCAGCATTCCATTACTCCGGGCAATGCCGGGGATTACTCTGGTAAGATTACCAATATTTCCAGCGAAGAGGCTATTCGCCGTGCCGTTAACGCAGGCATTGACCTGGCCATGGTTCCGTCTTCTGCGGAATCGTTCGTAAGCACTCTGACGGAATTGGTGAAGAATAAGAAGGTTTCCGAAGATCGTATTAAGGATGCTGTCCGTAGAATTCTTCGCGTGAAGATTCGCGCAGGCCGCCTGGAAAATCCCAATGGTCCTGCAAAGTATGTGGGCGTTGTCGAAAATATCGGTAGCGCAGAACATCGCGCCATTGCCCGCGAAGCCGTGCAGAAGAGTCTTGTTGTTCTGAAGAACGAAGGCATTCTGCCCTTGGCTAAGGATGGCAAGATTTTTGTGACCGGATCTCATGCTGACCATACGGGTCTTCAGAGTGGTGCCTGGACTTTGGGCTGGCAGGGAACCCGTGGCGAAGTTCCTGGTGCAACTTCCATTTTGACTGGCGTAGATCAGGTGGCTAAGGGCGCTCGTGTAGAATCTGCTGACAGTGCCAATACGGTTCTTTATGTGATTGGTGAATCCCCTTATGCTGAATGGTTCGGCGATTTCCGTGAAAAGGATTTTAATAATAAGTTGTTTACAACGGAACGTTCCCACACCACGCACTTTGAAAGTACTGACGTGAACCTCAAGGAAATCAAGGCTTGGAAGGCTGCTGGCAAGAAGGTGATTCTCGTTCTGGTGGCTGGCCGTCCGTTGCCTATTACCAAGTTGATCGATGCCGCTGATGGTTTCGTGATGGCTTGGCTTCCGGGTAGCGAAGGTGCTGGCGTTGCCGACGTTCTCTTCGGTGATGTAAAGCCTACGGGCAAGTTGCCTCACACTTGGCCCAAAGACGCCAAGCAAATTCCCATTAACGATGGCGACGGAAAGAAGGGCCTGTTCCCTTACGGCTTCGGCTTGACTTATTAAGAATGCTGTGAATTACACGCGAAAATTTCCGTGGTAGTTCCAGCTCCATTCCGACGGATTTTCAGAAATCCAATTTTCAATTTCTTTGGCGATACTGGACGTTAGGCTGGTACCGCTAATTTTTATTTGATCCGTGGAATTATTCCGCTGATCAAATTTCGGAGGATAGTACGTTTCAAAACGGATGACGATTTCGTTCTTGCCGCGGTGTTGATTGCCGCGACACCCTTTTTCGCGGAACCCTTCGCAGTTACTTGCTGCGCGGGTGAAGGTGCGGAAGGTGACGATACCCGCACCCATCTGGTTTACTTTTTCGGGTAGTCGCAGGTAGAGCGTACTTGGCATTCTGAATAGCGTTTCCGTACAGCCTTTGGTATGGCGCCCTTGATCCACCACCATGGCGAGAATGGCATTTCCTTTCTTGTTCAACTTTGCTGGCGGCGCAAATAGGTTCCGCAACAGTTGGGACAGTTCGTCGGGGTGATACTCTGTCAGATGTTCATCACTGCGCAGTTCCTTCAGAAGTTGTCGCGTTGCTTCGTCACCGACGGAATCCGTAATCAGGTGGACGTTGTCGCTGTAACGGCAAAGGCTGCGATGCAATAATTCAAAGGCTCCCTGATGAATGCTGATTGCGGCAAGGGGCAGGGGCGTTCCGTCAGAACTTTTACTGCGGGTCAAGGCTTCCATCATGACGTTTTCGTTTTCGTAGACGATCCTGTCTGTGGTTCGCTTAAGTCGTGCTAGCCCGCGGTAAGAATCGATGGCGTTCCAGTAGATTCCCCGGAAAACATCGTCTGCGGTACACTTTGCTGTAAAACCCCTAAAGGCTCTTGCTTTCTGCAAATGCGCGACCGTTCTCCCGTAAGCCCGCTTCTGGTGAAGAGCCTTGTATATGGGAAATGCCACAATAAAAAGAGCTGCGAAAAACCAGTTCGGCATTCGCAGCAAAATATTCAAGGCTGTTTTGTAAAAGGTCAGCTTCACTTTTGCGGGGCTTATTCTTCGTCAAACTCCAGGATGCTCTTACCCAGTTCGCGTTCGAAAACTCGGCGGGAAAGTCCTTCGCCGGCATAGCTAAGGGCGGGGGAGATTTCGTAAAGTTTGTCGGCCTTCACTTCGCAGTGAGCCTTCTTCAGCCATTCCTTGTGGAGCTTACCGATCATGATACGAGCGGTCTTGGGACTGTCGTTTCCTTCGGCATTCTTAACCGGGCTGAATTCCTCTTCGCGGATAACACCGAAGGGCATCATGGTTCCCAGCTGGGGGAATGCGTCAAACAGGAACTGTTCAAACTTCCAGCACTGTTCAATGCCGCAAACGGTCTTGCGGGCAGTGTGCCAGGGGAGCTTGCTGGTCTGCAGCTTACGAAGACCTTCCAACTTGAAAAGGTGAACGGCAATATTTCCGCCATCGAAAGTCAAGCTTCCGTCGGGGTTCTTCATGTCGCGATATTCTTCGGGAAGGTCGCTGTATTCCACGACGCCGGGCTTCTTGTTCTGGAAGGCAAAAATGCCAACCTTTTCGTTGGGGCCGGCCTTGGGAACGACCTTGGAGGCACTCATGCTGCGGCCTTCGCTGGCGAGAGCGCCAATAAAGGCAGGGTCGCAAATGCGGCAGAGGGCGTTGTCGACACTGTAGAGGAACACGTAACGAACTCCACGCTCAATGAGCCATGCCAAAGAACCGCTCTGGGCCAGGGCGCGGAAGCAACCTCCGTTTCCATCGGGAACCAGGGCCAGATGATCTTCGCCATCCAGCACAGCCTTTCCGTCGGGAGTCAAGGCGCAAATGGTGCCCTGTTCAAAGAAACGGATGTTCTGGCGGTCCATGCCAAAGAAATTATTTTCGGTAAAGAAGTTGACTGTGGCCTCGTGGTTGAGAGGGCTAGTCATAATGCACCAGGGAATGGGATGGCCTACCTGGGCTGCCAAGTTCTGCAGACGTTCTGCCTGCAGCTGGAACAGACTCTTGTGGCTGGGGAGGCCGATGTCGAACATGCCCTTGGGACCTTCAAAGCCAAGGCGGGAACCTTGTCCACCGGCTACCAGGAATGCGGCTACTTGACCCTTGCCCAGAAGAATTTCGCCCGTTTCCTTCCAGAAGTCGTAGCGTAAGTCATCTGCTGCAATCTTGAAAGGCATAGGCTGCAGGTCTGCAGAAACATTGTCGCTTAAGTTAGCGGCGGATTTTTCTGCGTGCAGGGCCTTCAGTTCGTTCCAGTCCTGGCTTGCGATATCGCGTTCAAGATTCTTGCGGGCATCGCCGCTCAGGGTTTCCAAATGCTTCAGCAGGTCGTCCTGACCGGCTGCCTTCAAAACTTCAATAATATCTGCCATTATCAAGTTACCTAATACCAAAGAAAATCACCATGCTGACAATCAAGGCGAAGATGCTGATCAAGTGCATTCTCCACACGATCTTGGAATTCATCAGGGGCTTGCTGGGGAAACGTCCGTCCCACTTCTTCTGGAAATGATGGTGCAGAGGGGCGCAAAGGAAAATGCGTCGACCTTCACCAAAGGCCTTCTTGGTAATCTTGAACCAGGTAATCTGGAGAAGCACGGAGCAGGCTTCAGCAATGATGATGATGCAGACGATGGGAAGGAAGAGACCTGCCTGCACGAGAATGAACATAATGCCGATAGCTGCACCGAAGCCCACGGAACCGGCATCGCCCATGTAGATTTCTGCCGGAGGGCTGTTAAACCATAAGTATGCCAGCAGAGAGCCTGCAATGGACATGGCCAGGGGGAACAGTTCATCGCAACCCGGCAGGTAGGGAACGTGCAGGTAGTTACTGAAAATGAAGTTACCGCTGACGTAGGCCACCAGACCGACAAAAACCATGCTAGAAAGAATAGGCACAGAAACAAGGCTGTCTAGACCATCGGTAAAGTTGGTTCCGTTGGCGGAAGCCGCAATGACGAAAGTCATGAAGCCCACGAAAATCCAGTTGGGCAGGTGAATCTGGAAAACGTTGATGGGGCAGAAGGGGATGGTCAGGTCGCCCTTAAGTTCGGGAATGAACTTATAGCAGAAAATTGCCACCACCAGACTAAACAGGAAATACAGGAACAGACGCAGGGAACTGGAAATGCCGTCAGCCTTGTCCATATAGTCGGCTGCAGTGAGCTTGCCCAGCTTGATCAGTCGTTTGGCTCGTACCTTGGCGATATCGTCGATGGCGCCAACCGCAGAGAAGGCGGCCAGCACGGCCAGAGTCGAAATGGTGTAGCCGTTCATCTTGCAAACGAGGAGGGAGACAATTTCTACCACGACTACAAGAAGGAGACCGCCCATAATGGGGGGAGATTTGCTCTTTCCGTCCTTGTCGAAGTCGCTGGTGGCATCCAGCGCCTGCAACTTGCGGATGTAAATGGGCATGAAAACCATGACCATGATGATGGAAAGCATGGCGGCAACACCTGCGCGGAACAGACGGCCGTCGAAAAGATCAATGCTGGTTAAGTGATAAAGCCACTGGCAAAGCATAATTCAGTTATCAGTTAACAAAAAACTGTTTTACAAAAAAAGAAAAAATACGGGTCCTCATACACACATCAAATAGGTAGGTCAAATTTAAAAACATTTGTTCGTTCTGTTATTTTTCTAAATTGTATTCTATGGAAAAATTGCATATTGATTGCCCTCACTGTGGCGCCTCTTTTGATGTTGAACTTCAGGGCGAAAAGGCTAATATGATGGTCTTTTGCTGTGCCCAATGCAAAACACCCCTGATGTACTGTCACGGGGAAGTGGGCGAACTGGATCGCGATGAATTTGCAAACCTGCGCAAAAAGTTAAGTCGCGCCATAGAGGCCGCCGTTAGCCGTGATGGCTCCCTGGCTGGAGTTGCCGATGCACTCCGTCAGATGGTGGATGCTTCCAATGCTATCGCCGAAGAAAGGGAACCGGAACCTAAGGCTCCCATTACCGACGAATCCCTGGCGGCCCTCCAGAAGGAACTGGATGAAATGGATGCCGAAAGCTTCCTGGACCAGCTTTAAGGGGCCTGTATGAAAATCCTTTTCTCTGACCTAGACGGTACTTTGCTGACCGACGAGAAGCTTATCCTTGACGAGGATATGGCTGCCATTCAGCATATGTTGGATCAGGGAAACAAGTTCCTTATTACGACTGGACGTCCACTGACAAGTGCTAAAAAATTGGCCAAGAAGTATGGATTCTTCAAACCTGGCTTTTTCCTGGTCAGCTTTAATGGCGGACTTATTTACGATTGTGCCACCGAGCAGCCGATCCTTACCCGACGTATTCCCGTAGAATCCGTCAAGTCCATTATGGATGCCGCCCATTCCTGTGGTATGCACGCCCATACCTATGCCGGTGACCTGGTTATTTCAGAATATGAGACGGACCAACTGAAAAAGTACTGCGAAACGATGATGATGGACTACCTCGTTGTAGACAACGTTGTGGAGTACTTCGCCTCTCTAGAAAGTGAAACGGCTCCGGTTGCCCCCGCAGTCCCTATCAACGTGGTCATAAAGCCGTCTCCCATCAAGGTGAACGTCATTACCCCCTTCGGACACGGAAGCCTCGAAGAATTCCGAACCGAAATGCGTAAAACCACTGCCGGCAACCTGTTTGACGTTTTTAGCAAACCTGAAATGCTGGAATTTTCAAACCTGAAATCCAACAAGGGTGACGCTGTTCGATTCATGGCGGATTTCTATAAAGTCCCTCTGTCCGATACGATTGCCTGCGGTGACGAAGAAAATGACTGTCCCATGATCGAGGCCGCCGGTCTTGGCGTTGCCATGGTCAACGGATCCGAAATTGCCAAGTCCAAGGCAGACTACATTACCGAAGCAGACAACAATCATGGCGGAATTGCCGAAGTCATCCGCAAGTTCGTGATTAGATAAGATCCAATCTTTTCTAGATTTGGGTCCATGAAAAAATGGTTCGCCTCCCTTAACCTTGGGAAGAAGGAAGCATCCATTGCTGCAGCAACGCTTGCGGTTATGGTTGTAGCCTTCTTGATTTTTAACAACCTGACAGTTCCTTTCGCTAGACGTTGGGATATTGACTGGGGTTATTATTCCATCTTGTTGACCTTCATTTTGCTGTTGGTCGGTGTCGTTATAAACATCCCTTCGACCTCTAAGCATTTGAAGTCGTTCCTGCCCTCAGGAAAGCCTATGTGCGGCTTTGTCCTGGTGACCTTGATTTTTTCTGTTTTCATGTTTGGAAACATCGGAAATACCCACCGGGTCCTCAGTGATGAAACTAGCTGGGAGTCTATGGGCCTGCAGATGTATTTCCAGCATACAGGGGGAATTTGCAACGAAGGTATCTGGAATGGCGACGTTCTGGATTGCAAGAATGAAGTAAATAACTTCAAGGGCAAGGCTCTAGGATTTGTCTATTCCCTGGTGTTTAACTTTGCAGAACCGAATCGCGATACGGCCTTGTTGGTCAATTATCCGTTCTATTTGCTAAGCCTGCTGTTCTTCTTCCTGGCATTATCAAAATGGTTTAAGAATGGCTGGACGGCCCTGGCGGCAACAGCATTCCTGGGTGGTATGCCTATATACTTGTTGCAGGCCCGTTCCGCTTCTACCGAAGTGCTTTATATTTTCCTGCTCTCGGTACTTATGGCCTGGTACGCCTTTGTTCCCGCCAACAAGGTGAACTGGAAACATTTCATGCTGACTGTTCCCTTATTGGGCTTCTTTGCCCAGACCCGTCAGGAAACCGTTTTTGCGTTTATTCCCTTTGCCCTTTATTATCATAAGTATTTCCTGGAAAAGGTACATCGTCTGCCCCTCTTTGTTCTGGCGGTAATTACTGTCAGCTGGCCCTCTGTAAATACCATGGCCGCTTATCGAGGTTATGATTTCCAGGGTGGGGAGCACGCCGCTCATTCCTTTGAAAACTTGTGGTTCAATCTGAAGACTAATATTGAAGTCATGCTGAACCTGAAGGAAGACCCCTCCTTCGGCGGCATTATGGTGAACCCCTTCTATACCAGTTTTACCATTATCCTGTTGGTGGCAACGGTGTGGCTTCTGGTTCGTGCAGTTGCCTTTAAGCGTTACCGTAAGGGATTGCTACTCGGTCTAACGTTCTGTCTCCAGATTTTCGTAATCATGTTTAACGTGTCTGGAACTTTTACCATCGACATCAACCAGCGATACGTACTTGTCGCCTTGCCGCTGTTTGCCCTGATCATGGCTTTGGGCCTTTTCGATGCTCTTCAGTTTGCAACTAAAATGCGTCTCGATGCCGCAGGCAAGATTGTCGCCTTGATCGCTTGCCTTATGTCTGTGGGGCTGATGGTCTATCACGGAAACAGCTATCGCAGCAATATGCTTTACTACAAGAACAAATTGCTGGGCGAAGAAGATTACCTGAATACGGCTTTGGCCTCGTATCCCGAAAAGTCAATTTTCATCTATTCTCGTCCCTGGCAGATGCTGGCTTCTGGTCACAGCGCCTTTAGCGAACGAACCTTCATGGGTTGGGATACCGAAACATTCGCCAAGTGGTCCCAGGTTTCCAATGGCAATATCTATCTGGTCCGAGGCCAGGACGGCTATGGTGAATTGAACCGCAAGAGCCGAGTGGTTGGCTTCAAGACTACGACCCAGATTGACGGCATCCTTAACGACTATAAGAATGAACGCGTCCTGCTGGAACCTAAACTGTTTGGCTATCCTCTGGCGATTTACAAGATCATTGCCAAGAAGGGCGTGTCCGCTTACCAGCAGAATATGTTTGTCTCCGAAATGGAAAACAACAGCTTCGTGGTCAGCAAGATGTTCCCCGAGTCCATTACCTGCCAGTATAGCTTGAACGGCGAACTGCAGGAAGATCTCGTGGTCTCCCTGAATTCTGATACGCTGCAGCTTGATTCTGCAAAAATCAGGGCCGGTATGAACCGCGCTAGCCTTGAATGTCTGATGCCCGATAACGACACCATGCGCGTGCTTAAGGACTTCTTTATCGAAGATCCTAATGTTCTGCTTCTTTCATCCCTCAAGATTGATAGTTATTCTCAGGATTGGGGCTCTCCCCAGATTAATGAATCCGTAGAACATCATCGTCTAACGCTAGATGAAGAAGTCTTCCGCTACGGTATCGGTTCCCATGCAAATTCCAGCATCGTGTTCAAGCTGCCTGCATCATATAGCGTGCTGCACTCCGTTATTGGTCTAGATGATGAAAGTGCTTGCGGTGATGGTGCCAGCTTCATCATTACAGGCGACGGGCGTGAATTGTTCCGCAGCAAGCGTCTGTACCCGACAGAAAAGCAGTCTATCGATGTGGACGTCGCTGGCGTAAAAACGATTGTGCTGGGAATCGACATGGGCGGAAACAAGGATTGCGACCACGGTGACTGGGCCAACATCTGGCTGGAGAAGGCTAAGTGAAAGTCCTAGTGGCTCCTTTGGATTGGGGCCTTGGGCATGCCACTCGGTGCGTGCCCGTTATTCGTGAATTCCTGCGTCAGGGCGCCAAGGTCGAACTGGCTGTGGTAAAGTCCAACGCGGGATTGCTGCGTCGGATCTTTCCGAACCTGCGTCAGCATCTGGCTCCCAGCTACAATATTGTATATCCGAAACATGGCTATAACATGGGGCTGTGGCTTTTGAAAAATGGAGCCCATCTAAATAAGGTGATTCGTTTTGAACGGATGTATGCCGAAAAAATGGTGGAGTCCCATGGCTTCGACGTCCTTGTTTCTGATAACCGATTTGGTTTTTACAGCAGGAAGGCGAAGTCGATCTACATGACGCATCAGCGCCGTATTGCGTTCCCTCCGATGCTATCGGCTTTTGAACCTACGGGAATCTTGTGGCATGCTGCCGTCATGCGCCATTTTGACGAAGTCTGGGTTCCTGACTTGCCGGAATATCCGGGCTTTGCCGGAAGAATGTCTCACGTTTCCCTTGCGCCCCGTCCTATAAAGTTTGTGGGGGCCCTGTCTAGATTTGCGGGGCAGGAGACTCGACAAAAAGAACAGGCGGCGCCGAAGTACAAGTTTGTTGCCGTGGTTTCTGGCGTGGAACCGGCCCGAAGCCGTTTTGAAAATATGCTGAAAGAGGCTTTTTCAAAAATTGAAGGACGCCACGCTATTATCATGGGACGTCCCGCTCTGGGTGTAAAGAACTGGAACGAAGGGAATGTGGATTTCTTTACCCACCTGGAAGATGAAGCCTTTGCCGAAACCATTCAATCTGCAGATTGGGTTGTTTCCCGTGGAGGATATTCGACCATTATGGATATGGCCGTTCTCAAGGCGAAGTGCATTTTTGTTCCGACTCCCGGACAATACGAACAAGTTGTTCTTGCCCGTGATTTAGCGGAAGCCAGGTCTGCGTTGACTATTGATGAAAAGAACTTTGACGACCGTAGTTTGTTGCAAATGATCTCTCAATCTTCGGATGACGTTCGGCTCCCTGATACCCCAAAAAATGAACTTTTGAAACAGGCCGTTCTGCAATCCTTTAGAAAAAGAGTTTGATAAAAAAATTGGTACCGTAATAAAAAAGTCTAACTTTATAAAAAGAGAATTTATGCCTCAGTTTGTATTAGCCTTTCCCATGACCTGCGAAGCTTCCGCTCCGGTGGTTATCAACGAAAATGTAACCTTGGCCGCCGATGCCAAGTCTGCCATTATCCCTGGCTGTACGGTCATGTTTAATGTGGTTCGCAAGGAACATGTTGATGGACTTGCTGGAATCTTCAGGGAACACCAGGATATTTCTGCCGATGCCGCTTCCGCTATCGAAGCTCACAAATCCTTGCTGTTCCTGCTGGGAGAAGCTAAGAATGTTGACGAAGTGAATCAGGTGAACATGGCAATTCTCAAGATGTTTTCTGCAGGCGCCCTGGGCGTTTACATGCAGCAATCCGGTGCCGCCTGGAGTGTCGAGGGGTTCCGCGAAGAAGTGGGGGATGGAGAATATCCCATGGACCCGTGGATTAATTTCGTAGAAAATGGAGACCTTCTCTATACCCTGGGCTTGGCCTGCTTTGGCTTGCCGGATCTTTGTGTCTCAGCTTCCGAAGAAGATGCCCAGAGCAAGTTGCTTTTTGTGGCAGATGCCTTGTTTGGTGATGGCATTCCGGCAAAATCCGGTTCTGAAGTGGATCTTGAAGAAGACGGTATTTATGTCCTACGTCTTGAAACCAAGAATCCCTTCCCCAAGGATTCACCGGAATTTAACCGTCAGGGGATTTTCCGCATCGTTAAGAAAAAGTAAAACGAAAACAAAAACACCCAACCTTGCGG
Organism: Fibrobacter sp. UWH9; assembly: GCF_900129715.1. Taxonomy (NCBI): domain Bacteria; kingdom Pseudomonadati; phylum Fibrobacterota; class Fibrobacteria; order Fibrobacterales; family Fibrobacteraceae; genus Fibrobacter; species Fibrobacter sp. UWH9. The sequence goes on along the minus strand of NZ_FQWP01000002.1, from coordinate 162,821 downwards.
CTGGGTGTTTTTTTGGGGGGTTAGGAGGAGAACAAAGAGTTCTTGATTGTTAAGATAGTAATCTCCGTGAAATTTTGGCAACTCAAAGTGGTTAAATTTTTTTTGAGTGTTATTTTTATCACAATGCAATTCGATTATATTTGTCTTATTAGCAGAAAAATTTCTTGGAGAAGATATGAGTTGTAGAATTTTGATGCGCTTTGTAGGCGAAACGGACCAGCTTTCTGGTGTTTATGACGAAATTATGGAAAGTTTCCCTGATGCAGAGCTCCCAAGTGAAGACTGCGGCGAATGGTATTCTGTAGACGACGTCATGATGGACGAGTATGAATGCCGTTTTGAGGAATTGCCTGAAAGCGCCCTGATGGCCATGGACGGATCCATTTTTGTGGAAGATGAACTGCCCGAGGAATTCTTTGCTGAACTGATGGAACGCTTCGAGAAAGTCTTCGGAGCCTTTAAGTGGGCCAGCCTTGATGTAGGCGTAGGTTGTGGCACCAGTGATGGCTGGGGAGAATTTAACCCGGAATACGCAGACGATGGTTCTGACGAAGCTAACGAAATTTCAGAAGCTGTTATAGGATTTTAATATGAATTACAATGTAATTACCGCAGAAGAACTTCAAAAGAATCCGATCAAGATGATTGAAGGTTTTGGTCTGCAAGAAACTTTTCGCCCAGAAGTTTGATGAACAAAGCTTCATCGACAAGAGCATTCTTGATCGCTGGTACGCAAACGATTCAATGCACACCTTGTACATTGCTGAAATCGAAAAAGTTCTGGCAAAGTGACGCCTTTAGGTGGTTCGAGACTTTATGAATAAAGGAAAATCTCCTGATAGACAAGAAGAAATACTCAATACTCTTGGGCAAAATCTTGATGAGATGTTGGCGATTCTAGAAGAAGATTCTGACCGGGCTCGCGCAGGCTGGGATCACGCTGCTGCTTCGCTTACCGCATCGAAGATGACGGGGGAGGAACTTCGCCAGAAGTGCAAAAAATACATTCCCGTTCTTCGCAAACTTTTGAAGATTCCACCAGTTTGTTATCTGTTTAGGTCCGTGATTGAGTTGGCTGACAAATACTCCTGGCTAAAAAAGTCTTAAGAATGAAATAAGGAAAACCCTCGGTGATGTGAACCGAGGGCTTTCTTAATTGGTCAACAAAGCGTAATAAAACTAAGTCTTGTCTTCACCGCGGAGCATGATGACCTTACCGGTGCGGATGTATTCGACGATTTCGAACTTCTGGCACAGGCTCTTCATGGCATCGATCTTATCGGTGTTGCCGGTAATCTGGATGATCATGGAGTTTTCGGTCATGTCAACGGTAACAGCCTTGAAGTGATCGCAGAGCTGCAGGATTTCGGTACGCTGTTCCGGAGCGCAACGAACCTTGATCAAGGCAAGCTCCTTTTCCACCACGTTCATGTTGGTATGGTCCTTGGCCTGCACAACGTCAACCAGCTTTTCCAGCTGCTTGATGATCTGCATCAAGATTTCGGGATTACCGTGAGCCACAATGTTCATGCGGCTGAAGTTGGGGTCCAGCGTGGGGGACACGACCAGGGAGTCGATGTTGTAACCACGGCGGGAGAACACCAGAGCGATGCGAACGAGCACGCCCGGGCGGTTTGCGACTAACAAGCTAATAGAATGAGCTGTAGAAATCATTTTTTTATCTCCTTTCCGTGATTAGGTCGATCCAGTCGGCTTGTCCAGCTGAGTCTTGGGCTGTTCAGTAATCATGGAGGTCAAAGGTGCACCTGCCGGAATCATGGGGAACACGTTGTCTTCCTTTTCGCATTCGCACCAGATCACGATAGGACCGTCGTTGTAGTCCAGAGCCTTCTGGATCATGCGTTCTGCATCGGCAGCGCGCTTGATGCGGAGACCCGGGATACCGTAGGCTTCTGCCAGCTTGACGAAGTCAGGGTTGCCCTGCATGTCGACACTGGAGTAACGGTGGTCGTAGAACAGTTCCTGCCACTGACGCACCATGCCCAGGTACTTGTTGTCGAGAACGAAAATCTTGATGGGCAGCTTGTGGATTGCTGCGGTTGCAAGTTCAAATTCGGTCATCTGGAAGCCACCATCGCCGCTGAAGCTGCAGACGGGCCAGCCGGTGGTGTTGCCGAATGCTGCACCGATTGCAGAGGGCAGGCCGAAGCCCATGGTGCCTGCGCCGCCACTGGAGTGGAGCTGGCGGGGGTTGTTGATCTTGAAGAACTGTGCAACCCACATCTGGTGCTGACCCACGTCGGTAGTGACGATTGCCTTACCCTGGGTAAGGTCGCTAACGGTCTGCACGATGTGCTGCATACGGAGACCACCCTGCTTGGGGTAGGTCAGCGGGAAACGCTTCTTCCAAGTCTGGCAGGTCTTGACCCATTCTGCGGAGTCCAGCTTAGAAACGAGGGGCAGGAGCTGTTCCAGAACCATCTTGGCATCGCCGCACATGAACACATCCGGCTGGAGAACCTTGCCTTCTTCGGCGGGGTCGATGTCGATGTGCATCTTGATGGCGTCCTTACAGAACACTTCAAGCTTACCGGTGATACGGTCGTCCCAGCGGGAACCGATGGAGAGAATCAGGTCGCAGTCAAGCACAGCCTTGTTTGCGTAAACAGTACCGTGCATGCCCAGCATACCGAGAGAAAGTTCGTGGTCGGTGGGGAAGGTGCCGAGGCCGAGGAGGGTGCAAGCTACGGGAGCCTGGAGCTTTTCTGCCAGTTCCTTAACCTGACGGGCTGCGCCAGAAATCATAGCGCCGTGGCCAACGAGGAGCAGGGGCTTCTTGGACTTCTTCAGGAATTCAGCAGCCTTTTCTACGGTTTCTGCAGGAGCGTAGGTAGGAATCTTGTAGCCGGGAAGGTCCATCTGATCGGTGAACGGTGCGGTGCAAGCGCCGGCAGTCACATCCTTCGGGAGGTCGATGAGCACGGGGCCCGGACGGCCAGTACGTGCAATGTGGAAAGCTTCCTTCATGATGCGGGGAAGATCGTTGGGATCTTTGACCAGGTAGGAGTGCTTGACGGCAGCGAAAGTCATACCGCTGGTATCGCATTCCTGGAAGGCGTCCTTACCCAGGTTCGGAGTGGTGGTCTGAGCGGCCAGCACAACGATGGGGCTGGAATCCATGAGGGCAGTGTAGATGCCTGTAAAGGTGTTGGTAGCACCCGGGCCGGAAGTAACGAGGGCAACGCCGACCTTGCCGGTCTGACGAGCATAGCCATCAGCCATGTGAGTTGCGCCCTGTTCGTGACGGGTGAGGACAACCTTGATGTTGGAATCAAGAATTGCGTCAAACATCGGAATTGCGGATCCACCAGGATAGCCGAAGATTGTGTCGATGCCTTCACGCTTGAGGCATTCGATGATCACTTCTGCGCCGCTTAAGGTTTTATTTGCCATAAAATTTCCTATTTCGGATGGTTTATAACTTTTATAATATGGCGAAAATATAGTCAAACATAGGGTAAATGGTAAGAGTTTGATGAAATTATTTTGAAAAAATGATGGTTTTGGAATGCAAATTTGGGGAAATTGGTCTTTTGTTTGATTAAAAACACGTTTTTATTTCTGTAAATGTTGCCTCATGTTGTTTTTTGTTCGCTGAAAATGAACGTTTTGGGCTGATGAACCGTGAAAATAAAAGGTTTGAATGCCTTTTGGGAACTGAAAAACCTTTCCTTGAATGCGGAATTGTAAATGAAAGCAAAATGTAAGCGAATCTTTTTTTGAAAAACTCGTGTATAAGAGAGAACCTTTCAAAAAAGGAGTTTTATGGTTCCGTATAATGCGATTTCTGTAAAGGATTGTGCCTTGGTCTATCAGGTCCCTGTTGAAAATTCGTCGCTTCTTCCTCGCGAGAAAATTGAACGGTTTGGTCCCTCGGCTATGAGCAATGAGGAACTGCTTGCGCTGATTCTCGGTAGCGGCTGCCAGAATTGCGATGTTTTTGAATTGTCCAGGCGTCTGGCAGATTTTCTTTCTTCTGAATCGACGATTCCTTCGCTTCAGCGTCTGCGTAAGATCAAGGGGCTGGGCCGTGTAAAGGCATCCCAGGTCCTTGCCTGCCTTGAATTGTCGGGGCGCTATATCCTCAGTGGTAACGTGAGCTCCGTTTCTTCGCCCGAAGATTTGCTGCCTAGGCTTTCCTATATGAAGTATGAGGAACAGGAACATCTTGTATTGGTGACGCTGAATTCCTCCAACGACGTCATCCGCGTTCATGAATTGACGACCGGGCTTGTGAATCAGACTCCGGTTCATCCTCGCGAAGCTTTTGCCCGTGCAATCGAAGACCGTGCAGTGTCTGTTATTTTCGCCCACAATCACCCTTCGGGTTCGACGTCTCCCAGTCAGGAAGATATTTCCATTACGCGGATTCTCTGTGCGTCGGGAAAAATTCTCCAGATTCCCGTTCTGGATCATATTATAGTGGGACGTAAGGGGTTTACCAGCATTTGTCGGCTCCACTCGGAACTGTTTGAACGGGGTATGGAAATGTAGAGTGCTTTTGTGATGTGATTTTCGCAACACCGAACTGTATGTAAATCTTTGTTCACAAAGGGGCTGCGCCCCCCCCTTTTGTGTGTTTTTAATCGCATTTTGGCTAATGCTTTTATAAGTTTTTTTTGTCAAGAAACTATATTTTACTTAGTTAATTTCTGGGTGCCGTGTTTGGTGGCGCCCCACTCATAAGGAGATGCTATGAAAAAAGTAGCTATGGGTCTTGCCCTCGCTTTGGCGGCTTCTGCCTTTGCAGGTCATCCCCAGACAATCAATAAGGAAGGCTTTGTCGGTGTGAATAACACCCAGTCTGCCCAGTCTCTTGGACATTCCAAGCTGGTGTTTACCCTTTTGGGTGATGCCACATTTGGCAACAACATGTTCCCTGCAGGTGCAGACGGACTTCCTGTTGCTGATTTTACGGGTATCAACGCTAATGTGGGTTTTGCCATCGGTATCTGGCATTACTTTGACTTGGGCGTTACCCTGCCTGTGTACTATGACCAGTACAAGCGTGGCGAAAACGGCGACATGGAAAAGATGGGTTATGTCGGTAACCTGAAGGGTGACTTGAAGGCTCGCTTCCCTCTTCCCGAAGATCAGCCCATGGACGTGGCCGTCTATGCTGGTGTCGCTGCTGGTACTGCTGATGCCAAGAAGCAGGGCCTTTGGGTTCGCTATCCGGAATACGTAAACAAGAACACTGGTGTTGCCTATCCGTATGGTACCAAGAATACCACCCTGGACTTCGGCCTTGCCGTGACCATGGATCTTGAAAAGACTGACGCCTATCCGTTCCTGCTCCACTTGAATGGTGGCTACCGCTATACAACTAATAGCGAATATCTGTCTCTGCCTTACTTGAATGCTGCCGCAGAAATTTACTTCCTGGACTTCCTGTCCCTGTTCCTGGAATATCACTGGGATATCCAGTTGGATGGTATAACCACGAATGTTGGTGGTTGGCCTGTGGAAGATCAGAAATTTGACTCCAAGCAGTTGACCGGTGCCCTGGTGTTCCATCTGCCTGTTGGTCTGGATCTCCATATGGGTGCTTCTTACTACCTGGGTGGGGAAAAGGGTGTTGTCGTCTCTATCCCCAACAAGGATGGAAATGGCAACAAGGTTAACTACATGCCTACTCGCGTGAATCCGGAATACACCGTTTACGGTGGTCTTACCTGGAGTGGCTTCCTGCTTGCCCAGGACCGCGATGGCGATGGCGTCGTGGATGATGAAGATAAGTGCCCGGATGACTACGGTCATCGTCTGAACCAGGGTTGCCCGCTGGGTAATCCCGATGCTGACGAAGATGGCGTTTGCGATGCCTGGGTTGCCGAAAAGGGCTTCCTGGATGAATTCTCCGAAGTTTGCGAAGGCGTAGACCAGTGCCCCAACGAACCGGGTGAAGGCGAAGATGGTTGCCCGCTGGGTAATCCGGACCCGGATGAAGATGGTGTCTGCGATCCTTGGGTATCTCAGAGAAAGATGCAGAAGAAGTTCAAGGATGTTTGCGACGGCATCGATGAATGCCCGAACCAGGCCGGTTCTCCTGCATTCAATGGTTGCCCCACCAAGCAGCCGGACCCGGATAATGACGGTCTCTGCTCTCCGTGGGTAACTGACGAAGGCGTTCTGAACGAATTTGCTGACGTATGTAAGGGTTACGATATGTGCCCGGGCGAAGCTGGTACTAAGGCCAATAAGGGCTGCCCGTGGGATGATCCGGACTCCGATAACGACGGCCTTTGCGACGAATGGGTAACTCAGAAGAAGATGGGCTACTACTTCGAAAAGGCTGCTGAAGATGAAAACCTGAAGGCTGAATACTTCATTGAAAAGACCTGTAAGGGTATCGATAAGTGCCCCACCGAATTCGGTCCGGCAAACAACGAAGGTTGCCCGCTGGGTAATCCGGATACCGACCAGGATGGCTTCTGCGATCCTTGGGTAACTGAGAAGGGCTTGCTGGAACAGTACGAAGGTATCTGCCAGGGTATCGATAAGTGTCCCACCGAAGCAGGTGAAGCCTTTGCTCAGGGTTGCCCCATGGACAATCCGGATGCTGACGGTGACAGCCTCTGCGCACCTTGGGTAACTGAAAAGGGTATGCAGAAGGACTTTGCAAATATCTGCCACGGCGTCGATAAGTGCCCGGTGGAAGCAGGTCCGGAATGGAATAAGGGCTGCCCGGCTGAAAATCCGGACCCCGACCAGGATAGCCTCTGCTCTCCGTGGGTGAAGAAGCAGGGTATGCTTGACCAGTTCAAGGATGTCTGCCATGGTATTGACCGCTGCGAAGATGAAGCAGGTCCGGAATGGAATAAGGGTTGCCCGATTGACGACGATCCGGACTCCGATAAGGATGGCATCTGCTCTCAGTGGGTTGCCGATAAGAAGCTCCTGGATCAGTTCAAGGATGTATGTACCGGCATCGACCGCTGCCCGGATGTGGCTGGCGACGATGGCCACGGCTGCCCCAAGAAGGCTCCTGAAAAGCTGGACGGCGTGACCTTCAAGTCTGGTAAGGCTACCCTTGAATCCAACGCCAAGAAGATTCTGAAGTCCATTGCTAAGAAGCTTGTCGAAAATGACGAGTATAAGGATCTGAAGATCGTTATCCAGGGTCATACCGATAACGTTGGTAAGGAAAAGACCAACACCAAGCTTTCTCAGCAGCGTGCAGAATCCGTGATGAAGGAACTGACCAAGGCTGGCGTGAAGAAGGATCGTATCAAGGCAATTGGTATGGGCCCGACTTGCCCGGTCGACGACAACAGCACTGCTGATGGCCGTGAAAACAACCGCCGTATCGAAATGGTCTTCGTAAGCCCGGACGATGACGGTATGAGCTGCCATAGCAACTACGTTCCGTAATCGAACAACGCGATATTAGCGAATGAAGCCCTCGGACAAAAAGTCCGGGGGCTTTTTTGTTATCTTTAATGTTATGACAAAGCTTGATGAAATTTTGACTGCTATTGAAGCTTCTAACCATGACCTGGTGGAAATGGATGCTGAACACCTTAACCATAAGATGGTGCAGAAGGCTCGCCTCGGCAAGAAGCCCGTTCCCCGCCATACGCAGGACTTGATTTTGAATGCCCTGAACCGCCTGCTGGTAGAAAAGGAAGTCGAAGGTGCGAAGCCCTACAAGCGACTGGAACTTTTCGGCAACGAACAAATGGCAGTGAATAGTGAACAGTGAATTGAGCTGTGGGCAATGAGTTTTGAACAGTGAGTTAAAGTAAGGCGCCCCCGGCGCGATTATAACAACTCATATCTCGTCTCTCGCCTCTCTTAACCTTTAACCTTTCCGCGTTACCCTCTATGCAGCAATATCTCGATCTTCTGAAAGACATTATGGAAAACGGCGTTGACCGCTCCGATCGCACTGGAACTGGAACCCGTTCCGTTTTTGGTCGTCAGTGCCGTTACGACTTGTCCAAGGGCTTTCCCTGTTTGACTACAAAGAAGCTCCACCTTCGTTCCATCATCCACGAACTGCTGTGGTTCTTGATGGGCGACACCAACATCAAATATCTTCACGATAACAAGGTGACCATCTGGGACGAATGGGCTGATGAAAATGGCGACCTGGGACCGGTATATGGTCATCAGTGGCGCAGCTGGCCCACACCTGAGGGCGGACACATCGATCAGATCAAGAACCTGGTGAACAGTCTGAAGAACAATCCCGACTCTCGCCGCCACTTGGTTTGTGCCTGGAACGTTTCCGAAGTGGATAAGATGGCCTTGCCCCCTTGCCACTGCCTCTTCCAGTTCTATGTAGGTGGCGTTGGCGCATCTGGCAAGCGCAAGCTTTCCTGTCAGCTGTATCAGCGTAGCGCAGACACCTTCCTGGGGGTTCCGTTCAATATCGCCAGCTATGCTCTGTTGACTTTGATGCTGGCTCAGGTTTGCGATTATGAACCGGGCGAATTCATCCACACCCTGGGTGACACTCATCTGTATTCCAACCATTTCGAACAGGTAAAGGAACAGCTTTCCCGCGAACCTCGCAAGCTGCCTACCATGAAGTTGAATCCCGAAATCAAGGACCTCTTCGACTTTAAGTTTGAGGATTTCGAACTGGTTGATTACGATCCGTGGCCCACCATTAAGGCTCCCATCGCTGTTTAATCAGTGGTCAGTGGTTAGTAAACAGTTGTCAGCAAATAGTTGACGCTACCTACAAATCACTAACCACTAATCACTAACCACTAGCCACTATTTCCTATGCTGATTTCTGCTATTGTCGCTGTTTCCGAAAACAATGTGATTGGCCGTGATGGTCATTTGCCTTGGCATCTGTCTGCTGATTTGAAACGCTTTAAGGCGATTACAACAGGTCATTCCATCATACTGGGTCGCAAGAACTACGATGATATCGGGAGACCTCTGCCGAATCGTACGAACTATGTATTGACTCGAAATCCTGAGTTTGCTGCTCCTGGCTGTGTCGTTTGCGGCGATTTGGAGTCCGCTATTAAGGCTGCAGAGGCTGCAGGAGAGGAAGAATGCTTTATTATTGGGGGTGCGGCTATATATAATGTCGCCATGCCTCTTACAAAAAAGTTATATCTAACTAGAGTTCACGCAAATGTGGATGGAGATGTGTTTTTACCGGACTGGGGTGAGGGCTGGCGCAAGGTTAGCTCTGAAGATTTCCCGGCCGACGAAAAGAACGACTTCGTGACCACGTTCGAGGTGTGGGAACGCTAGTTTTATAGGTTTGTAGGATTAAATGTCGAAGAAGGTAAACAAGATTATCTCGTTCACGGTGACCATTGCGATGATCATCCTGACCTTTTTCTTCTTTAATGCTACAAAGGAAAGCGGAGTCTCTGACCTCGTCATGCCCCTGGATAATGACTGGACTCTTGTTGTAAATGGGGAAACTAAGCATGTCCCGAAAATCGCCGGACACATATTGCCCAAGACGGTGGATAAGGATGAAGTAGTTGTTTTGGAGCGCAAGCTCCCCAGCAATACGTTCCCTCGCTCGGTCATGCGCTTCAAGGTTTACCATAGTGTGGTGAAGGTCTTCGAAGATGAAGAACTGATCTATGCCTATGGCGATAAACTTTACGAGAGTAACCGCATTGTGGGAAGCGGTATGCACTATGTGTATCTTGGTCCCAATTCTGCCGGCAAGCGTATTCGTATCTCCATTCAGGCTACCGAAGACGGAGCCTTCTCGAATTTCTCTCCCATCGATATCCTGCCATCTAGCTATGCCAATACGGACTTTTTTGCGTCACATGCGCTGGCCTTGTTCGTGGGTATCTTCCTGATTCTGTTCGGACTGCTATCTGTGGTTATCTGTGCTGTAGTCAGTTTTTTCAGTACCGGTTATTTCAGATTCCAGATGATCGGTTTGCTTTCCCTATCCCTGGGAACATGGACTCTCTGCTACACAAAATTGATTCAGGTCTTTTCGTTTAACTTTTCCTTTAACACCACCATTGAATATTTCAGCTTGTATATGTCCCCGATTCCGTTGGGATTCCTGCTGATGGATATGCGTCGTGGTCAGATTAAGACCTGGAGGTGGTGGGGCTTGGTAACGCTGGTTGCCTTTGGCGCCTGCTATGCCCTGGTTACTTCTATTCTGCATTTTACCAACGTTCTGCATTTCCCCCAGACCTTGTTGCCCTTCCATATTTATGTGGGTGTTGCTTTCCTGTATATGGCATTCAGTGGCGTGGTCTACAGCAAGAAGACGGACCTGTCTGGAAAGTTCCTGACATGGGGTGTTCTTTCCTTTGGTGTTGTGGCCTTTGCGGACTTGATCCGATACAACGTCTTTAAGTATTTGGCTATTGAATCTTTTCGCTGGGACGTGACCTGGATTCCCCTGGGAACCTTGAGCTTTGTGATGCTTTTGGTCTTGAGCTATTTGGTTTATTTGTATAAACTGGTGGCCGACAGGACCGAAAAGGAAGTGCTTGCCGCCATGGTGTATATCGACAGCCTGACCGGGCTTTATAACCGCGCCAAGTGCCAACAGATTTTTGATGTGCTGGATAGGTCCGACGGAGATTTCGCCATTGTCAGCATCGACATGAACGGCTTGAAGTATGTGAACGACAAGTATGGCCACAGCACGGGTGACCGTCTGATCAAGGTCTTTGCGAATATCTTGAGAGGCTCCTTTGAAGGTGTGGGTGCGACAATCCGTATGGGTGGTGATGAATTTGTTGCCATTGTCCGTGAAGAACATCTGGAAGATATCGATTTTGCAATCAACTCTATGAAGGATAAGATGCTTGTGGGAAAATCCGGTTTGCCAGTTCCTCTGGAAGCGGCTTACGGTGTGGCGTACCGCAGCGAATGCGGCCCCATGAGTGCAAGTGGGGTGTACTCCGCTGCCGATAAGAAAATGTATGCCATGAAGGTCGGCATGAAGTCGGATTTGATCCGTCGATAGATTTCTTATTTCAAGTTGGACTAAGGATTTGCCCAGATTGTTTAAGGCAAGTCCTTTTTTTTATATGACATGGTTTCCTTTTTTGGAAGGCCGTATATAGATTAGCATTATGCTTGAGTTTAACGTATTCTACAAACTCGTGGCTGCTATTGGTATCGGCTTGATTATTGGCTTGCAGCGCGAGCATACCTATTTCGATGCGACGGATCGTCATCCGGCGGGTGTTCGTACGTTTACTTTGGTAGGGCTCGGCGGTGCCATGGTGGCCATGTTGTGTGGCCTGATGGAAAGTGCTGCACCCTTTGTCGCAGGCTTTATTGTGATTGGTCTTTTGCTGGTGGCGTCCCATATAGCTTTTGGACTGAGCCATCACGTGGAATCGTCTGTAGGTTCTGAAGGGGGTGCTGCCCCTGCGGCGGGCATTACCACCAGCGTGGCTCTTGTAATTGTGTATTTGCTTGGGGCCTTGTGCTGGTACGGCAAACTGTTGGAATCTTGCGTCATTATGGTGGTGATGCTCTGGATTCTTACGGTTAAACAGCAACTTCATGATTTTGCGAAAAAACTTTCCCGCGAAGATGTGCTAGCCACGGTAAAGTTTGCTGTGATTTCTGCGCTGGTGTTGCCCTTCCTTCCTAATCAGGCTTATGGGCCTGCGGGACTGCAAGTTCTGAACCCCCATACCATCTGGCTTTTTGTGGTGTTTATTTCTGGCATCGGTTTTGTAGGCTACGTGCTTATCAAGATTGTGGGCCCGGGTAAGGGAATCTGGCTGACCGGAGTTCTTGGGGGCATTGCCAGCAGTACGGCTCTCACTTTGAATTTGGCAGGCCGCAGTCGCGAAAACGAAGCGTATGCGTCTGACTTTACCTTGGGAATCGTTCTCAGCTGGTCGGTGATGTATGTGCGTCTGTATTTGATTTGCATTGCCTTGAGTGGAAGCCTTGCTGGCCCCTTGGCATTGCCGTTGCTGGTTCCTGTGGTGCCCAGCTTGGCTTATGCGCTGTTCCTGAAACTGCGTACCAGCCGTAAGCGCCAGGAACATTCCGCTGGATTTTCTAATCCCTTCAAACTTTTGCCGGCTATTAAGTTTGGCGTTGTATTTACCGCGGTGATGTTTGTGGCTAATGCCGCCCGAGTCTATCTGGGGGCCGGTGCTCTTTTGGCCTGCAGTTTCCTTGGCGGTGCCGCCGAGATGGATGCGGTGGCATTCTCCGTAATCGATATGCATTCGAAGTCTGGATTGCCTGTACGGGAACTGGTGCTGGCGTTCCTCTTTGCCAGTCTCGCCAACACGTTGACTAAGGGTGGCCTGGTATTCTTCCTTGGGGCCAAGAGCATGCGCAAGCCTATTGTGCCTGCGGTTGTGCTGATCTGTGTGACGACGGCTGCCTTGATTGCAGTTTATTTCTAGCGGCAGACTGATTTATAATTCATTTCTTTACACAATATGAAATTCTTGTCTGCATAAATATTTTTTATTTCTTCTCCTTTTTAAAAATATGGCCTGTTAGGCTTTTTTTATTTATCTTACTTGTCGTTAGGAATGCTTTTCGAGGATTTCATGGCTGAAAATAACGATATGATTTATGCTTTGACCATTGCCGGTTTTGACGGTAGTGCCGGTGCGGGTTTTATTTCTGACATTAAGACTATGGCTCATTTTGGGGTGTATGGCCAGGCTGTCTGCACGGCTCTGACCGAACAGAATGAAGATGAGTTTGTGGCGCCTGGTTGGGTTATCTGGGAACGAATCGAAGCCCAATTGGAAACGCTCTTCCGAAAGCATACTTTTAAGTACGTGAAAATAGGTTTGGTAGAAAAGGCCAAGATTCTGAAACGTATTGTGGAGTTTGTTCGTGAAAAGTCGCCGGACGCCTTTATTGTGTGGGATCCCATTGCTAGCGCCAGCGCTGGATTCCATTTTATGCGTGATGCCGCAGAATTCTTGCCGGTCATGAAGATGATTGACTTGGTAACGCCTAATGCAGATGAATACAAGTTCCTCGGTCTGGAAGCGGCGCAGCAAAAAGGCGAAATCCAGATGGGGAAGGATTGCGCGGTGCTTTTGAAGGGCGGACATGCAGAAGGCGCTGATTCCGTAGATACCTTGATTATGGATGGTGCCGAATACAAGTTTGCAAGTCCCCGCTTGCCTGGCTGTGGAAAGCACGGCACCGGCTGTGTCTTGAGTTCTGCCATTCTTGCCAATGTGGCTCTAGGTAAGCCTCTGCCCGAGGCCTGCAAGATTGCAAAGGATTATATGAATCAATATCTGCAGAGCGGGGAAGGCAGACTGGGATTTGTACGTTAAATTATGCATCCAAATGAAAAAAGGCCGGCTTGAAAAAAGCTGGTCTTTTTGTATAAAGAAATACTCAAATTAGACGAGTGGACATTTTGTATAAATGAGATACGAAAAAAATAATTTTATTTTGTCTGCAAAATGATAATTAGTTTGCTATATGTGATCACGGTGGTTGCGGAGTGAACCGGGCAACCCATAAAATATAGCCCGACCCGTGCGGAGCGCGGGGAACGTCCAAAAGATTACTCCGCTGAACATCGCCCGCGCACTCAGCGACGAAGGCGTGAAGATTCTCGGTACCAGCATCGATTCCATCGATATCGCTGAAGACCGCGACCTGTTCCGCAAGATGATGGACCTGCTTGAAATCCCCATGCCCGAAAGCGGCATGGCTACCAACATCGACGAAGCCCTCGCTTGCGTCAAGCAGATCGGTGGCTACCCGGTGATGATCCGCCCCAGCTTCGTGCTTGGCGGCCGCGGCATGGAAGTCATCTACGACGAAAACATGCTCCGCGAATACGTTGCCAAGGCTGTTGGCGTTACCCCGGATCGCCCGCTCCTCATCGACCATTTCCTCCACAACGCTCTGGAATGCGAAGCCGACGCCCTCTCTGATGGCGAACACGTTTACATTCCGTCCGTGATGGAACACGTGGAACTTGCAGGTGTCCACTCCGGTGACTCCGCCTGCATTATCCCGCCGGAGACCATTACCGAGGCAAATAGCTTGCAAGCGAGTGTCGCAAAAATAAACTTGTTTATTTTTATGACCGAGCGCAGCAGCGGACGCCGTAGGCGTCCAACCTGAAGACCATCAAGGATTACACTCGCAAGATTCTAGAAACACCTCGGCTCGGCAACGCCCGTGCAAGCACAGTCGCTGCACTCGCCTTGCGGTGTTTTGCTGAATCCCTCCACGTTTCCAAAAACGTCTTCGGTTCGGTCATGCCAGCCCGCAAGCGGTCTGTCGCGACACTCACCTTGAGATGTTTTGCGGTCTCATGAACATGCAGTACGCTATCGAAGACGACAAGGTTTTCGTTCTCGAAGCCAACCCCCGCGCATCTCGTACCGTGCCTCTAGTTTCCAAGGTCTGTAACACTCAGATGGCCCGCCTTGCTACCCGCCTCATGATGGGTGAAAAGCTGGAAGATCTGAAGCTGAAGGACAAGAAGTTGTAGAAACCCAATGCGCCTCGGTCATGTGCAAGCAAGCTTGCCCGCGACACTCGGCTTAAGGGTTTTCAAGCACCACGGCGCCAAGGAAGCTGTGTTCCCGTTTGACAAGTTCCCCAAGGTTGACCCGGTTCTCGGCCCTGAAATGCGTTCCACCGGTGAAGTGCTGGGCCTCTCCGAAGACTTCGCCCTGGCTTACTACAAGAGCCAGGAAGCTGCAGGTTCTATCCTCCCGTCTTCCGGTGCCGTGCTGATTAGTTTGTCCGACAAGACCAACCTCTGCGACCAGGCCATCGAAGTGGGTCAGCGTTTACAGAAACACCTTCGCCTCGGCAATGTCCACGCAAGCGTGGCCGCTGCACTCGGCTTACGGTGTTTTCCAGGAGCTGGGCTTCAAGATCTACGCAACCGAAGGCACCGCCAAGTTCTACGAAAAGGCAGGCGTCAAGTGCGAAGTGGTGAACAAGATCGCCGAAGGCCGCCCCAACGTTCTGGATGTTATCCTGAACAAGCAGGTGAACCTCATCATCAACACCCCGTGGGCTCGCCGCGACGCTGTTGCCGATGACAAATGCACAAGGCGAATGCCGCGACAGAAAAACATGTTTTCTGGCATGGCTGAGCCAAGCATTTGGGCTATGCCCATGCGCCATCCGTAAGGCTGCCATCAATAGTACGCAAGGTGAGCGTCGCACAAAAATGCTTGCGCTTTGCAAGCTATTTTTGTATGACCGAACCGCAGTACGGACGCCAAAGGCGTCCAATACAAGACTCCTTACATCACCACTCTCGCCGCCGCTCTCGACACCGTCAAGGGCTTCGCTGCTGCTAAGGCTGGTAAGGGCGAAGTGAAGAGCTTGCAGGAATATCATGCTTCCATTGAGGAAGTGTAACGTAAACGTCATCCTGAGTGCGTAAGCGCGAAGGATCCAGACCTGCGAACCCAAACATTCAAAGGACTGCAGCGATGCAGTCCTTTTTGTCTTGATTTTATGTTGTATAGAGCTATATTTAAAACATGAAGAATTTGTTAATCTGTGTATCCTTTGTTGCATTGCTCTTTTTGGTAGCGTGTTCCTACGAAGAACGGGTGATAGACCGGTTTAATTCTGTTGAGTTTGTAACATTGGTTGATGATACCACTGGGCTTCTTTTAGTGGAGTCTAATGAAAAAGTGGAATTCTATTCGTCATACATTTCGGGTATGGACGAAAGAACTGATGTTGTTGGCAGAAAATATGTTTATGTAGATATGCGAGAAGAAAAAATTTATAAGGAGGTTGATTATCCGCTTTCAACACCTATGAATTGGGTTGTTATCTCGGATTCTCTGCTTCTATTTTATTGGTATTATGAAAAAAATGGAAGGTCGGAATTAACTAAAGCCTCGGCGTGGAATTATCATTCTAATGTATTGGAAAATTGGTCTGTAGTTTCGCGAGAGACGCTTCCTACAAATGTCGTCAAAGGCGGTGCTTCAATAAGGAGTGATAATTATTATGTACGTAAGGGGTATGCGAATTGGGAAATGGTCAAATATCCATGGCTGAATACGTAAATTATGAGTGCAGTGATGTGATGCAAGACGAAAGAGGACTCTATTGTTTGCAGATAAAGGATTGTTATATGATGGTTCTTGATAGTGAGGGGGATATTGTTGACTCTTTGCATGTTGGTGATGAACATTATGTGTTTTTTAAAGGCCGATATATCTATAATGGAAAAATATGGGGCTTGTATGATGGGGAGAATGTATCCTTACACTATTTGTATGATATTGAACATTCTGATTCCGGTAATCTAAAAATCACGGATGGAGTTGGCAATAGTTTTATATACGAATCGGACAAATTGTAAATTTCATGTAAATTTGCAAGAATATAGGGGAAAGCCTTCCCCTGGTTCGCACACGCTTGCGCTTATAGCTCATCACCCCTTCGAGCGGGTGCTCAGACGCCGCACCCGCAACGCCCGGCTTATTGCTATTCAATGTTTTTTTAAAGCATCTTGATATTGTTTTGTTCTTATAACTATCTTTATAATAAGATGAAAAAGATGGTATATTGTTTGTTAATGATCTCTATGCTGTTATTTAGTGCATGTTCTAGAGATGATAAGGTTGTTGATTCTAGAGTACGTGTTTCGCTTGTTGCTGTGAATAGTGACTCATTAGCTTTGTTGAATGTGGATTATGAGAACTTGGTGGAATCCTATTCATCATATCTTCAGGGATATGATACTGAATGGAATTTGGTTGAGTCAAAGTTTTTCTTAGTAAATATGTATAGAGAAGAAGTTCTAAGAGAACTTGTAGCTCCGTCAACACCTTGTGGAGCATGTGTGTTTCAATTAGATAAAACAAATTTGATTTTTTATGATTATAAATTTCCTCCATTTAAAGTGAACAAAGCGTTAAAATGGAATTTTGACAAAAATGTTGTTGAAGATTTGGAAATATCTGATGAAAAAGTTTCTATTGATTCGATAGATAGTAAAATGCAAATAAATACGTTTTATTCCAATGAGGAAGGTTCCGTCTCGGCGGTTAGAAGATTTTATTTCTATCTAGATGATAAAGAGAAATTATTGAGAGAAGTGGAAATATCGAGTATGATGTGGAAAGGGAGATGTTTAGATTTCTATTACAGGGATTCTTCTTTTATATGTCTTGCCATAGATTCGGATACCTTAAAATTATTGAATGAAAAACAAGAAATTCTTGATTCAATATGGGTGAAGCAAATGTCAGAAATCCGATTCTGGGGACCTAAATTGCAGATAGATGATAGAGTTTATCGGCTTTTGGAAAATGGTGGAATAGATAGGAAAAATTGGCTTGAGATACAATTTGGCCGACAAGGTGAATCGTTTCCGATAATTTTCTCGAATGATAGCGTATCAGTCTTCTATGGTGAAAACAACTTGTAAATTTTGTGTAAATTTGTAGAAAAAACTCTTTACAAATTATATATATATTTTTTTTGTTTTACGTAGTTTTCTGTGTTAGGAGTAAAAATGCGTCCAAACTACGTAATCCTATTTTTATCTTTGGTTGTGTCCCTGTTTGCAAAGCCGATGGAAGCTTTGTCAGAATACAATGTTTTCTTAATTCATGGGGCCGGATCTAAATGGGGTGGCCTAAATTGTGATGAGGGTTATAATGATAAAGGTGACCCTTATCCGCAGGCCGCACAGGATACGATGTTTGGTGATTTGATTCCCAAAGGAATAAAGTCGAGGGCTGCAGGAATGATTAAAGACCTACGTCCTTGGCTGCGCGATGATATATTTGAGAAGGACTATGGTGAAAAGGTCTATCTTCATCGATCGTTTACGAATCCTGCGAATTCCCCGAGAAATAATGGAAGTGAAATTGGAAAAAGAACTTGGGTTGGACCGAATCGTTGTTCTAATCGTCGTTCCTTATTGGAGGAAGCTCAAGAAGTTGATGCTGGTGGCCAAAGTGCGCTACATGGATTTCGTCATGATTCTTTAGATAGTTATCGTAAAATTCCATCAAGAAATATCCTTATTTCCCACAGCATGGGTGGTGTTGCGTCTCGTGAATATGTGCAAGGAAATGTTTATAATGATGATGTTGATAAAGTGATAACTCTTGATAGCCCGCATGAGGGAACAGGTGCATTAAATTTGTTGCTTGAATTGAAAGAGGTTGATTTTGGTGATAGATTGGGAAAGGCCATAACGCAGGCTGCGACTATGGAGGCTTTTGCGATAACAGCTTTTTTAATGGGATTTGAATCAGTCTCTTCTAGCATAGCTTTGTTAGGGGTTGTTATTCCTGTATGGAGTAATTCTGTAGCGCCTTTGCTTGGTAAGGGTATTCTTGCTGTGTTAGGTGATGGCTTTGATTATTATAAAGAAGATTCTTTGACTGCATATATTGATCCTAATTCAGGTCGCGACGACGGCGTTTCTTTCTTGAAAGGACAACCTTATAAAGATAACTTGCCAATGTTCAGATTACTGTATGGCGAAAATGGGTTAACGTTTAGTGATCCTAATCAAAATTTTTTCAATAAAACAGGACTTTCACAATTTGTTCCTAGTTCAATAAGCGCTTCAATAAGTAATGCGTGGACGCATTTAAGTGATGGAGGCAGTATTTCTGAACGAACCTATAATACGGTTGCGTCTATGGCGTATGGTTTTCTTGCTGGTGTAACTTTACAAGAGCAAGGTACAGCATTGATTCCTAGCTGGTCTGGAAGTGGAAACGAAACTGCTGTTTTTAAAGATTCAAGAACGGATGTGAAAAAATCAGCATATAATGGCAATATTGCTTTATATGCTGATTTTAATGATTTTTCTACAGATGCTGATGTTGAATTGTCGATAGACGCTGCTAAAGATTGGTTTTCTTACTTTCTTGATGAACTTAGTGTTCCTTTTTCAAGGGTCGGCACCGTTATTGATGAAGCTATCGCGATTCTCGCCATTGCTGGTGTAACAGCGGCAGTTCTGGAAGAAACTCTTTTTTGGAATCAACCTGCATTGAAATTAGCTAAAGGAGCTTTACTTTGTGGAACGGGAATAAACATGACTATTGTTGGTTTGGGTTATGTTACAATTGCGGCGATTGCAGATTTGAAGTATTCGCATCAGGTTCCCGTAAATTCACATTTCCAGAAAAAATGGCATGGCGCAGAAAATAAGTTTAGTTTGGCTGTTGATGGTTCGTCTTCGCATACTCCATACTTGATGGAAGATTTTCTTTATGAAAAACCTTATGTCAATTTAGGTCTTTTCGTTGCAGATCCTACTTTGCAGGCCATAGATCCGAATTGCTATTACGAAAAATCTCGGACTAGTAATAATACTGATTGCGAAATTGGTTTGTACGGAAAGCGAGATTCCGTTCTTGTTTCTGGTGATACGCTTAAAGTTGATGGTTCCTTCCAAAAGAAAAGGTATAACGAATATCAGAAAAATCCGATTGAATTTAAGACAGATGCCGATTGGAATAAAATGGGCGTCAAGATTGACCGATGGGAACGAGTGAGTGGTATTGATGCTAATGGGAAAGTTTCTTCGGATGAGGTTCCCATTCGTCACGTAGAACGTTACGAAATTCCACCAATTACTGTGACGAACTACATTGAAAAATATTCCTTTGTTGTTGACGACTTGATGCCACACCGTCTGCGTGAAATCTATATGAATTTCAACTTCCAGCAGGAACTTGTCTGGGAATGTGACGTGGAAAAGGATCCGACAGCAAATGATGCCTGCAAAGTCTATAAGAGAATTGCTGGTCAAAGTTGGCCGACTACTCCTCTGATGACTGTTCCGCATCCTGTGAAAAAAGATGGTCATTTTGATTTCAATGCAAGAGACTACTTCAATGCCTCCTATAATGATGATCTTTCTGTAATACAGAAGGATAACCAGAATACGGTAATCGTGTCTGTCGTGAACAAGATTGGTCTTTCCAATACGCAGAGGTTCTATTATCTGTTTAAGGCTACTGAAGACCTTTTGGAATCTAGTTGGCCGCTGCCGAATGTCGTGGTGAATAAAATCGACGGCTTTGTGGGTTCTGCAAGTGCCCTGGATTATCAGGGCTTTAGCATCGTCAGCGCTAAAGATTCTATTTTCCGTTGCGTGACAGCGAAGTGCGATTCCTCGGATTCGATTGCGTCATGGCATGCGATGACGAGTTCTCCTACTGCTGAAGGACTGAGATTCTCGTCAAGTCAAAAGGTTGATAGTCCGGCAGAAGGTGATTATCTTTGGGTTTTCAATGCGACAAGTTTTAATTCTACGGACAATTCGTCTGATAGCGGCGATATATATTTGGTTCCGTTTGTCGTGGATACTACGGCTCCGAAGTTCACATTGACGACAGATAGCTATTGCGTGAATCCGGACAGTTCCGTCTTTATAGCCCGTGTAAAGGTCGATGGTAATGATTCCTTGACAACGAAAAACAGGGATGCCGCCGATATCCGTATTATGCAATGGACTCTTGAACAGAAGAAAGGAGGAACCTACAACAAGGTGTCTGATGCAAAATTGCCGTTCCTTTACGATGTCGTCTCGAAGGACTTTGCTGTAACCTGGGATGGAGTAAACAAGAAATCTCTGACGGATGGTGAGTATCGTTTAAGTGCGGCTGCGATAGATTATGCTTTGCCGAACTTGACTGCCTACGGAGCGGTGAACGCGCTGTTCGAAAAGGTTGTCAAGCAGACCGCTAGTGAAACGGACTGGAATTCGGTCATTAATAACCACAAGTTGAATGTCGGTTATGATACGGTAGAATTTAGGGTAGATAAAACTGCGCCAGCTTTGCCCAAATTTGATTTGGTTGCAGCCCCGATGGATTCTCAGAAGGTGTCTAGATACGCTTCCTTGCCGAAACTAGCCCGCCAGGACAATCAGTGTGTGTATGTGTCTAAGGATAGCCTCCTGAACATATCGTATTCCGTTCGTGAAGCATTGAACGGCCGTAGTGAAACGTCCGTCTTTATAAACTGGTTGTTTAAGCATATTCCTGACAGCAATGCTGTTGACCGTGCCGGTGATTCTGTGTGGCTTGACAAAGACCAGGTTGATGGTAGCTGGACCGAAAATACGGGGCTTCTGTTGGAAGATGGCGAGTATCGCGTTCTTGCCGTTACTCGTGACGAGGCGAAGAATACATCAACTCCGATTAAGTCGTATCCTGAAAAGATGCTGATTGACCGAACAGCCCCGCAAATTGAAGGCCTTATAAGTACGATTCCCGTCTATGATACTGCATCTACAAAACCGTTCGAAGCCTCCATCAAAGTTTCCGAAAGTAAGGATGTGGCTGTCAACCGTACCGGTATGAAGTGTAGCTATAGAATTATTGGTGGCGGCAATGAAAATCAGTGGCGTGAAATTACTGGCTCCGTATTGCATACGGAAACATTCAGGTTCTATCTTGATAAGGGCTTGATTGGAACAAATGACGGGAAACGCTATCTTGAAGCAGCCTGTGTGGATCTGGCGGGAAATGTCGGTGTTCGCACCAGTCTGTTCTTTGTGGGAAAACGTCATCCGAATATTGTTTCTCCTACGGAATCTGGTGATTTAAAGATGCCGATTATCCCGATTGTGGGCATTGCTCCGCCCGATTTTGACGATGACGAAAATTCCGCTGTTTATCGTCTAAGGTATAGGGAAGCAAATTCGACGGAATGGGAAACAGACAAAATCATGACTGTTGCAGCCAACCGTTCGAAGGATAGCGCGAATATATCGAAAATTGCGCAGAGTAACGAAGGAGTGTTGGGTTATTTCTATCGAGATACCATCTATGATAAGCAGTATTATATTGAACTTGGGGTCAAGACGTGCGATAGTTGTTCCTGGCGTACGGATTCGGTCCTTATAACTTTGGGTAAACTCGCGGCGGACAGCGTGAAACCGGTAGTCGCATTCGATGTATCGAAAACCTCCATGGTCGTCGGGGTGGATTCAGTAAACATGTCGCTCCGTCTGACGGGGAATCCGTCTGGAGTATATATGCTGCGTATCTATGCAGAAGACTCGAAGGGCGTCGGTGTTTTTGACAGGTCGGTTGAACGAGCCTGGGCAAACCCGTATTATGGTTCGCCTTATGATTTGACTGCTGGATTGGTTTATGATTCCACAAAGTCCCCTGCAGGGGTGTGGTTCTATCAAGATGACAGCTTGTATCATTTGAGATGGTCCGGTTTGCCCAACACGTCTGAATTGCAAGTCTCGTTCTTGTCTTCGTCTTTTGGCGAAACCTGCATGGCCCTGAAGGGCAATGTCATCATGAATCTTGACAAGGGGTGTCGTGTTGAATCTCAAATGAACAATTTCCCCGAAATTACTTCGGAATACTTGAGCGGTTATCCGATGTTGATGCCGCCTACGACAACCGACAATGTCATGATTCTCTCGGGTGATTCTGGACATGTCGTGATGAAGTCGGAAGGTGCATTCCGTATAGTTGGCAGCCATATCGATACACTGGCTGGGCATAACGTACCTGTGTATTTCGGGTCTAGTGAAATGGCCGGCTTTACGCTTGCCGGTCAGAACATTGGTGTCGATACGATGAATGTGCTGCAGACGGGCTGGAATGTTCATCCGGAAGCCTTTGGGTTGTCGTTTACATGGGATGGCCGCCTGGATTCCCGGTTCTTCCCGGCCGATGGAAAGGTGAAGGTTTATGCCGAGGTGACTGGACTTGATGGTGAAAATGCGTTCGTCGATGTACAGACGAAGGAAATTGATCTGACCTCTCAAGATGTTAAGGTCGTGCTAAGCAACAGTCTGCCTGTTTATCCTTTAATCGTGAAGGACCCGACTTCGTATAAATTGGGTTCCATGAGCATTCCTTATGGCATTCTTTATAAAGATGCTTATGTGAACATTGAAATTCGTGACTCCGCCGATAATCCAATCTCAGTGCTGGAGACAAATAAATTCGTTGCAGCGCATTCTAACGGCAAGGCGTATTCTGTAACATGGAACGGGAAGCGTGATTCGGATAATAATCCTGTAGATGCTGGGACTTATAAGGTTGTAATCAAGGCTTTCCCTGCTGGAACCATTGATACGACGGGAGGAAATAAACCTAAGGGTGATTCTGCGATAGCGCTATTGTCGGTAATTACTACAAATAGCATGATTGACAAAACTCCGGGTGACAGGTCGCATACCGATTCCGTGAGCATTTATGTTTCCGAGGCCGTTACTGATTCCAGTTTGGGACGAGTTGTCAACAGGTATGAACCCATCGCGGATTACTTTGTTGATGCTGAATTGAGTGGAAAATACTTGCCCAAGAATATTCGCGAGGCGAATCTCGTTACAAAATTTAGTGGAACGCAATATCCGCTTGGCTTTACGCCGGAACGATTCAGTCTAGGTATTAAGAGACAGAGACAAAGTTTGGATTTGGTTGCAGTCATATGGGTAGATAGGTGGATCCAGTCTTGTACTGATGGAAGGTGTGATACCACAGATACAAGGAATGAACCTCTTGCCGATGTTAGACCGATACATTTTGATGAGCAGTCCTTGTCAACATCTATAGATATTGATATTGATGCTGCAAAAAAATATGGCTATTTAGGTGGGCCAGACTTGGCGGAATTTGGCAAGAAAACGAAGTTTGATATGTTTGTTACATCATGGAGAGAATGGGATTCTTTTTATAATAATGGACAATGGGATGGATCATTGCTCGCATATACTCTGTTGAAGACAAACTCTTTATGGGACTTGTCTAAAATTGATGTTAATGATGTAGTTATTCCGGCTCCGGGACAAGGTGGGTATTTGCCATTCCCTCGAAAAGAACGGGGCTCTTGCGCGGCAGATGAAGAGGTAAATGAAAATGGAGTCCATCAGTGTATATATACGCAAGATTCTGTTTCAAATCAGTACGACCCCAATAGGGAGCTGTTTGCTGTAGAACTTGTAGGAAATTCAGCATCCAATTTTTATACAAATGAACAAAAAATTAATCCAGATCATTGTGATAACACTCGCTATAGAAAATTGAAGTTTAGTATCAAACTAACCATTCCTCCCGAGTATTGGAATGCTCCTTTCGGCTATGATAATCTTGTGAACCGTACCATTCGTTTTGACTCTAAGAATATAAGCCTCTATGGTGAAAAAGATGGATATTTCCATACGCTCGAAAAAAATTCTCTAACGATGAATTTATCGAGAGCGAAAAACCTATTTGATGGTTCTCAATGGAATCTTAAGCATAGTTATGGTTTGTTGACTCCTTTTGAAACGCAGCATTTACCATATTTTAAAGCTAGTGAACTTTCTGGTGGTGGAAATACATTCCTTTTTGCGGATGAAGGTGTCGGGTTTGAACAGGTATCCCGATTCACTCTAAAATTCTACAACGACCCAAATGACACGATAAATTATAATAGTCGCCATTTTATTGCGCATATATTTGCTCCAGGTTATGCACAGAACATAACCAATAATGGTGATTCGTTGAAAACAGACTACTTTATGCCTGGCGATATTGATTTCTATGTCAGCATGAACAAGTCTTTTGGGGCCGTATTTGCCGAAAATGCGGATAAATCCGTACGTTTAGATTATCCTGCAGGTGGTAAAGGCGTAAATAACCCGGGTAATGGGAAAACATATTATCTGCTGGGTTCCAGGATTCATCATTATTATAATGACTACAGCGATGTTGATTGGTTGAAACAGTTCACTTTGAACGGTGATACTACCAGTTATTTCAAAAATCTCTCCAATTTTAAGACTAATCCTGATAATTTGATTTTGTATTCTAATTCTGACGTTGATTTTGATCCAGGTTCGCTTTCTTCATTGCATCTTGATTCCGCAAAGGTTGTAAATGGTGATTCGCTTGTTAGATCGCTGTCTATTAGCCCAGACTCTTATGATGCAAGTTCGAAAAAGTTTAGTGCTTATATTGCTTTGCCGATTTCGATAAGCGGTGATGTTGTTCCGACTTATACGACATTGCTCAAAGGTGTCCCGAATGAGAAGTACAAAATTTCCAACGATACGCTTTATATTGCCGCATCCGACTGGAAACAGGATGTCAGGTATCGACGTTCTTTGGATTTTACTTCCCAGTTGCCGGAACGGACAAGTGCCAAGGAACTCACGATAAATCATCTTTATCGGTATCAAAGCGGAGTGAACTATAGAAGAGAATCCGATAATAATTTGTATTATGGCACGGCTGCGGAAAAAGAATGGACTCGTAATCCGTGGATTAAGGATGTTGAAGTCGTATCTTCAAGACTGGTTCATTTGGATGATTCTGTCCATTCACATCTTGATGCTGTCGGGAATGCAACAACTCCATCTAGTGTCAATATCCAATACAAAAATGAAATTGATGTGAAACGCCCCAAGGAACTTGTGGAAATACGTGCGAATTTGATACCGGGGACGAAATATCATCTTCTATATTTGAAGGATTCCGTGTATTATCCGGTTGTAGATTCTGCCATAGAAGTCAAGACGTCCGGCGAACGCAGACTTGCCTGGTTCAATGTGAATAGGCTTCAAGGGAATACACAGTTCCTTTTGACCTGGGGTGGCGATAATGAGGGTGGCGACTATAGTTGCAGTCACTACAATCTGGTAATCGGAAAGCAAGTAAAGGATACTGAGCAGGGTACGGTCACATCGCTGTTTGACGAAGTTTCTGTTACGTTCCCGCAAGGTACGCTTGATTCGAGTGACGATTTTACGGTTCGTACGGTTGCTGCCGAAGACTACCATTTCGAGGTGTTTAACAACGTGCCAATAACAGGGTCGATTGTGGAAGTTTTGCCTCCGAAGGTGTTTGGCGATACGTTGCCTCGCATTGAAATCAAGATTTCCAAGGCGGAGATGCGGGATATGAATGTTACGCCGAGTACCTTGAAACTCTACAAGGTCGATTTTACGAATAAAAAGTTTATCCCGCTTGACAAGGTACTGTATGGATATCTTGGTGCAGACGGGCATGCAGCGGTTGC
This sequence comes from Fibrobacter sp. UWH9, assembly GCF_900129715.1. Lineage (NCBI taxonomy): Bacteria > Pseudomonadati > Fibrobacterota > Fibrobacteria > Fibrobacterales > Fibrobacteraceae > Fibrobacter > Fibrobacter sp. UWH9. Next base: position 136,880 of record NZ_FQWP01000002.1, on the reverse strand, counting down.
CAATGGCTTTGATACCGCGGAATGTGAAATATGGAATGATTCAAAGTGCTATCCGGGTAATGACGACCTATGGGAATATATTTTGATTTCCGGCGTAACAAAGACGTTCTCGGTTTTTGCAGCCATGGATTCTAGATTGGCGGAAATCCCCGATTTCAGTCTAGAAATCTTGCCGGCAATAGCAGGCACATCGGATCGTGATGTTCGAGTAATCGGCTTGAAAAATTTTAATCTGTATGTTGATAACGATTCCCTGTGGAACGATAGTAATGATGTGACTCCGGCAAAACTGTTGCCTTATAGCCTAGATGCCAATGAAATTGCCCATGTGCAGTTGCCTAGGCGTGGAACGATGACGGATACGAACTACGTGTTTGTCATTGCCAAGAACGATACTTCGGAGTTGCCTTTGGCACCTGCCGCTGCCCGTGCATTGACTGTTCCGGCGAACTTTGCATGTTCTACCCCGTCTGATTCTGTATGGCTTGGTCTTGACAATGGTTTCATGGCTTATGGTGCTAGTTGCAATCAGCCGGGTGACGGAATCGTCTCGTTGTATTTAAACGATAGGCTTATTACGGAAATTCGTGCCGAAATCCCGGACACGATTGTTTACGATGGTTCTAGGAAAATAGGAGGTTCTTCTGTTGGCAAGATAAAGAATGGTGTGTACGAGTCGACCTACTTGGGCATGTCTGTCCTTGGTAATGAAATGCAGGTGATGGGTCCGAAGGTCTATACGGATTCTGCCCGTCCCAAGGTCTCTTCATGGAATGTTGTTGATTCCTCCGATGTACTTGATCGAATCTTTGTGGTTTCGGCGAAACTTGAAGATTCCGAATCGGGAATTGCCAAGGTGGATATTCGTTCTGTATTTAGTTCGATACCATTGAAGGATGTTTCGATGATGCCTGATTCCAATGGTAATGTCTCTGCCAAGGTTCGTCTTAGCCGTAAGGAGTTGGCAAGTTGCATCGGATGTAATCTTGCCATTACAATGCATGTGGAAGATTATGGTCATAACTATGAAGAAATAACCTATGAATCGTCTAAACTTTATCCGTATCCGCAATCTCTCGCCTTGTGGTATCCTGCAAGGGAAGGTATGGGAAAAATTGTTCGCGAGATGATTGGGACGGCCCATGATTTGAACCTGTCCATGTTTATGCCTTGGCTTAACGATGTCGGCCTTTATTTCTATCGAGACGGAGATAAGGCTGTTGCCAACAGCAATGTGAATCTGGGTGTATCTGATTCTTACACGTTTGAGGCCCGCATAAATCTTGGCTATCCGCAGGAAGATGACTGGCTCCGTGTAATGGGCTTCTCCAGTGTTAGCCGTAATATGGAAATTCAGATTAGGGGTAAAGATATGCGCCTTGTCGAACAGAACCATATTTGGCTTGCTGAAAATGTGTTGCCTCAAGAAAAGGCTTGGAGCCATGTGGTTGTCACGGTTGATTCTTCCAATGTCAATTTCTACGTGAACGGGAACATGGTTATGACAAAACCGGCTGGAATTTCTATGAATCGAGTGTTCAACGGAAAGTTCTCGGTAGGCGAAAGTTCGACGATGGAGGGCTTTGTTGGCCATATTGCGGACATTCGCATGTATCTTTCGGCCTTGAGTACTGAACAGGTGCTGGAATTATCGAAACCTGTTACGGATGAGGGCGAGGAATCGCAACTGATTATTGTTAATGTAAATGACATGGATGTTGTGAATGGCTTTGACCGTCAATTTACTTGCTCGGTCGTCGGCAATAATTTCTATCGTTCGACGGCTAAGGATGCGAAATTGAATATGACGATTAATGTCGAACAGGCCGGAAAGTACAATCTGGTGCTCTATGCGCGTTCTGCAAGTTTGGAAAATGCCGAAGTTCAATTCGGTGCCGGTTCAAAGCAGAAGGGTGTGATGCCGCTTGCTCAGGTATGGAGAGCTTATACGGTATCAAATATGGCTCTTGAACTTGCCTCTGGAAGACAAAACTTCGAATTGATTGTGCCTGCTGGAGTCGATATTGCTGGCTTGGCCTTGGCTACGGATGATATTTCCGCATCGGATATTGCGTGGAATATGGCTGGTGATAATGGCCTGCAACCTGTACAATCTAGCAAGGTAAAGACGTTTGTTCGCTACGAAGGCTTTGCCGATTCTTCCATGTTGCGTCCGCGAGTCCGTATCGTGAATACATCAGGCGAGGCTATCAATGGTTATTCTGTTCGCTATTACTTCCGTGGCGAAGTTCCTGCTCTGGTTCATGCATCGGCCTTCTTCCCTCAGGATAGTTCGACACTCTCGGTCCATGCCGAAAGCAATCGGACAGGGTATGTGGAGTGGCGTTTTGCTGATTCCGTAATTCAGGCAAATGGCTCACCGTTCTTTGGCGAAGGTCCCCTTTTTGGACTGAACAATATTGAATGGAATGGCTGGTATTCTGCGGATGACCCATCTTTCGTGCTTAATGCGGCTAGAGACTTTGTTGAAAACAAGGGTATAATCGTCCTTGACAAAGACAATAACCTGATTGGCGGCTCCTGCGCTGAAATGGAAGATGAAATTGAGGATGTCACATCGGCCCGTGTACTTGCAAGGGATGTCCGTGCTAGGACGACGGGAGATCCGCAAGCGAGCGAAATTTATCTGAAGGTTGAAAATACAGGTAACATGCCTATTGCCGGATATGATGTCCGTTACTATTTCTATGTCGAAGCTGGATTTACTCCAGTCATGGAAATCTATGGAGACGGTCTTCCGCAAGGTGTGACCGCAGAAAAGTCCAATCTCGGTAATGGACGGTGGATGGTAAATCTCCATTGTGAAAATATTCTTGGCTCGGGAATGTCCTGGAATCGAGAGGGTGCTTTTACATTGCATCTTCCAGATTGGCAAATGGGTTGGAACGCGAATGATGACCCGGGGCATGTCGGAATGACCACCTCTGTTGCAGAAGCGGTAGGCTTCAATGTGGTTGATTCGCTCGGCAATGTGATTTATGGAAAAGAACCTAGCTGGCCTACGGGACAATTGGTCCTAGTTGAAACACCCAATGGGTCTGGAAGTCCTGATTCATCGTATGCCATAGATTTTGGCTATACCGCTCCGGATGATTCTATTCCGATCACTCGTACAGAGGATGGACTCGTGGTAACGATGAATGCATATACCTATGTATCTCTGGATTTGATCAATGCCGGCGGCATTCCTGTTCGTCATGTCTATACGGGAACTCTTGCCCCGGGACAACAGTACATTCGTGTGGATTGGTCTGGAATCAACATGAGAAATACCTATCTTGCGCTTCGTATTAATGGAGCCTTAAAATCGACAAAATTGTTGACCCTTCTGTGAGGAATGTATGGATAAGGTTAAATTACTCATCCCAGTTGCTGCTGTGACATTGGTTTGTTCCTGTGGCGATGACGAACCATCTGCAACGGGATCGAAGTTCCCAGATTATACGCCTAAATTCGGTACTGTTTTCGATGAACGCGATGGCAAGACATATAGGACCACGGTTATAAATGGCCTTGAATGGATGGCGGAAAATTTGAACTATGCTGTCGATAGCAGTTTTTGCTACAATGATGAACCCGCTTATTGCGAAAAATATGGGCGTCTCTACAGATGGGAATCGGCCATGGCTTTGGATACGACCGCAGTTAATGTTCGTCAATGGACGGAAGGGAAAAAATATCAGGGTGTATGTCCGCAGGGGTGGCACTTGCCGACAAAAGATGAATGGAATTCTTTAATACTATTTGCACTTGCGTGGATGCGTGCCGATGATTTGGCTTTTTTGGAAGAAATTGGTTATATAAAATGGTATTATCTGAAATCAAAAGATGGGTGGATTAATACTAGCCCAGAGAATGATTACAATGGGGGGTATTCGCGGGACTATGCAAATTACCGGATGTCTGAAATAACGAAAAATGGCTCTGATACATTAGGTTTTTCCTTGTTGCCTTCGGGCTGGCGTAATGACTATCAAAAATACGTCAAGGAAGGCCGTTGTGCCGCTTTTTGGACAAGTGATGAACGAGAAATTTTAGGTGGTGTGGCTGATAACTATTTTGCCATTATCGCCAATTATTTTTGCTATGAATACCATGATTTTGAAAGTGTTGGGAAAGAAGCCAGAGTATCTGTTCGTTGTGTAAAGGACTAAAAAAGGAATTTTATGAAAAAAACAATTAAAATTATTGGGCTTGGAATTGTGATGGTGGTTACTCAATCTTTCGCCTTGGACTTGAGTACCGTATTTGAAAATCAGGCGAAATCCGCTTTCCCGGACACGTGTGAAATGCAGATTAGAACTACGGTCATATTGCCAAATCAAAAGTCGCTGTCTGTTGACATGTCTGTGATTAATGCGGGTAGCGATAAATCTGTAACGACAATTAATTCAAGTCATATTCAGATGAAGACGATTCAAAATGGAACGCGAATGAAAGTTGTTGATTTAAAATCAGGAAAGACTCTGCCTGCCCAAAATATTAAGCAACAGAATCCTGCTGACATAAATAAAAAGATGGGGTCTCCAGAAGATTACAAGAATCCTGTTAAGGCCGGTTCGCTTTGGAAGATTGTCCCTAAGGATGCCTCAAAACCAACTCTTTATTACTCCGCCACAAAAAAGCGGGTGATGAAGATGGTGCTTCAAGTTAATGGTGCTAATGCTGAAACCTCTTTTGAATATTGCGATAATACATGCAAGCTCCCTGGAACGCTCAAGAAGGTTGAGACAAATACCTCTCTTGCAGATGGAAATACAACTAAAGTTGTGTTGGATATTCTTGAAGCCGAACGACGAAAGGTGTTGCCACCCAAAATGTTCGATATAGAATAAAAGTGGGGCTCCATATGGAGCCTTTTTTGCATTGAAAGCATTCGCGTTAGGGATAGTGACCCCTTGGGGCCGAGACTGTGGGCTCGTTTTTATGAGGTTGGGCGGGAACGGAGTGAACCGTGCGACCCATAAAATATAGCCCGACCCGTGCGGAGCGCGGGGAACGCCCAAATGGTAGGCGACGTTCTCCAGATTTACAAGAAGGAACAGCCCGCTGGCGTTATCGTGCAGTTCGGTGGCCAGACTCCGCTGAACATCGCCCGCGCTCTCAGCGACGAAGGCGTGAAGATTCTCGGTACCAGCATCGATTCCATCGACATCGCTGAAGACCGCGACCTGTTCCGCAAGATGATGGACCAACTGGAAATCCCGATGCCGGAAAGCGGCATGGCTACCAACATCGACGAAGCCCTCGCTTGCGTCAAGCAGATCGGTGGCTACCCGGTGATGATCCGCCTCAGCTTCGTGCTTGGCGGCCGCGGCATGGAAGTCATCTACGACGAAAACATGCTCCGCGAATACGTTGCCAAGGCTGTTGGCGTTACCCCGGATCGCCCGCTCCTCATTGGACTATGGCGTGATTTAATAAGAGGGTAAATCATGCTGTCATATTCATTGTTAAATGATTGCCAAACCGAGCGTCGCAAAAACATGTTTACATGTTTTTATGACCGAGGTGCAGAATCAAAATGACATAGTCATTTCATTCTCAACCAGAGGAAAAAACAATGTCTAGAGTCCATTACAATGAAGAAATGAAGTTGCAGACCATAAAACTCGTCCTGAAAGGTGAAAAGTCTGCGACGAAACTTGCGAAGGAAATCGGCGTCACGGCCAATACCGTATGCAGATGGGTCCAGGATTACAGAAAGAAGAATAATTTGCCTTCATACGAAGAAGAATACCGACTCAAGAAAGTCTCCATTGAAGAACTTGCGACAAAGAACCGTGAACTGGAACGGAAACTAAAACAAAGAGAAAAGGAACTTGCCGAGGAACGGGAAACCGTAGAAATCCTAAAAAAATCTATGAGCCGAATATCGCGGCGATTGCAAGCTAGCTTGCAAATCGACATGATTGAGGCGATTGGATTTCTGGAAATCCCTGCACATCTTTGACGCCTACGGCGTCAGCGGCTGCACTCGGTCATATATACGAAACTTGAAACTTTAGTTTCGTAGCTGAGTTATCCTCTTTGGGGAACATTATGCAAGCATAATTTTGCGACACTCGCTTGGCTCGCTCTTATGCGACCACACGACTGAAATGCGAGGCTGTCTACAAGTTACGTCAGGAGCATTCGGTGAAGAAGATGTGCAAAGCGCTAGGAATACCCCAGTGTTCCTATTACCATTGACAATGAGGCGAGAGAAGCGACAAAACTTGTTTTGTCATTTCCGAGCCGATAAGTCAACTTTGGCGTAGCCATGAGTGGTCAAAGCAGGAAACCAAGAGAAATCAACGGAGGCAACGGGAAGCCGACCTTGTACAAACTGTACGCGATGTGTTCAAGGAACACCATCGAGTCTATGGTTGTACGAAACTTCTAAAGGTCTTGAATGAAAGAGTCGTTCAAATCAATGAGTACAAACTCCGGCGCATAATGCGAGAAAACGGCCTATACTCTGTTGCCATCAAGAAGTTTAAGCCTTACAAACCGGGCAAGAGCGACGGGATGTTTGCGGAAAATCGTTTGCAACGTAATTTTGCGCCTTTCGGTCTTAACCAGTTTTGGTGTGGCGATATCACGTATATCCGCACGAATCTCGGGTGGGTATATCTGGCCGTGGTTAACCGCGGCACGCATGAGAACCTAGTTTTCCATTCGGATCGAGGCTCGCAGTACAGTAGCCGAGGATATCGCAACATGCTTGATAGTCTTGGCATAGTGCCGTCCATGAGTGCTCCGGGCTGTCCGTACGATAACGCGGCGATGGAAAGTTTTTTTGCGAGCTTGAAGAAGGAACAAGTCCACCATAGATCCTATGCCGATATTGATGAGGTCAGGGAGGACCTGTTCAAGTACATCGAACTGTTCTACAATCGCAAACGCCTGCACAGCAGTCTGGGCTATTTGACTCCAGTAGCTTACCGATTGCAGAAACTTATTGCATAAACTTCAACAATCGATACGAAAAGAGAGTATATTTAAACCATCAAATTAATGAATATGGCTTGCGAAAAGCCCTCTATTAAAAAATCTACAAGTCCATTTTAGTTCTGAATTATGAAGAAAGCCTGTGGAAATTTTTCCGCAGGCTTTTTGTAGAAATAAGAAAAGACCAACTTTAAAAGCTGGTCTTTTCTAATCCGAGAAGTGTCGCGGCGCCATTGGTACCGCAAACAACGATTATTCTTCTTCTGCGGGCTTCTTGGAGAGCTGCTTTCTCTTGATGGGATCCAGCTCGGTCTTGCGGAGGCGCAGAACTTCCGGAGTGACTTCGATGCATTCGTCTTCGTTAATGAAGGTAACGCATTCTTCCAGAGTCAGACGGCGATACGGAGTCAGCTGGATCATATCATCAGCAGACTTGGAACGCATATTGGTCAGGTGCTTACCCTTGGTGACGTTCACGGTGATATCCACATCACGGTTGTGTTCGCCAACGATCATACCCGGATAAACTTCAGCGCCCGGTCCGATGATGAGGTAGCCGCGGTCTTCCAGGTTAGAAAGAGCGTAGCTAGCGGCTTCACCCGGTTCCTTAGCAATGAGCACGCCGTTGATACGAGCCGGGATTTCTCCCTTGTACGGTTCGTAGCCCTTGAAGATGGACTGGCTGATGGCGTAACCCTTGGAGAGGGACAGGAGTCTGGGACGGATACCGATAAGGCCGCGAGAAGGAACGTTGAATTCCAAGGTGACGCGATCGTTTTCATCGGTGGTCATGTTGGTCATTTCGCCCTTACGCTGCTGGATTTCCTGAATGCAGGCGCCGCTAAATTCGTTAGGTACTTCGACCTTGAATTCTTCGACCGGTTCCAGGAGCTTGCCGTTTTCGTCGTTCTTGAAAATCACCTGGGGAGAACCGATGGTGAATTCATAGAGTTCACGACGCATATTTTCCACCAGAATGGTCAGATGGAGAATGCCGCGGCCAGAAACCTTGAAGTTGGAAGCACCGTCAGCCTTTTCCACCAGGAGGGCGGGGTCAGCCATGTGTGCGCGTTCCAGACGTTCCTGGAGCTGGTTACCAGTCATGAACTTACCACCGTACTTACCTGCCAAGGGGGAGGTGTTCACGGTGAACATCATGGAGATGGTGGGCGGGTCAATGTGGATACGGGGCAGTTCCACAGGATTCTTCGGATCGGACAGGGTATCGCCGATGTCGAAGTTGTCGAAACCTGCCAGAAGAACAATGTCGCCCGGACCGGCTTCTTCAACCGGCTGGGGAGAAAGACCGTCGTAGCGGAGAACCTTCTGGAGACGGACGTTCTTGAACTTGCCGTCGACAGTGGACTGTGCAACAGTCAGACCCGGCTTGAACAGACCGTTCTGGACGCGGCCCACTGCCAAGCGACCGAGGAAGCCGGAGTATTCCAGAGAGGTAATCTGCATGAGGGGTTCGGCATTCGGATCGCCCTTGGGAGCCGGAATGCGTTCGATAATCTTGTCCATGAGGATGGAGAAATCGCCATCCGGATCTTCCATTTCTGCCTTGCAGATACCGCGACGGCCGGAACCGAACACCTTGTCGAAGTCCAGCTGTTCTTCAGTTGCGTCAAGTTCGCAGAACAGGTCGAAAACCTTGTCCAGAGCGCCATGGGGATTGCAACCGTCACGGTCGATCTTGTTCACGACGACGATAGGAATAAGGCCCATCTGGAGAGCCTTCTGGGTTACGAAACGGGTCTGGGCCATAGGACCTTCGAAAGCGTCCACCACCAAAATCACACCGTCAACGGTACCAAGAACGCGTTCCACCTGGCCACCGAAGTCGGCATGCCCCGGGGTATCCACGATGTTCACGCGGTAGCCCTTGTACATCACGTTGGTGTTCTTGGAAAGGATGGTAATGCCGCGTTCGCGTTCCAGGTTGTCGGAGTCCATCACGCGTTCGTTGACTTCTTCACCTTCGTGGAAGGTTCCGCACTGCTTGAGGAGCTGGTCCACCAGGGTAGTTTTACCATGGTCAACGTGGGCGATGATGGCGACGTTTCTGATTTTAGATTGATCCATAGGGCCTTCTTATATATAGAAAGGTTTATTTTTGGGCGCAAATTTAGAAAAATAGCACAATCATGGCAAGTTAGCTTTGAGTGTGGAACTGTGAGCATTGCGCAAAAAACACCCTTACAGGCCTCATAGCTCGTAACTCATGGCTTTTTTACTATATTTGGGCTACTATGGCAAAGAATAAAGATCTTGATAATTTTGATGACGACGAAATGGACGAGGCCGCCCTCGAAAAGTTCGAGTCCGAAGAAGAATCCTCTGCCCCGGTTGTCCGTGACTACAGCGACCGTTGCATTTTGGTGTGGGAAGAAGACGATGCTCGCCGTGAGGCCTGCCTCGAAGTGCTGACCGATCTTCTGGTTGGCGCTACGATTAAGGCTGTCAAGACTGAGGCCGAAGCCCAGGAACAGCTTGAAAACGACGACTGGGATACCTTTGTGGTTGACTTCTATACCGATGGCGTTTCTAGCAGCGAATTCATCAAGAATGCAAATAACTATCCGGGCTCTATCCTGGTAGCTATCAACATGGCTCCCCTGACTCTTGCTGAAGAACGTGAACCTGCCCGTACAGAACTGCTCCGCAGACTGTTTGACGTGGAACGCGCTAACACTCAGATTAGAGCTTAATTCGTCTAATCGGCTGCAAATTTTAAAACGACCGCTTTCTGGAGCGGCCGTTTTTTTCGTTAGAGGATTCCCGGTGTGGGTGTGGCCAGCTTCCAGGCGGTTGAATCCTGACGGTTTTTCCACTGCTCCAGGTTCAGTTGGGAGGAGGCGCCATTTTTGCCCGAGGGAACTGCGGGTACTACATTAGGGTGTAGCGAGTCTGGTTCCGAGGCGTAGTAAAGCGAATCCAGCGTAATGTCGTCGCACTTGAGGATGACGAACCCTTTGGAATTTCCCATGTCGTTCCAGCCGTCGGTCCCGATGTGGAGGGCGGGTGTATTTTGGCTGTTGGGGGTTCCCAGAACGAGGATCTCGTTAGGCGGAATCTCGCTGACGGTGAGGGGGATGAACTTGGTGGAACTGGAGCTGGTGAGCCCGATGGCGCAGTCGTCAAGAATCAGGGTGTCCAGGCTGCCGTTGTAGATTTCTACAAATTCGTATTGGGTAGTGTCCTTATTGTCGGGGGCGGCCATCACTTCGGTAATCAGGAGTTCGTTGGCCCTGGGCTTGCGGTATCCTGCTGGCAGGGGGAGTGTCAATTCCACGTTCTTTTCTGGTGCGAAGTTCACCATCAGCGAAACCTGGCTCCTGAGCGAATTTAATGTCAGATTTGGAACGGGGCTGTCTTCCGTCAAAAGGAACTTGTCTTTCAGCTTGTAGATGCCCTTTCCATCTTCGCCGAACAGTGTGATTTCCACATCGTAGTTGGCCCCCAGTTTCAACATTCCGCTCTTGAAAATACCGGCGGTTGCCGTCTGGGTCATGGGGATGGTATAACTGTCCTTGTCGGATGTAAGGGTCATGGTTCCCCGGGTAACTCCCGCACTGTTGTTCAGACCCAACGGAACCTCGATGTAGACAAAGCCTACGATGGCGTGCATCTGGATGCTCAGGTTTACGGCAGCGCCTGCAGAAAGCTTGGCTTCCAGTTCTCCCATCTGCTGCAGGTCTCCGTTGGCATAAATCTTTGCCTTGAAACTCCAGTGGTCGCTGGGAAACAGGTCCAGGCTGAAGTCGGGATTTCCTGGGGCATGAATCAAATGGAGCGTGTCCGGGCCGAGGCAGTCAAGAACAAGACTGTCTACCAGAGGGGTTTCGGTATAGGAAAACCTCAGGGAAACGCTGGTCTTTTCGACGTCAACAGACGAAAGCTGGTTGTTGGTGGAGTCTGTCCCGCAGTTCCAGAAAAATGCGGCGCAGAACAAGATGGCGGCCAAGAAACACTTGGTCGAGATGCGGTTAAGAATCGGACTCATAAAACCTCCTGTTTTGAAGTGGTCCACTTCTTAACACGAGTTTTTGATCCAGAAAATCGCCTTTGACACTGTAAAAAGATTTTTACTTTCGGAAGTCTGCGAAATCTTAAAGCTTAAGGGGCTTTTGGCCGTTTTGTTGCCTGTTCCCTTGGAGTTTTGTGGCGCAGGCTTTATCTTGCCGAAGAATTTTAACCAGGGCGCTGGGACTGAGGTTGAATGCGGCTGCTGCGGTCTTGGTATCACCCCCCTTGGCGGCCATAATATCAAATACATGAGCTACGAAAAGGGGAAATAACGCATTGGAGGTCTGGATGTGACCGTTGCTGCCGGGAAAAGGAATTTCCGGGTTTGCTGGTGTTTCTCGAACTTGCAGGGCTAGGGCCATCTGCATACGGTGCAATGCATGGATCTTATTTTCGTGAGCGCTCCTACCTTCGCAGGATTTGATTTCTAAATTGAATTCACGAAGAGTTAAAAGGACTCCTGTGTTGGTCTTGTTGCGGTGCTGGCCGCCGGGACCGCTGCCTTGATACCCCTTGAGGGTGCAGGCTCGAAGGAGTTCATCCAAGGTCATTTTTAGGTAGGTGTCGCGATGCATGTACTGAAAAATAAAATAGTTTTGGCCGCTGTTGCCGGAATTCTCATGTTTTTTGCTGGCTGTGCTGGTTCCTCTAGCTCGTTAAACGAATCTGCTGCCGTTAAGGATGCAAAGGCTCAGAATCGCGAAATTGATAAGCAGGCCGCCCTGGAAGCCATGTTCCAGAAGTTCCTTGCCGCCATTCGCGTCGATACTCCTGCAGACACCTTGCTGGAAATGCTGACCGACCCTTCGGAAAACTGGTTGGATGAACTGGAACGTCATGCCATGTCCTACACCGAGGCGGAACTGGATACCTGCCAGTTTTACGAAATTTATTCCATTCTCCTTTACCGTCTATACGAACGTGAACACCTGTGGGAAGTTTCCGAAGATCGCATGCTGTGGCTCTACCTTTCTAAGGCGGGGATGTTCCAGCGCTTTACCAGCCTGAAACTTGGACCCATGAAGGTGAAAAATGACCGCGGCAGCATTGGTCTTGCCAATAGCCCCGAGGTTCCCATTATGCTGTTTGAATGGGATGATAACGACTGGAAGTTAGACCTGGTGGAAACGGTTCCCCTGATTACCAAGGGCGTTGAAGCTACCGCCGTGAAGAAGAACTGGACTGACAAGAAATTGGCCCTGTACTGGCTGGATAGGGAATACCATCTGCAGTATAGCCGACTGGATGAATCCCTGTTCAATCCTATTGGATTCTAACGCTTTTTCGTTGGTTTTATAATGTGTAAAAGCTTTGTTCGTGTGCTTGGCCTCTGTCTGTTAGCGGTATCCTTGTGCGTATCCGCCCCGGCCTCCCAAAAATCAACTAAGACCGGCTATACTTCGGGTTCCGCAAAAATTCTTGGTGCCGTAGATTCCCGCCGACCCTTTAGTGGCGACCGTCTGTTTGCGACGCTGGATTCTGTTGGCGGTACGGGCACGTGGATGGAATGGGATGTGAACGGCGTAAAGGATCCGTCCCTGATGGAAGTGCTGAATCCTATGCTCAAGGCTGAAAATAAGCCGGAAATGGTTTGGGTACTTACGGAACGTCAACTTCCCTTGCTGGCTGTACTCCTGCAGAAAGGTGCTGGTGAAGTGCTGATGTTTTATGAACTGAAAAAGCTGGATGCAAAGCCCGAAAAATTGACAATCAATCCTGTACTTTCTAACTCCGTGGTGTTTAGAGATTATAAACAAGTTTCTGAAAATGAATTTATTCATATAGATAAGCCTAACTTGAAAATCAAGACCATGAGCAATGGATTCCGCTTTACTTATGAAAACCGCGTAGATTCTCCGCTAACCTTGGATCCGACTTATTCGACCAAGACTTTTGTGGAGAAAAAGGCGATGCTTAGGGATTATGAGGATTACTTCAAGTATGAATATTCCCTGATGCTTCGTGCTTTTGTCCAGTCTGTTCGAGGCGTGTTCAATTGGCAGCCCTGGCATTGGTATATGCAGGAATGGAATGCTAACTATAAAATGCCGTCAGAGGAACTGGATGCCATTCTCAGTAGCGGTGTGATGCCTCCTTTCTTTACGCTTTTTAAGGCCAAGACGGCTCGAGGCGAAGTGGTTGAATTTAGGACCAATGGAAACGGCTATTCCGAATTGCTGGTGACTAATCCCTAGGTGCATTTTTCTATTTTGAAAACGTGAAGTTTTCAATATCAAATTTTGTTCTTGCGGCGCTGTTGGCGGTGCCTGCATTTGCCTCGAAAGTGGTGGAGGATTCCCAAAATCGCTTTGTGATGGATGATGAAGTCGCAAATACGGCTGTGCTGGATTGCGATGGTTCCAAGGGTGGTTTTTTCCGACCGGAAAATGCCACTTATTTCGATGGAAACGGTGTTCCGTTTAGAACGTATAGCATTGCCTTGCCGACGAAGGAATTGCCTCAGGTTTTCATATCTGATGAGCGTCTGCTTGAATTGGGCAAGCCTGTCTGTGCTGATCCGGAAAGAATGGAGCCGGTGTCGTTTGGCTTTGGTCCGATTCAGATGTCTGAAGCGGTTCAGCGAGATGGCCTCTGGCTTACGGATATCCGGGTGCCTCTTTACGTGAAAAGAGGAAACTCTGTTGCACTTCGCAAGAACTTTAGACTGAACGTCAAGTTTAACGGACGGGCTGCAGGTGTGAAGCCTGGTCTGAGAGGACTTGCCCGTGCACTGAACGTGAACGGGGCTTCGCGCTTTGGCGCGAACCAGAAGGCTTTGCAGAAAAGCCTTCGCAAGTCCGCCTCTAGCGATTACTCCGACGTTGAATTTCTGGCACAGTTCTTTGTAGGCGATAAAAAGCTTGGCTCGTTCTCTGAAGATGGCCTGTATGCTGTAGAGTATAGAAGTGTTCGTGCGGCAATGGTTTCCGCTCAACGAGAAGACGATCTCGTGGGCATACCTGTAGATAAGATTTGCCTATATGGTTCGTCTCAGGATACCCTTGCGGCAATTGGTCCTGGTGCGGCGGAACGCAATCCCAATCAAATTTTTGAAATCCCCATTGAGGTTAGAGACCATTCTCCTTCTAGTTCCAAGGCTGACGGAACTTTTGGCGAGGGAGACTCCATTGTATTTGTTGGATACGGAAACGGCTTCTGGAAACGTTGTGACCGCGAAAATCCGTCGTTTAAAAACGGCGAGATGGACTACTTCCATTCCTATTCTCCCTATTCCTTTGACCAGGGATTCCTTCTTGGAAAGAAATATACGGGTAAGGGCAAGCGACTCTCGGACTTGGTTGAATCCCCTGCGGGAAAGGGCCGAGATGTGGAGTGGATGCGCTATGTACATGCCGAAGAAGATGCCTTGCTTAGGGATACTTATTACGGAAAGGACCTGAACTGGGAATCCGCTTCAGGTAAGGAATGGTTCTGGCATTGGCACTCGAGGTTTGATTCCACGCGGATTTCTGCTGCGGAGTTAAAAACGGATGAAACGTATACGTTGCCTGGCCTTGTGGAAGGCGGCAGGCAGTATGTTGCCGTAACGTACATGCCCCGCCGTTCTGTAAGTCATTCTTCTGCAGAAAAAGCAAATGACCAGAAAAAAGACATCTATATGTCTAGCCGTAGTTATGCAGAAAGAATGGATTCCATCTTTTTTGCCGTAGAGGTGAACGGAACTAGAGTCCGCCGTGAGGCGACGACTTTGATGCCGGGGGGTAACTTTAGGATCGATGGCGTCGAACTTAAGAAGACTGGCAATTCCATTGCCCTGGATATGCTCCCGGGCGGCACACAGTATGATCGTTTTAACGGATACAGTTTTGCCTACCAGTGGAAGCCTGTTGTCGATTCTGCGGAATGGCTTTTGCCGGGAAATGTTTCGGGTGTGATCAACGTTCCGGTTCCGTCTGGTACGCAGGTCATGAAGTTTAAGAATCTTCAGCCTGTCGGCTATTTGCGTTCATCCAACGGTGTTGCCAAGGATAGCGTGGCCAGCGAGGATGATGTTCGCTATCTTGCCGTTCGTTCGGATGCGTTTAGAGAGGACTTGAGGGTTGCTGGTTTTTCTAGACCCAATAGCGGTGTCCTTAAGGATTTGACTCGCCCTAATTCAAAGTTGGAGTATTTGATCATTGCTCCTCCTGACTTTATTAATGAAGCTGTTGCCTTGGCTGAGTTTAGGGCCGGCGGTTCTGCTGTAAGTTCTATTGCCACCTCTGTAGTAAATCTTGAAGACATTTACAGAACGTACACGGCAGGGCGCCTTTCTCCGGTTGCAATTAGAAACTACCTGTCTTACGTTTACTCTGTATGCCCCGATTTCCGTTATGTCCTTTTGGTCGGCTCGGGAACTTTCGATTACCGCGGCATGAACAGCCGACTGACGCCAAATCATTTCCCGACCTACCAGGATGAAGACTATGTGTCCGAGGATTTTTATGGCGTACTGGATTCGGGTGAAGTGATTCGCTTTGGACCTTATGAGCTGGATGTTGCCGTTGGGCGAATTCCTGCCCAGTCTCCGTCTGCGTTTGCCAACTATGTTCGCAAGGCGAAAGATCATGAAATGCTGAAAACGTTTGACAATTCTAGTTGGCGTTCTGTCATTTTGTTGGCTGCAGATGATGCCTGGAATAATGGCGGTGTCGATAATATCCCTCATACCACTTTTCAGGAAAATACGGCTAAAACAATCAGTGATCGTTCTGAAGAAAAGAATATTCGCTGGGATATGAAGAAAATTTACCTGGTGGATTATGAACGGGATGCTTCTGGACAGAAAAAACTCGCTGCCGAAAACTTTATCAGTATTTTGAACCAGGGAGCCCTGATTACCACGTACTATGGACATGGTTCGAAGACGGACTGGGCTGTAGAAGGTTTGATGAAGCCCAGCTATGTTAAGAAACTTTCTAATAAGGGACGATATACCATATTGGCTTCGTTCTCCTGTACGGTTGGCCGTTTTGATGAAGGAACTGTTCCGTCACTTTCAGAAGAAATGTTAATGGCTAATGGCGCAGGTTCTATTGTTTCCATTGGTGCGACTAGAGAAACTTTTGCCTCGGAGAATAAAACCTTCGGATTGAATTTCATGAGCTTTGCCTTGACCTCTGATTCCGTCCGTCGCATTGGTGATGCTTACGTAGGTTCCAAACGTTATTCCACTTTATCTGGAAACCAGCGTTATAATGAAGGACGCTATGTATTGTTAGGCGAACCGGTCATTGGTCTGCCGATTTCTGAATATAAAGTGAAACTAGATAAACCTCTGGAACAGATTAAGGCGCTTGATAAATTGACTTTGTCTGGAACTGTAGATGGTCTTGATGATGGATATATCGTGTTGAACTTGAAAGAAGGCCGTTCGTACAAAACGGTTGATTTGCAAAATTCGATGAACGAAGAATTGGAAGTGTTCTTGAATGGTCCTCTGATTTATTCTGAAGAAGTGGCTGTGAAGAATGGACGGTTCTCTACAGAATTTGTCACCCCGCGTAAAATGTCCTTTGGTGATTCCCTGGCGGAATTTACAACGTGGGCGTATTCAAAGAAATCCGCTGCTGTTGGCCGCTCCCTAATTGGACATTTGAGAATCGCAGGAATATCCAACTATGCAGATTCCTTGAAGGATACTGTTCCCCCCACAATCAAGATTCAGTCTTGTATATCGGGGGCAATGGCAACCTACTTTGTTGACGGACAAAACGTAAAGCTTCAGGCTCCTGCATGCTTGCAAGTTGAAGTGGAAGATTCTACGGCCCTCGATTTTAGGGAACAGGCTGATGAGGGAATTTCCTTTGAAGTCGAAGGTGTTCAGGATCCGTTCCATCCAAGCCCTTATCTTGAACAGAATTCCAAATATGCTAAGGTCCGTATGAACTTTAGTACGGAACAATATCCTGCGGGATCCTACTTGTTTAAAGTGAGGGCCCTGGATGTTGTTGGAAATGCTGCTACGAAAACGTTGGTGGTCGAAATTACTGACGAGATGGAGACGGGCCTGGCCGATGTTTTCAATGCTCCGAACCCCATGGGTAAAAAGGGAACGACTTTCTACTTTAAGAATTTCGCTGATTCCAGAGTAAACATTTTCATCTACAATCAGAATGGCCGTCTGGTGAAGGTCTTGAAGGATGCCGTATCGGGTGTGACCCGCTGGGATGGCCGCGATGATCGTAACCGCCTTCTTGCTAATGGGCTGTATCACTATGTGGTACGTTGCGAAGTTCCTGCGTCGGAAGGTGTGAAAAAGAAAACTTGGACTAAAAAACAGAAACTATTGATTTCGAGGTAATTATGGATTTGAGAGAAAAACCGGGTAAGATTCAGTCTTTTTTGGAGATCATGCTGCGTATACGCCTGATTTCCATTGTGGCTATCGTTGTTGCTTCCATCAGCTTTATGGCCTCCAGCTGGCAGGGCATTGCCTCCTTGCCCTTGGGAGCGTCTGAAGCGCTGGGAATGTGGATGGCCGAGGTGGAAGGTGTTGCAGGGGTCTGGGCTAATGCTCAGTATCTGAGCGTGGCTGCCATTGCCGCCGTTGTACTGTTCGCTATTTTTGGGAGCGTTCGCGGTGCGGTTGCGTCTGCCGTTTCTTTTGGCTTGGCATTTGGCGCTCTCTACATCTTGGGCGGTAACGAAAACATGCCTGTCATGATGTTTGGCGCTTTGGCGATTGTTTCGCTGGTGGCTCTTGTTGTGGTGAAGGTCCCCTTTGCCTGTGGACTTTTCCCCTTTGTCTTGGCCTGGATTTTCTGGAGCGGACTTTGTGCCGTTCTGCCAGCTAGCCTGGAACCCACCTGGCTTGTGTGGGCTGTGCTTTCTGCTCTTGGATTTGCCGGTGCGATGTCCTTGTCTGCTGTGGCGGGCAAGCATCTGTCTGCCGGTGTGCCTGCTGCGGGTGCTTTGGTAAAGGCTGCGAAGCAGATGTTTGTCCCGGTGCTTGCGGCTTCCTTGCTAGCTGTGTGCGCCGTGGCTTTTGACATGCCTGCCGCTAACGCTGTGGATGCCGCCCAGGCGTCCGATGCTGCTGCAAATGCCGCCGATGCCGCCAAGACTTCTAATTTGAATTACTGGGGCGCAGCCCTTTACTTCTTCGTTTTCAATTTGTGGTTCTTCGTTCTGCAGTTCCCCATTATGTCCTTTGCCCCTTGGGAACGCCTCCGCTCCGGAAGCCGCCGCGTAGAAATGAAGGACAAGAAGAAGGCTGCCGGCAAGAAAAACTCGAAGAAGAAATAGTCGATTCGAACATCTTTGTTTTGCGAAACTCCTCCGCATGGGGGAGTTTTTTATTTGCGGTGGTTGTCTCTGTTGGTTTACAGAAAATGAAAATTACAAAAATATGATAAATAGGATTGAGGGGGTTGAAGGTTGCCTTAGGAGGCTCTTTAATAGGAAATTTTTGTTTGAATTACAAATTGTGTAAATAATTTTATTTGGGTAATTCATAAAGTGTAAGCCTTTTGGGGGGAACGTCGGGGCGGTAAAATCTAACAGATAAAAAAAGGAAGATGCGTTCAAACCCTTATAGAATAAGGGATTGAGACGGTTTCGTCTATTTTTTGCCAACTGAAAATCTGAGTTGGCATGGTCTTTGCGTATGGGTGGCGGAAACAAAAATAAACTCAACACAAGGATGAAATCATGAAGCTCGTTACAGCTTACATTCAACCCGAAAGGCTAAATAGCGTAAAGCAGTCTCTATACGAGGCTGAAATTTTCAAGATGTCAGTCACCAATGTTCTGGGCTGCGGTCAGCAGAAGGGACACACTCAGGTGTATCGTGGCGTTGAAACCGAAGTGAACCTGCTTAAGAAGATTTGTATTCGTATCGCCGTAAACGATGAATTCGTTCAGCCCTGCATCGATGCAATCATTGCTGGCGCCCGTTCTGGTAACATCGGCGATGGCAAAATTTTTGTGACGAACCTTGAACAATGTATCCGTATCCGTACCGGTGAAACTGGCCCGGAAGCTATTGGCTAATAAGGAGGTATAAAAATGGCTGATACACTTTCTACTATCGTCGATACCGCCGCTGCTGTAGCTGATACCGTTTCTAGCGCCGCCGCTGCTGTTGTTGAATCTGTTGCCGAAGCTGCTGCTCCTGTGGCTGCCGCCGTGGAAGCCGCTGCCGCTCCCGCTGCAGAGGCTGCTCCCTCTGTAGGTGAAGCAATTTTCATGACCGAAAATATCTGGATCATGATTTCCGCAATGCTGGTGTTCATCATGGGCCTTGGCTTTGCTTGCGTTGAATCCGGTCTTTGCCGTGCAAAGAGCGCTTCCAACATCTGCTTTAAGAACGTGGCTGTTCCCGCTATCGGTATTTCCGTGTACGCATTGCTGGGCTTTGGCTTGATGTATCCGGGTGAATTTAACGGTTGGCTTGGCTTTGCAGGCTTCGGCATTGGTGACTGGATGAATCCCGCCAACTTCACTGCCGCTTATAACGGTCACTTCTCCCTGTTCACTGACTGGCTGTTCCAGGCTATGTTTGCCGCTACCGCTGCAACCATCGTTTCCGGTGCCGTTGCTGAACGTATCAAGCTTTCCTCCTTCCTGGTGTTCACCTTCTTCTACGTAGCATTCGTCTACCCGGTAGTTGGTTCCTGGGTTTGGGGTGGTGGCTGGCTCTCCAACTTCGCTGCATTCGGTGCAGAAGGCTTCCACGACCTGGCTGGTTCTGAACTGGTTCACTCCGTTGGTGGCTGGGGCGCTCTCGCTGGCGTAATCATTCTCGGACCCCGTATCGGCAAGTATGTGAACGGCAAGGCTCATGCAATTCCCGCTCACAACGTTCCGCTGGCAACTATCGGTGTGTTTATCCTGTGGTTCGGCTGGTGGGGATTCAACGGCGGTTCCGCTCTCTCCGGCAACCCCTTCGATACCTCTCTGATTCTTGTGACTACTAACTTGGCTGCTGTGGCTGGCATCATTACCGCAACTGCAACTTCCTGGATTATCGCAAAGAAGCCCGATGCCACCATGGCTCTCAACGGATGCTTGGCTGGTCTGGTTGCAATCACCGCTCCTGCTGATACCGTTTCCCCGCTCAGTGCCTGGATCATTGGTGCAATCGGTGGTGTGATCGTAGTCCTGGCTGTGTACTTCTTCGAAAAGCTCCGCTTGGACGACCCGGTTGGTGCTCTCTCCGTTCACCTGGTCAACGGTATCTGGGGTACCCTCGCAGTTGGTATCTTCGATTACACCGGCCGCTTCAACTTCTCCACCCAGCTTCTCGGTGTCGTTGCCTACGCAATCCCCTGCTTCCTCTCTGCTTGCCTGATCTTCATCGTGATCAAGAAGACTATGGGCCTCCGCGTTAGCGAAAAGGAAGAACTCCGCGGTCTCGATCTTGCAGAACACGGACAGGAATCTTATGGTGGCTTCCAGATCTTCAGCAACATGTAAGATCAGGAAAACCGCCTGGACTTTCGCGGCAAACGTCGCAATAAGTTAAAGCCATAATAAAAACAAGGACCTCGTACCGAATGGTACGGGGTTTCTTTTTCTTCTGTATCATATAAGGTAAGATTTGTTTCATATACGGAATAAAATTTTTAAATGATTGATAAAATTGGGTAAAATTAAAGAAAAACTAATATTTTGTATCATTTTCTGTTGACTTTTTGAAAAAACCTAGTTATATTGAACATGCAAGAGAGGAAATATGAAACCGATTACTGAGTATCAAGATTATCGCTGCTACATGCAGGATTTTTACGAGGAACGGAAGCGAAAGTCCGCTTTTACTTGGCGCGAGTTTTCCAGGATGGCTGATTTTTCGTCACCTTCTTATTTGAAGTTGGTGTGTGATGGTAAAACTTCTCTGAGTCGGGTGGGTGTGCCCAAGGTGGCTGCCGCTATGGGACTGGCTGGTTTTGAGTTGACCTACTTTGAAAAGATGGTTGAGTTTGGAAATGCAAAAATAGACGCCAAGAAAAAGGCTTGTTTCGAAGAGATGACTAAGATTGCCAAGGAACAGAAGGCGCGTGTCATAGACTCTGACACCTTTGCCTATTATGAATCTGCGGTCAACACCATCGTTCGCGAATTGGCTCCTCTGATGCCCGGTGCCTTGCCTCTGGAAATGGCGCGAAAGATAAAGCACACTTTTACGGCTCAGCAGGTCAGGGATTCGCTCGGTCTGTTGACGAAGGCGAATTTACTTCAGGAAACGGGTGTCAATGAATACCGTCAGACGGATCGTGTCATTTCGGGTTCTACGGAAGCGATTCCCTTGGCGTTACGTTCCCTGAATCGCGAGATGATTGATTTTGCGAGGGAAGCTATTGAAAATGTGGATCCTCGAGAAAGGAATATTTCTGGTATAACTATGGGGGTAGATGCCAAAACATTCGAACGCATCAATAAGGAGGTTGATGAATTTCGCAGACGGATTATGGCGATCGCCAGTGAATGCGAGAATATCGATCAGGTCTATCGTTTGAATTTGCAATTTTTCCCGTTGACGGAAAAAATTTAGGGAGAACAATATGAAAAAGAGAAATGGCCTTTTCGCAATTTTTTTTACGGCGATGCTATGCGCCTGCGGATCCGAAGGCGTGGCTGGTGTTGACGAACAGGGTAATTCTATTGCCGATGACCCGACTGGAGGAAATCAAAATTCCAGTTCCAGCGAAGTTATCGAAAGTTCTGGCTCCGGTATGGGGTATTCTAGCAACGATAACGGATCTTCAGATCCGGGTTTTGATCCGGGCTTTGATCCCAGCATCCCACAGGGGAACATTCATATAATTGAGTTCTCTGGAACATCTTTAGATAGCGTGTACAACTACATTCTCTTGCCCCGCGAACTTTATGATATGGCTCCTGATAATTGCGGCTTGCCGGAATGTGATTTCCGTACGGTTAAGGGAGGTACCCAATCTGGCTACTTGTCTCTTGAGGAACATGATTTTTCTTCCGAAGTTATGTGTGAAGCTGGTTTTACCTACTCCTACAGGGTGGTCAGGGAAGCCGGTGTTGTTCAAAAGATCTTGAGGACAGATGATCAGAATGTTCGGGATGTTTTTGAAAATGCCTGTGCTGCCGAAGACGGAATTCTGAAAGAAGATGTATGTAAGGTTGTGCTTACTGAAGGGGCTGCAAATAAAACACCTTATGTAGATCCTTATTGGGCGTCCTTTGCCACAGAAGTTATAAACAAATGTCACAATTAAAGTAAGGAGGAAACTATGAATTACAAAATGCTAACATGCGGCATTGCCGCCCTGGGTTTGCTTGCCTGTTCCGATAACAGCTCAAGTCCCGAGGAAGTCTCTCCTCAATATACGCCGGCAGCGGGATTGAATGAGGTTGAGTTCTCTGGAGCATCTTTAGATAGCGTGTACAACTACATTCTCTTGCCCCGCGAACTTTATGATATGGCTCCTGATAATTGCGGCTTGCCGGAATGTGATTTCCGTACGGTTAAGGGAGGTACCCAATCTGGCTACTTGTCTCTTGAGGAACATGATTTTTCTTCCGAAGTTATGTGTGAAGCTGGTTTTACCTACTCCTACAGGGTGGTCAGGGAAGCCGGTGTTGTTCAAAAGATCTTGAGGACAGATGATCAAAATGTTCGGGATGTTTTTGAAAATGCCTGTGCTGCCGAAGACGGAATTCTGGCAGAAGATGTATGTAAGGTTGTGCTTACTGAAGGGGCTGCAAATAAAACACCTTATGAAGATCCTTATTGGGCGTCCTTTGCCGCAGAAGTTATAAACAAATGTCACAATTAAAGTAAGGAGGAAACTATGAATTACAAAATGCTAACATGCGGCATTGCCGCCCTGGGTTTGCTTGCCTGTTCCGATAACAGCTCAAGTCCCGAGGAAGTCTCTCCTCAATATACGCCGGCAGCGGGATTGAATGAGGCTTTGAAACCGAATGATGAAACTCCTAAGGTTCCTGACATGGATTCCGTGACGCGTGAAGAAAATTCGCAATCTCGTGAAGAAATTCTGGATTCCTATCGGGATGCGGGACATTTCTTGGACGAGAGGGTCGAAGTGGAGCCTTGTTCTACTGCTGATGACAAGGATGACCACTGCATGTTGAAAAAAGATTATGCCAAAGGCAGTGTCTATTTCAATTACCTGGGCTCGGAGGAATATATTCGTTGTGAACAGTATGAAGGACGCGCCTTGGAATATCGTGTTTCAATAAAGGATTCTGTGGTAACCCAGACGTTGACCGTGTCCGAAGCCAAGGGTCTTGTGGATACGATTCCTTTCTATGCCAGCTCTAGTGAAACAAGGTTGTCCCTTTCTTGCGAGGGCCAGTATAGCCACAATGTGGATGAAGGTTCCTATAGCTGTACCACAGTGATTGAACCGAATGTATTTAAGGAACAGTATGTGCTGATTCGAAATACGTATGAAAAGGAGGATGGTCCTGACTTTAGCAGTTTGACATGCGTAGTCAAGGGCGTAGATAAAGCCTCTGGAGCGGCTTATTGCATTGAACTTGATCACAATGGGTACATTGAGGATGACGATTCCGATGTGGATTATGAATATGTGTACAAGGTTTATTCCGATGCAAAAAGTGCAGAAGAACTAGACTTTGATGCTATTGAAGAAGAATTCAAGAAACTCCATGATGGTTCTAACGTCACTTGTGCTAATGGCGTTTGCTTGCAGGAGACAACGTACTATTCCTACGCAAATGAATCTTGGGGGCAGTTTAGCAACGATGTTGTGGTAGATTGCCTTCAGATGCCAAGTACGCCACAAGAACAGCCCACATCCGATAATTAGAAGTGGGCTTGACGCTTAACGCATTTTTGGGAGCTAGGCGGTTACTTAGTGGCAGGGAAGGCAGCAATGCCTTCCTTCCATGCTTTTAGGGCTTCTTCGGAAGTATCTACACCCCAGTCGGCTTCATGGCCTTTGCTTTGACTAAAGATGACGAGACCTTTTATTTTGGGAAATTCCGTGGGCAAAATGCGGAACATTTCCCGGAACCATTCTGCCTTGCTACCGCCATGTTCGCTGCAGGAAAATTCTGCGATGAACATGGGCTTGTTGAAGCCTTCGATGGCTCTGTATGCAGCCCTGAACACTTGTGAGAAGCTTTGCCAGCTAGACCAGCTTTGTGCGGTACCCCAGTTGTAGCCGTCGATAGAGGTGTAGTCTACGTAGTCGTTGCCAGGGTAGGAACCCTTCAATGTGGACTTTGCGCCGCTGTTGCTAGCGTTTGTTGTCCAAACCCATTTGACGTTGGAGACGTTCTGGGCCCGGAAACGTTCTACGATGTGGCGGTAGGCTGCGGCAACTTTGTCTTCGGCGTTATTGACGGGATCTTTGCCTGTGCCCCAGGTGTACCAATCGCCGTTGGATTCATGAAGCGGTCGCAACCAGATTTCGGATCCGAATTCCTTCACGCCCTTAGCAAAATCATCCAGGTAGGCGTCGGTTTTGCCGTCGAGGATATCCTGCGCTGTGTAAGGTTGGGGCATCCAGGTAATCATCATGATGGAACCGCGCTTCTTTGCCATTTCAACGTAGGGCTTTGTCCAGGCCCAGTCATTGTATTGCCAAAGGACAAAATGGTGGATGACGTCGAGATGGCGCCCCTGCAATCTTTCAAAAGCCTCGACGTTGGCTTCCGTAGGCTGGGGGACTTCTTCCGGTCCGCCCACCCATGCTCCAAAGAACATGGAGTTGAAAGTCTCTGCATCTGGTGTAATGGGTCCCACTTGTGGCTCGGATGTGCTTGATGATGAAATGATGTTTAGTTCTGAAGAACTGGATGAAGGTGCTATAGGAGTGTCCGCAGAAGAACTTGGCGGGATTGTCAAGGAGTCGCTATTTTCTATTGGATTTGACGGATTTTCAACGACTCCGCTGCCATAATCAGGTTGCTCTGTTGGCTGGGTGATTTCTGGATTTGTGACTTCGCCGGTTTGAATTTCAGCAGGAATGGATGGATCATCGGGGCTGGCGATGCTGCTTGCTGGATTGGACGTTTTGGAAGTGCTGCATGCGAACATGAACAGGCACGCACTAGCCATGATAAATGACTTGATAAAAGCGTTTTTCATAGAATTTTGTTCTCCTGCCCTCAAAATAGAAGGAAATTGTGGAGAGATTACATTTTTTTATTTAGTTTGGAATAAAAAATGTTTTAACTGTTTTGAGCTTGCTGCTGAGTTGTACTCTATTTCAGGTTGATCAGTCCAAAGCCCGCCAGGCAAACCAGAATGCCCACCACTTTATTCCAGGTGATGGCTTCGTTATAAAGCCCATACCCAACGAAAATCAGGATGATGGCGAGAATGGTGGCCTGCACGATTTGCGCGATGCTTACGGGCCAGCCGGCTTTGTAGGCATAGATGAAGCCCACTTCAAGGCCAACCACGATAAGGCCAAGAACGATGGGCGCCCAATTCAGCTGCTTGAATTCAGCAAGCAGACTGCCGGACTTTCCCAGAATAAAGTAAAGAATGAGCGAGGCTATGGCTCCAACGCTGTAGGTAATGGCCAATGCTGCGAAGGGGTTCATTCCCTTGGACACGGACTTGGCACAAATCTGATAGATAACGTTGCAGGAAATGATTAGGGCCATGGGCCAAACGTAGGAGAGCATAGGCGGAATATAGATTATTTAAGCAGGTCTTTTGCCCATTCGGGAATGGTGTCGGAGTATTGTTTGATCAATGTGCCGTCCACCATTCTGCAAATCAGGCGGGGTGTTTCGTTCTCGATGGAATTGTCGTAGAGATAAGCTCGATCGACTAAAGGCAGAATTAACGTTGCGTTTGTTTTTGATTTGTAATAACGAGAGATGATTTTAGAAATGGGAACTTCGTGTCCGCCGTTGATAACGCGATTGGTAATTCGCATTACATTGATTAATGGATTTTCTGTACACAGTCGCCGAAGGTTTCTTGAGCAATGTTGTCGGGGTTGATGTAGCTGCTATGCGGCATTAATCCTCCCTTCGGCAACGCCTGCGGCGGCGTTCACCGGGAGTGCGAGGGCGGCAGCGTCACGGGGTTCCGGGGTGGCTCCTTCGCGGGCCTTTGCACGGGCTTTTGCGCGAGCCTTGTAGAGGGAACGGCTGTTGGCGATGAATACGTTCACCTTGTCGATGAAGGCCATGCAACTTTCGTCACCCTTGGTGGCTGCGTTGTACTGCGCGAAGTTAATCAGCTGGCGGAAGGCGCTGATGCAATCGTTACGGAGATTCTTGCTGGTGGTCTCCTCGCGGATGCGGCGTTCTTCGGCACGGGTCTGGTTGGCTTCGGCGAATGCGCCTTGCACCTCCTTCAGGGCGTTGAAGGCAAGCTCCAGTTCGCTCCCGGCCAGGGCCCCGGCATATTCTTCCTTGCTAATAACCGCCTGGACGTTAGCAATGACCGATTCGATGATGCCGGTGAGGCTCTTCTGGTCAACGGAACCTGCATTGCCGTAGCCCTTTACGTATTCCCAGATTTCCTTGGCCAGGGCGGAACGCTGCTGGTCCAGGGAGCCTGTGAGAACCTTTACCGTTCCACGGAAATTGCGGAATGCGACGGTGCGCTTGGAATCCTGTTCCGATGCGCCCTTCTTTGCCGCGGCCTCCGCCACACTGGTGGTGTAGTCGGAGAACTTGCCGATGGTTGCCTTGTATGCGTCCAGCTGGGAACGGACATCCTTGAGGTTGATGGATGCGGCTGCCGTTGCCACGTTGTTGTGGAAACCGATGAAGCCGTCGTTGGTGATGCGGTTGAAGTTGATTGCGTTAACGTTTTTCATATAGGTACCCTCGTAAAGAGTGTTGATGTTTAGGTCAATCTGTCCGAGCAATTCCCGGCTCATTGATCACTAAACTACAAGGGTCCGCCGCTAAAGAAAAGTTTAAAAATCTATACAAAGTTTGTATGTAAATGAAGATTTTCTAAAAAGGATGCAACCATTTTGCACCACGCGAAATTTTTCAAAAAACGCCGGTTTTTCTAGGCTTGCAGGCCTTTTTTATAAAGAAAAATATTCCCGATTGGAATCGATTGCCTCAAAAAAAACTTGCAAGGAGCTTGTTTTCGGTGAAGAAGCTGCTCTACGAACCTGTAGAGATGCTATGTCTATGTGAAGAAGCAAGTTCCTCAATTCGTGAAGACGCTTTGTCTATGTGAAGAAGCAAGTTCCTCAATTCGTGAAGACGCTTTGTCTATGTGAAGAAGCGAGTTCCTCAATTCGTGAAGACGCTTTGTCTATGTGAAGAAGCAAGTTCCTCAGTTCGTGGAGATGCTATGTCTATGTGAAGAAGCAAGTTCCTCAATCCGTGTAGATGCTATGTCTATGTAGAGAAGCAAGTTCCTCAATCCGTGTAGATGCTTTGTCTATGTGAAGAAGTAAGTTCCTCAGTTCGTGAAGACGCTTTGTCTATGTGAAGAAGCAAGTTCCTCAATCCGTGGAGATGCTTTGTCTATGTGAAGAAGCAAGTTCCTCAATTCGTGAAGACGCTTTGTCTATGTGAAGAAGCAAGTTCCTCAATTCGTGAAGACGCTATGTCTATGTGAAGAAGTAAGTTCCTCAGTTCGTGGAGACACTTTGTCTATCCGGGGATGAATAGCTTTTGTTTAGGACCTTTGTGCTATTGTAAATTTGTGCGTATTTTCTATCTTTTTCGAAAATTAGGGAAAAAGTAAGGAAAATTTATGAAACTTCGTGGATTTACAAAAACTCTGTCGGTGCTGGCTATGCTTCTGTTGCTCTCGGCAAATGCCTTTGCTACTGAAACAGTACAATCAACTATCGAGATAGATGGCAAAGACTACGCATTGTTCACAGGTTTTAATGCCATAAAAGGAGTCGCTGGTACTAATGCTGATCCTGAATCTTCTAAAATGGTAGATGGGGATATTGAATCTTTGTGGAATGTAGTACTTTCTCTTTCCGGAGAATATGCATCTGTTGAGTTTTCGTCTGACTACCCTATTATCTTAAGGGGATTCATAGTAAACTTATATAATACTACTGCTTCGAGACATCCAACGGAGTTGAGATTATATGCGAAAGCTAGCGAAACTGACGAATATGTCGAAGTTTCTTCTTATTCTGTTCCTTCTTATTTGGATATGGAGCGAACTTTTCCTATTACCAAGGAAGACAATACCATGTATCGGTATTTCAAATTTGAATGTGCGAATAGTGGCCGAAACATGAAGTTGACTGAAATTAGGCTTTATGGATACAAGGAATGGGCTTATACATACCTCACTCCGCAGGAAGCAACTTGCACCCAGCAAGGTGTATTGAAAGAATGTTATCGTCGTACCGATGGAAAATATTTTGCAGATGAATTAGGAGTTACGGAACTTACTGCAGAAGAGTGTGTAACGCCAGCGTTGCCTCATGAAGGTGTGCATCACGAAGAAGAGGCTAACTATATAGAATACTGGCAGTGCTCAGTGTGTGGACATTTTTTCTCTGATGCAAAGATGACAGCAGAAATTACAGAAGTACAGACTCAAAAAATCTCATATATGAATTCTTCTGGGGATTTGGTGCAGCTAAACGAGGTTGCAACAAAAGTTACAAGTGACACGACAATATGGAATGCAGGCTGGTATCTAGTATCCGAAAATGTAACAATATCTGATCGTATTATTGTAAATGGTGAAGTTCATTTGATATTGGCAGATGGAGTGACTCTTAATGCAAATAGAGGCATCACAGTATCAACTGATGCATCGTTTAACATATATGCACAAACAGAAGATGAAGCGAATATGGGGGTGCTGAATGCTACGGCTCCAAATCATTTGGGTAATCCATATGCAGGAATTGGTTGTGCGTATGGTAGTGGTGACGCGGGTTCGATAACGATCAATGGCGGAAAGATTACAGCACGCGGATTTATAGGTGCTGGTATCGGTTCAGTTCAATATAGATCGGTTGGAACAATTACGATTAATGGTGGAATTGTCGATGCTGCAGATACTGAGGGAAGTGGTGCTGGAATTGGAAGTGGTAATTTAGGGAAAGCTAGTGTCATTAATCTAAATGGTGGTGTTATTTATGCAAAGGGCATTGGAGCTGGACAATCTGGAACTGGCAGTATAACTGTTAATATTTCAAACGGAATTAAGAAAATCGTCGCAACATCTAATAATTCAGGATGTATAGGGAATAAAGAAAATATTACCGTTAATTTTAAGAATGAAGGAAGTATAGTGACTGGTGCTGCCAAGGATGCGATATTCTATGATTCTGGTGAGGGAGAACAGCGAAATATTCGTATCAAAGCATTGTGTCATCACATTGCAATAAGCGATGATCTCAAGGCTCACATAACTGCAGATATTGAATATGCTCTTGCTGGTGAGAGGGTTGCGCTGACTATTGTAGGTTCTGCGGTTGATGCTGCATCTATAAAAGTAAATGGAGGAACTGTACCATTATTGGATGCAGGGAATAACACATATACTTTTGAAATGCCTGAAATCGATGTAAATGTGACTGCAGAAGTAGCAAAAACATATTCTATCAGTCTCCCTGACAATATGGAAATCATAAGTACTTCAAATCCTGCGGATGGTGAAGGAAAGTATATTGCTGGTACGATTATTAAATTTAAGCCTGTTTTTCTATATGAAGCATCTAATGTTTCTGATGGAACAAATATTTTAAATGATTCAGATGGTGTTTATACTATTACTATTGAAGAAACTGATATAAACATTACAGCAACAATAAGTCATAATAATAATATCAATTTGTCAGATGCGCCATACAGTTTTACTGCTGTAAATGCAGATGTACTAAGTGGCAGAACATACTGGAAAGTTACGATTGCAGATGGAGCAACGATTACACTTTCAAATGCAACAATAAATGGCGGTATTGTTTGTGAGGGAACAGCAACAATTATTCTTGATGGAGATAATAATGTAAAGAGTTATAGCATGAATGCTGGTATTCAAGTTGGAGGTGCTGGCACAACGCTCGTTATTAAAGGAAGTGGCTCGCTTGTGGCAACAGGTGCATTTAGGGCGGCAGGAATTGGGCTTAGTGCGGCATGGGATGTTGAGGTTATTGGTGGAAATATTGTTATCGATGGAGGAAACATTGCCGCTGTAGGTGGCGAAGATGGTGCTGGAATCGGAACTGGTGTAAGTAATAAGATTGCAAGACTTGGTGACATCACTATCAAGAGTGGGACTGTAAAGGCAATAGGCGGTAGTGATGGAGGTTTTGGCACAGGAAATATTTATGGTATTGGCGTAGGAAATATTGTTAGTAGAGGTACTAACGAAATTGGTACAATAACCATTTATGATACTGTTGATTTGGTAGATGCCTCAAGTATTGGAAAAGATATTATCTATATGCATGACAATACTGATGTGTCTGAAAGTAAAAATGATTATTTCACCATTATTGAAAATGGAGAACGTAAAATCATATATACTGGAAATCCAATTTCTGATGTAGAGGATCAGACATATACAGGAGAAGCGATTACTCCAAAACCTATAGTTTCATTAGGTTCGCTTAATTTTGAAGAAGGACTTGACTATGAATATTCATATTCCAACAATGTAAATGTTGGCTCTTCTGCAATTGTAACGGTTACATTCAAGGGCGATTATGCGGAATTTGGTTCTGTTTCGAAATCCTTTAATATCACAAAGGCTACGCCTACTGTTATTCCGCCGACTTCTGCTGATCCGAAGTACGCTGGTGCATGTGTCGCGCTTGTTACCGCCGGATCTACGAACTTTGGAACGATGCTTTACAGTTTAGATGATGATGATGATTACTCGGAAAATATTCCTTGTGCGGATAAAGGCGGCGATTATACGGTTTACTATAAGGTCGAGGAAAGCGATAACTGGTCTGGTGCCGCAGGGAGTGTTGAAATTCAGGTGCCGGTTCGTGTTGATGTGACCGTGGTTGGCGACGGTTCTGTAAGTGGCTACGATCCCGACGAATTCTACCCTGTTGGTACAGTACTTACCCTTACCGCGGAGCCTGCAGACGGATACAAGTTCCTTAGCTGGAACAGTGATGTCGATGTCCCAGCAACATTTGAATACACGGTTGATGCTGAACAGAATAGCCTAGAAGCAACTTTCAGCAATCACTATATTGCTTACACAACCAGCGACGGTGATACTGCTTTGCCTGTGCTTTCATCTATGTATGATATTAAGAAAAATAAGTGCGAGGACGGTCTGTGTGTCATGTTTTTGGGCGATGGTGTTACAGAACTAGAAAGTGGCGCATTTCATGGTAATAAACGCTTGACTAGTATTGAAATCCCGAGCAGTATTGAAACTATTGGGCATTTCGCTTTTGCAGAAACTCCTTTGATCCGTGTGGATATGAAGTCAAAAGTGCCCCCTCAATTGGGGGAATGGATGACTTTCTACAGCGTTCCTGATGAATATTTGATTCACGTGCCTCATGGTTCAGCCGACGCCTACAGGTTTGCCGATGGCTGGAAGGATTACAAGGACCACATTGTTGATCACGACGCATCTATGCTGGTCTGGACCGATGATGCTGTAGTACCCACATGCTCCGAAACAGGTTGGGAAGCTGGCTATATCTGCAATGAGTGCCACAAGCGCTTTGCCGATGTGGATGGCCATGTTGAAATGTCCCCGGTGGCCGCCCTTGGCACAACCTACGGCGCAGCTTGTATATACAATGACGATAGCAAGGCAATTATCGACGGAAACTCCGAAACCTCCGTACTGCTCCCTTGGAATATCGATGTGGACGCAATTGAGCTGAATAGGACCTTTGCCGCTGGCACAATCTCCACCATTACGCTGCCTTTTAGCATGTATGTGGAAAATGTGGAGGGCGCTGTATTCTACAGATTTAAGTATGTTTCTTCGGATGACTGGACTGTTCACGTGGGTTCCGTTCGTGACGAACTGATCGCAAACACCCCGTACCTAGTGAAAACTACTGGCGAGACCATCTCCTTTAAGACTGGGGCTACCTTGGAACGTACATTGGATGCCTCTCCCACGGACCAGGGCCAGGATGAGGGTGATGGCTGGGAACTTCGCGGAACCTATGGAAAAATGGTCTGGAAGGAAGGTCATCCGGATCTTGGGTATGTTTATGGTTTTGCTGCCGAGAATGTTGCCGATGTCCATATTGGCGAATTTGTGAAAGCTACCGCTGGTGCAAATCTGCCGCCTATGCGAGCCTACCTCTATTACAATCCTGTCGCAACTCCGGCACCTTCTCCGAAACCATCCTTCCGTGGCATGGCTCCCATGGCTCGTTCGACTTCCAGTATCGAGACCCCGAATTACTTGGATGTGGTCGTGGATGACGATGAGGGCGGAACTCTGTATATCGGTAAACTCAATACCCGCACCGGCGAGTTCAACGCCGCGGGAGAGCGCTGGTTCGACATGAAGGGCCGTAAACTCAACGGCAAACCCAGCGTTAAGGGCTCCTTCTTCAATAACAAGAGCAAGGTTATCGTAAAATGAAAAGGCCGGAACCGAAGAAACTGTATTGCAAACCCCAGGTAAAAGTGATCAAGCTAAAACACCGTGCGAACCTGCTGCAAAACAGCGGTTTTGAAAATGACGGTCCCAAGGGTTATGGCGGCAAATTTCAGTAATAGGAGTAGAAATGAAAAAGCAAGAGCAGAAGAAACAGTACAAAAAGCCCCAGGTGAAGGTGATCAAGCTGAAGCACCGTTCAAACTTGCTGCAGAGCAGCCTTCCCGACAGAATGGGTGTTGTCGTTGACGATTAGTTTGTTTTTACGATTTCGCCTTGAAGTATAAAACGAAAGTCCTTCCGACCAAAATCGGAGGGACTTTTTTGTGCGGATTTTAGGGTAGGTGCTTGACAAAGGTTCTGCGGAAAACTATATTAAGTAATGCAACAGGGTGGTAGGTCGTCACCTGAGAAAAAAAGAAAGGCCGACTAGATGAAACAGGGTGGTAGGTCGCCACCTGAGAAAAAAAAGAAAGGCCAACTAGATGTGCCGGAGTAAAATCCGGCATTTCTTGTAAGGAGGAACAAGTGATTAACATTGTTGTACTGACGCCAGCATTTTACGCAAAGCATGTATTGGATTCCGAAATTCTTTGCAAGCAGCAGCGCCCCTACCTAACGTTAATAATAGAGGCCTTTGGAAAAAAGTTTGCTGTTCCTTTTAGGACAAATGCTCATAAGCCAAAAAAACGAAAAGGCGTTCCTCAATCCGTATATTTTTTCGGATCATCTGGCCGTTCCGAATTAAGTAATGAACAAAAAGTTCCTGCACTAGATTTTTGCAAGGCTGTTGTAATTGTAGATGAAGATGTTGGTCTTCCTGCGTCTATTGATAAACGGGAGTTCCAAGAGCTTAATTCAAATTACACTAGAATTGTGGAAATGTTCAAAAGATACTATGAGTTTTACATAGCATCAAAAGATGATGCTAACTTGAAGGATCTTCCCGAAATAAAATATTCGGCCTTACAGTATTTTGTCTGAATGCTATGGATTTTTCCAGATACGATAATTTTTTTCTTCTGTTGCGTATCGCCCTTGGGTGTCCGGGGGCTAGTGCTGGTGCGTTTCCGCAGCTGTCTGCGGATGAGTGGGAACGCATTTACAACGAGGCGGACCGGCAGACGCTTCTGGGGCTTGCGTTTGACGGGGTGATGATGTTGCCTCAGGAGCTGCGCCCTCCCATGGAACTGATGTTCCAGTGGGCCAGCGAAGCGGAATCCTTTAGTGGCCTGAACAAGATTTTGAATGAGGAAGCCGCAAAGCTTACTGAATTTTTCAAGGGGCATGGCAGAAGCTGCGCCGTTTTGAAGGGGCAGGCCAATGCTCGCCTTTACCCGAATCCGCTTTGTCGGCAGCCGGGTGACATCGACATCTGGGTTTCCGGCGGGAAAAAGAGCGTCGTGGGTATGCTGCGGGAAACTGGAATGCAGGAATCGCAGAAGGCTTCGCCGCACCACACCCACATGAAAAATGACCGTGGAATTGATGTGGAAGTTCATTTCCGCACGTCTTCGGGCAACTACAATCCTTTTACGACAAGGCGGCTGCTGAAATATCTGGACAGGGAAATCCTGAACTCGGTGGAGGTTCCCGAAGGTTTCTGCGCCCATTCCATGAAGTTTGCGCTGGCCATGCAGCTATCGCACATCTATCGCCATTTTATTGGTGGCGGGGTAGGGCTCCGGCAGATTGTAGATTATTACGTGTTGCTTAGGCATTCCAGCGAAAGTGATCGCCACGAACTGAAGGCGAACCTGAACAGCTTTGGATTGCGAAAAATTGCGGGGGCCCTCATGTGGCTGCTTTGTGAATCGTTTGGTCTTGACGAAAGTCTGATGCTTTGCAAGCCCGACGAATTCCGCGGGAGGTGGCTCCTGCGGGAAATCCTGCAGGGTGGCAACTTTGGTCGCCATGTAGGAGGCGGTCGCCTCAAATGGCTCTACTGGTGGCTTGGCAAGCGCAAGAAGTCCTTAAGTTACTGGCGCTTCGATTTGGCGGAAACCTTCTGGGCGGAAGTCGATTACTGGAAAGTTTTTGTAGAAAACACTTCGACACGAATCCGGTTGCGCAAGATTTCATTAAGGGATGTGAAGTTCTGATAATGCTTTCGCGTTAGGCCCCGCAGCCCGCATGGGGTCGGACTCGCGCGGCGCTTGCCTTGTGCAGTTTCAAGGAGCGCGAGGCTGAACGAAAAAAAGACCGAACTGGATTTTTCCAGTTCGGTCTTTTTATAGCGCAAGAGGGCCGGCCCGCCAGGGCAACGCCCATTACTTCACAATGTGACGATGGTATTCCTGGAGGCTGCAGACTTCGAAGCGGCCGTAGTCGTACTTGTCCATGAGGCCTTCAACGGTAGAGGTGAGGGCTGCGATGGTAGTAGTGATAGGCACGCCGCAGACCACTGCCTTACTGCGCATCTGGATTTCGTCCACCATGGCTTCGGCACCGGTTTCGGAGGTGTTCACGATCCACTGGACTTCGTTATCGTGGATGAGGTCCAGCAGGTTCGGGCGACCACGGGAGATACGGAACACGGCGCGAGTCTTGATACCAGCGTTGAAGAGGATGGTAGAAGTACCGCGAGTGGCGTAGATGCCGTAGCCCAGGTCTGCAAGCTTCTTGATGAGAGGCACTGCGCGTTCCTTGTCTTCGTCCTTGAGGGATACGAAGATGTTGCCCTTGTCGGGGATGCGGTTGCCGGAAGCCAGCTGGCTCTTGAGGTAGGCGAGGCCGCGGTCGCGATCCAGGCTCATGACTTCGCCGGTGGACTTCATTTCCGGAGAGAGGGTGACGTCCACGCCCGGGAACTTCACGAAGGGGAATACAGCTTCCTTGACGCTGACGTAAGGAACGGCAACTTCTTCGGTGAAGCCGATTTCTTCCAGAGTTTCGCCCAACATGCAGCGGCTTGCGTAGCTTGCCAGAGGCACGCCGATGGACTTGGAAACGAAGGGCACTGTACGGGAGGCGCGGGGGTTCACTTCGATCATGTAGAGCTCGCCATCCTTGACGGCCAACTGCATGTTCATAAGGCCAACCACATGGAGTTCCTTTGCGAATTCCTTGGCGTAGGCGCGTACGCGGTCCTGCAAATCCTTGGAGAGGGACATGGGCGGGATAACGCTTGCGGAGTCGCCGGAGTGGATACCTGCAGGTTCCACGTGTTCCATGATGGCGCCAACCACGGTGTGCTTGCCGTCGCTGATGCAGTCCACGTCAAGTTCGGTAGCATCTTCCAGGAAGCGGTCGATGAGGATGGGCTTGCCTTCGCCGATGGCGGCAGCTTCTTCCACGAACTTGCGGAGGTACTTTTCCTTATAGACGATCACCATGCCGCGGCCACCCAGAACGAAGCTGGGACGGACCAGAACGGGGTAGCCGATCTTGTCTACGATGGCGAGGGCTTCTTCCACATTGTGGGCGATGCCGGATTCGGCCTGCTTGATGCCCACCTTGTCAACCAGCTGCTTAAAGAAGTCGCGGTCTTCTGCAAGGTCGATGTCTTCGGGGCTGGTACCCACAACGTTTGCACCGGCCTTCTTCAGGCGCATTGCCAAGTTAAGCGGAGTCTGACCACCGAACTGAACGATAACGCCGTAGCAGTTTTCGCGTTCGTAGATGCCCATGACATCTTCGAGGGTCAGCGGTTCAAAGTACAGCTTGTCAGAAGTATCGTAGTCCGTAGAAACGGTTTCCGGGTTGGAGTTTACCATGATGACTTCGTAGCCCTGCTTCTTCAAAGTGAATGCAGCGTGGCAGCAGCAGTAGTCGAATTCGATACCCTGGCCGATACGGTTCGGGCCACCGCCCAGCACCATGATGCGCTTCTTCTTGTCGCGGTTCGGAACTTCGCGGACGGGTTCGGTATTGTCGGCGTAGCAGGAGTAGTAATACGGAGTGACGGCTTCAAATTCACCGGCGCAGGTATCTACAGAATAGTAGCTGGGCTTCAGGTTGATACCGTTACGGGCTGCCATGACTTCTTCCGGAGTCTTGTGGAACAGGTAACCGATCTGGATATCGCTATAGCCGAATTCCTTGGCCTGGCGGAACAGGTCCTTGTCCTTGCAGAGGTTTTCGAGAGAACCTGCAGAGAGGATTTCGTCTTCGAACTGGGCCAGTTCTTCCATGTGTCGGAGGAAGTAACGGTCAATCTTGGTGAGTGCGTAAAGCTTTTCGACGTCCCAACCGCGGCGGAAGGCGGCGTACACCACGAAGATGCGTTCTGCGCTGGGGCGAGCCACTTCGCGAGTCAAGGTTTCGTCGTCGTAGGCCAGGAACTGTTCGCACTTGGCGCAGGCACCGAAGCCGCCGAAACCAGTTTCCAGAGAGCGGAGTGCCTTCTGCAGGGACTGCTTCAGGTTGGAGCCGATAGCCATGGCTTCACCCACAGACTTCATCTGGGTGCCGAGAGTGCTATCTGCCTTGGGGAACTTTTCGAAGGTAAAGCGGGGAACCTTGGTAACGACGTAGTCCAGAGCCGGTTCGAAGCAGCTGGGGGTGGACTGAGTAATATCGTTTTTCAGTTCGTCCAGAGTGTAGCCCACAGCGAGAAGGGCTGCAATCTTTGCGATGGGGAAGCCCGTTGCCTTGGAAGCAAGAGCGGAAGAACGGCTCACGCGGGGGTTCATTTCGATGATGATGCGACGGCCCGTCTTGGGGTCGATAGACCACTGAACGTTGGATCCACCGGTTTCAACACCGATAGCTTCCATCACCTTCAGGGAGTCGTCACGCATGGCCTGATAAGCGCGATCGTCAAGAGACTGGATCGGAGCCACAGTGATGGAGTCGCCTGTGTGAACGCCCATGGGGTCCAGGTTTTCGATGGAGCAGACGATAACGGCATTGCCCTTCTTATCGCGCATGACTTCCATTTCGAATTCCTTCCAGCCCAGGAGGGATTCTTCAATCAAGACTTCGTTGTTCAGGGAAGCGTCGAGACCGCGGTTCACGATGGTTTCGAATTCTTCCGGGTTGTGTGCGATACCGCCACCGGTACCACCCAGGGTAAAGCCCGGACGGATGATGAGAGGCCAACTGCCGATGGTGTTTGCAATGGCGAGAGCTTCGCTCATGGAGTGTGCAGAACCAGAGCGGGGGAGGTCCAGGCCGATGTTCAGCATGGCGTCCTTGAAGAGCTTACGGTCTTCTGCGCGGGCGATGGATTCGGCCTTGGCGCCGATCAGTTCCACGTTGTAGCGTTCCAGAACACCCTTTTCGTGGAGTTCCATGGCCAGGTTCAAAGCGGTCTGGCCACCCAGAGTGGGGAGCAATGCATCGGGACGTTCGCGGCGGATGATTTCGTGGAGAATGTCCACGTTCAGCGGTTCGATGTAGGTACGGTCGGCCATTTCCGGGTCGGTCATGATGGTTGCCGGATTGGAGTTCACCAGCACCACTTCGTAACCTTCGCGGCGGAGCACCTTACAGGCCTGCACGCCGGAGTAGTCGAATTCGCAGCCCTGGCCGATAACGATCGGACCAGAACCAATGAGCATAATCTTCTTGAGGTCTGTACGCTTAGGCATATTAATTTCCTCTTGTAAAAATCGTCAAGTGGTTAGTGATTAGTGTTTAGTGGTTGGTTCTATAATCGCGGCGTAGCCGCCTTATTTTCACTGTTTACTAACCACTGTTTACTAATCACTACTTTTTAAATTCTTCAATCATCTTCTTAAATTCTTCGAACAGGTAGTAGGAATCGTTGGGACCCGGAGCGGATTCCGGATGGTACTGCACGCTGAATGCAGGAACGTCCTTGCAACGGATGCCTTCTACGGTGTTGTCGTTCAGGTTGATGTGGGTGACTTCCACATTGGCCGGCAAGCTAGTTTCGTCGATGGCGTAGTTGTGGTTCTGGCTGGTGATTTCCACGGCGCCGGTCTTCAGGTACTTAACCGGATGGTTGCAACCGTGATGGCCGAACTTCAGCTTGGAAACCTTTGCGCCCAGGGCGAGACCCAGGAGCTGGTTACCCAGGCAGATACCCATGAGAGGATACTTGCCAAGGAGCTGCTTTACGAGGGCTGCAACCTGGGGCAGGGAGTTGGGGTCTGCGGGGCCGTTGGAGAGGAACACGCCATCGGGATTCTTAGCCTGAATCTGTTCGAAGGTGGTGTTGATGGGCATGACGGTCACCTTCATGTCCTGGCTGGCCAAGTCGCGGAGGATGTTGGTCTTGATACCGAAATCCAGAGCAACTACGTTGTACTTGCCCTCGGTGGAGAATTCGTAGCCGTTGGGGTCGCTTACTACAGAAGCGTAGTCCTGACCATCCAGGCCGATCCATTCCTGAGCCTTCTTGATGGCGTCTGCTTCGGACATTTCGGAGTCTTCCACATGGAGGTAGGCCTTCTGGGCGCCGTTGTTGCGGAGGTGGAGGGTGAGGGCGCGGGTGTCTACACCTGCGATGCCGGCCTTCTTCTGTTCCTTCATGTAGGAATCCAGGGACTGTTCGCCCACGTTTTCGGAGGCGTCGCAAAGGTCGTTGATGACGATACCGTTCAGGAACACCTGGCGGGATTCGGACTTTTCGATGTTAGCGGAGTAGGCGCCCACTTCTGCGGTGGTGAACACTACGAACTGACCAGCGTAAGAAGGGTCGGTCAGAATCTGCTTATAGCCGGCCATACCGGTGTTGAACACTGCTTCGCCTACAGTGTCCTTGGCTTCGCCGAATGCGTAGCCGTGGAATACGGTGCCATCGGCCAGGGCAATGAATGCCTTGCGATCGCGCTTTGCTTTCCAGTTGAATTTATCGTTCATCGTTTTACCTTTTTACTTGTTCTAATTAAAACTCTTTTGGATTCTTCGCTTCGCTCAGAATGACGCGGAGGGGTGTGCTGCGCGGCCCCTTTTCGTAGAGCAAAAAAAGAGGCAAAAGCTAAAAGCCTTTGCCTTAAAAACACTAAAACTGAAAACAGAAACAACGTCTTGAAAAGTAGAAACCCAACCGACTTTCTGGATTGCCGGTGCTGCACCCTGGAGTGCATGCTGGAGATTCTGTACTTCAGTTCTCTTCATCGGGTGCAAAAATAGAAAAGGAGATTCCCCTCGGCAATAGGTGGTTTTATAAAAAAAATCCTTTTTATTTTGTGAAAAAGAGGGGTGAAACGGTCTAATTTTTTACAAAAAATGAATAAAATAGGCTGCGTCTTAACGTAATTGCTTGAAAAATAAAAGATTTTGTGTGTTTACATAAATTGTAAGGTATGCGATGCCCTAAAGATGTTATAATAATCACTTTCTGGAGGACCCGCCAAATAAAAGTGAGCAATGTTTGTTTATATTATTATTGTAATAATTAGAACGGGATATTGTATATGGATGCAGGTGTAGTTTACGTAGTTCATGCGTTATTTTTCCTTGGTATAGACCTATTTGTCTTGGGCAAGGCTTTTTCTCAAAGAGCGGAATCTTCGTCGCATTTGTCGTTCAGCGCTTTTGCACTGGCTGTGACTTTGCTTCAGATTTCCGCAATCGGTGTCATCTGCTCGGAACATGGATTAGTTGATTTCCCCTTGTGGGGTAAAGGTCTGCTCTATTTTCTGTTGGTGGTGTTCCCGGCTGTGGCCAGCTATCTTGCCTCTGTCTGGATGTTCCGTCTGTTTGCCCTTAGAAAGAACAAAAAGTTTACGAAACAGAAATGGTTTGTTGCCATCCCCCTGATTGCCTATGCCCTGGTTTGCCTAATTTCATTTAAGACCCATTGGGTGTTTTATATTGATGAGAGTGGTGTCTACCGTCGCGGAAGCCTGTTCTTGCTGCAACTGCTGGTGCCGTACTCTTACGTGCTGAGTGTATTTGTTTACCTGCTTCGTGAAAAGACTTCCAAGGGAAAATTTTCGCTGCAGCCTAGAGCGATCAGCTTCCTGTTACTGTATGTGATTCCCCCCGTATTTGGATCCTGTGTTCAGGTTCTTATGAACTTGAAGGGATGCTTCTCGGAATTGGGCTTGAGTGTTGCCCTTGTGTTCGTCTATATCGGCATGTACATGGGTGATGCTGAAGAACACCGTCATATGAAGGACCTGGCCAATTTTAACCGCCAGCTGCAGCACGTCAACGAAAAAATGAGAAAGCTCCTGATGCGTGGTGAAATGCAGGCGAAGACTATCGCCGAAACGATCCGCGGTGGATTTAAGATTGGACGGAATGACGATGCCTTTTCCTTCAAGTATGTGTCGGAACAGTTTGCGCAAATGCTCGGCTATACTGTAGAAGAATTGCTGTCGGTATCTGGTGGTTGTCTTGAGGGGATTGTTCATCCCGATGACTTTGGACAGGATATTCCCACGCTGGAAAATAGTGAAATCTATACTGTCAGCTACCGCCTGCGCTGCAAGGATGGTTCCTGGAAACATGTGGAAGAACGTGGCCGCTTGATCAAGACCGAAGGCGCCGAAGATGAAATTTGGGGCGTCGTCTTTGACAAGGATGAAATCGTCCGGACGGAAACGGCTCTTGTCAATGCAGAAAATAGTCGTAAAAAATTGGCGGAATACAACGACATTATTACCAATGCCGGGCTTGGGGTCTGGTTTGTTACCTTTAGAGAAGGCTTGCCCAGTCTGTTGAATGGAAACGAAAAGTTCTACGAACTGATCGGCGTTGATGGCGGTTCCATGTCTGAGGAAGACTTGCATGAATACTTCGCGTCGAGAATCATCCCGGAAGATGTCCCCATATTTGGTGCTGCTGTTGAAAAGATGAAGTCTGGCCAGTTTGCCGAAGCGCTTTACCGCTGGAATCATCCTAAGCTGGGAATCGTGTATAACCGTTGTGGTGGAACTGCAGTGCGTTTGCCCGATGGGGCCTACTGTCTCCGTGGTTATCACGGTGACGCTACCGAAATTGTGGCCAATGAACAAGAACAGCAGGAACTCCTGAAAAAGGCCCTTGCCGCTGCAGAGGAATCCAGCCGTGCGAAGACGACGTTCCTTAACAACATGAGTCACGATATCCGTACTCCCATGAATGCCATTCTTGGATTTGCAAGCCTAATCGAAAAGGAAAGCGATAATCCGGCCAAGGTGAAGGAATACCTGAAGAAGGTGATGAATGCCGGAGACTTCCTGCTTTCGCTGATTAACAATGTGCTTGAAATGGCTCGCATTGAAAGTGGTAAATCCGAGGTGGTGGAAAGCCCGGTTAATCTGCGCGAAACGGTCGAGGTTACGTCAAGTATCTTTGAGGCTTCCCTTAAAGAAAATCATCTGACCATGAATTTTGCCGTGAATATTGTTCACGAAAATGTCTGCATCGATGTTGTGAAGATGCGCGAAATTTCCGTAAACCTTTTGAGTAATGCTGTAAAGTATTCTGTAGAAGGCGGAACCATTAACGTCGAACTGACAGAAAAGCCTTGCGATAAGGAAGGCTATGCCGCTTACGATTTCATCATCTCAGACAATGGTATCGGTATGGCTCCAGATTACTTGCCCCATATATTCGATTCCTTTGTCCGTGAAAGAAATTCCACCGAAAGCAAGATTGCGGGAACTGGTCTTGGCTTACCCATCGTGAAGAAACTGGTGGACCTGCTTGGCGGTACCATTGAAGTAGAAAGTAGCCTTGGAAAGGGAACCAAGTTTACTCTTGGCTTTGTCCATAAAATCTGTGAAGAAAATGTTGTTTCTGAAAAGTCAAGTTCCGATGCAGAAAAAATGGATCTTGCAGGTCTTAGAGTTCTGTTCACAGAAGATAACGACCTGAATGTGGAAATCGGAACGACGCTTCTGGAAGAAGTTGGCTTCAAGGTTGAACGTGCCGCAGATGGTTGTGAATGTCTGGAAATGTTGACTAAGGCCGACCCGGGCTATTACGACTTTATTTTGATGGATATCCAAATGCCTAAAATGGATGGCTATGAAACTACCCGTCAAATTCGTAAGCTTCCTGATTCCCGTAAGAACATTCCCATTATTGCGACAACGGCCAATGCCTTTGAGGAAGACCGCCGTGCCGCTCTAGAAGCCGGAATGAACGACCATGTGACAAAACCCATTGACATGATCGTCCTTACGAAAACCATAAGCCGCATACTGAACGGACGAAAGTAAATTTCGACTATAAAATAAGAACTCCGCCAGAATGAACTGACGGGGTTTTATTGTTATGGGTTGAAATTGCGACTATTCATTAAAATTAATTGTTTTTTAATAATCAATAACTTTAGTTATTGATTTGATACATATTTTGTATTTGATGGACTTACCGTATTCTGGTTGATTCCGAGATCCTTGGCAATTTTTGCGGCCGACTTGTCGCCTTTCAGGACCAGTTTTACAGTTTGAAGCCGCATTTCTTCGTTATAGCGGGCATTTGACATTGTTATTTTCCTTTTGTTTTTGGCAATTTAACAATGAGTATGGTCATGCGACACCCCTCTTATCAAACTCCACAACGGTCCAAATTTCGTGGTTTCAATAATCTACCATTTTAATTTTTTATCAAAACAGCTTGTTTTTACAGCAAAACATCGTTATCTTTTTGTGGATTTCATATATTTTATGGGAAACTATCCAAGGAGGTTATTATGACAACGCTACAAATGGATGCCATTAAGCGAATTGAGACTTTGTCTGATGACAAGGTTTTTTATGTCATTCAAATCCTTGACGGTTTGGAAGGTCTCCTAAGGGATGCCAAAGAAAAGCAAACTGCACGAGATCAGGCCTTTGACACCCTTGAGAAGATTATCAAGGCAGCTCCTGAACTGGACTACGAAAAGGAACTTGCATCTTGGCGTGATGAAAGGTTTGTCGGATGAGGGCTCTTATTGACACCAACGTCCTAATGGATTACGTTGTAAAACGTGAACCATATTTCGCATTTGCAAGGTCTATTGTTGATGCAAGAAGGCAGAATGTCTTCGATGGCTGTGTCGCAGCCCATTCTTTCACAAACATGTTCTACATTCTCCGCAAGGTTTACGATGACGCCACAAGAAGGACTGTTCTCTTAAATCTTACAGAGCTTTTCGATGTCGGAGATGTAAATAAGAATGTTATCGTGAGAGCTTTGGAGTATCAAAATTTTCCAGACTTTGAAGATTGTGTTCAAAGCGAGGTTGCTGAAAAATATCGAGCAGACTACATTGTTACAAGAAACCCGAAGGATTTTGAAAATTCCAGGATTTCTTGCATTTCTCCTGAAGATTTCATTAAACTGTTGAAATAGAAAAATCCAGACATCGTCTGGATTTTTGCGTTAGGTGCCGCTGCCCGTAAGGGTTAGGACGCGAAGCGGCTGAACGAAAAAAAATCGAGCCGAGTGCCGCGGCGAACAAACTTGTTTGTTTCGACATGGCCGAGGCGAAGCTTTTTCTGTAAAAAAAGACCGAACTGGATTTTTCCAGCTCGGTCTTTTTATAGCGCAAGGCACCGGCCCGGCCCACTTCGGCAAGCTCAGTGACCTTGGCCGGGCAACGCCCAGAAGAAGTTAATTAAACCTCTTCAATAGAAGCGTGGTACTCCTGCAAGCTCTTCACTTCGCCCTTGCCAGCCTTGGCGGCGGCAATGCCCTTGACGGTGTCGAGAGCGGCGGCCAGGGTGGTGATGTACGGAGTCTTGTATTGGACGCCTTTGGCGTCCGTACTGCGGTTCGGTCATACAAAAATAGCTTGCAAAGCGCAAGCATTTTTGTGCGACGCTCACCTTGCGTACTATTGATGGTAGCCTTACGGATGGCGCATGGGCATAGCCCAAATGCTTGGCTCAGCCATGCCAGAAAACAAGTTTTCTGTCGCGGCATTCGCCTTGTGCATTTGTCATCGGCAACAGCGTCGCGGCGAGCCCACGGGGTGTTGATGATGAGGTTCACCTGCTTGTTCAGGATGACATCCAGAACGTTGGGGCGGCCTTCGGCGATCTTGTTCACCACTTCGCACTTGACGCCAGCCTTTTCGTAGAACTTGGCGGTACCTTCGGTTGCGTAGATCTTGAAGCCCAGCTCCTGGAAAACACCGTAAGCCGAGTGCAGCGGCCACGCTTGCGTGGACATTGCCGAGGCAAAGGTGTTTCTGCAACTTCTTGTCCTTCAGCTTCAGGTCGGAGAGCTTTTCACCCATCATGAGGCGGGTAGCAAGGCGGGCCATCTGAGTGTTACAGACCTTGGAAACCAGAGGCACGGTACGGGATGCGCGGGGGTTGGCTTCGAGAACGAAAACCTTGCCGTCTTCGATAGCGTACTGCATGTTCATGAGACCGCAAAACGTCTCAAGGTGAGTGTCGCGACAGACCGCTTGCGGGCTGGCATGACCGAACCGAAGACGTTTCTGGAAACATGGAGGGATTCAGCAGTGCTGGACAACACCTTCTTTTTCGAGCGTTCCCTTGCCTATGGCAAGGTCGGGCTATACTCGCTTCGCTCACCGAGCCTAAAGTCTCGGCCCATACGGGTCACTATCCCTAACGCATTTTAGGAGTTCAACAG
This sequence comes from Fibrobacter sp. UWH9, assembly GCF_900129715.1. Classification (NCBI taxonomy): domain Bacteria; kingdom Pseudomonadati; phylum Fibrobacterota; class Fibrobacteria; order Fibrobacterales; family Fibrobacteraceae; genus Fibrobacter; species Fibrobacter sp. UWH9. The sequence goes on along the minus strand of NZ_FQWP01000002.1, from coordinate 91,978 downwards.
TTTTAAGCCATCTGCTCTATATTGGTCCATTTTTTCATCAACACTCGCAAAGAAATAATTTCTATTCTTTGCTTGAACAATGAGCATTCGATCAAACGGATCACGATGATTTTCTTTTGAAGCCAAATTGGAAATTCCCAGTGAATCAGAGGATTCCAGAGATATGAATTCAAAACCCTGCTGAATGCAAAAATCTGGCTAGTTTTTTATGTCAAAACCTTTCAAATCCAGTTTTCCAATAGATTGCTTCAAGGCGATTTCCCACAATGTTATGTAGCTAACATAAACCTTGTTGCCAGAGTCCTCTATCTTGTTCAGAATCGGCTTTGGAATTTGGTCCGGATTAACAATGGACCAAATCAAAATATGAGTGTCAAACAGAATATTCATATTAAAGCCCCAGCATTTTATCGGGGCTTATTTCGAAATCATCGGCGAACTTGACGGAAGCCTTGTTCTTTAACACGCCAAGTTTCCGCTTTTGTTTTGGGGCAGGTGTATTCAATCGTTCGTTTGGAACGGTTTTTGTATTTATTTCTAGCAATGAGCGAGTCATAGGAGTCTCTACATTCTTGGATCCTACATTGAAACGGCATTACTGATATAGCTTTCTCTCACGAACTCCTGCAATATCATATCAGCGAGATCATCAGGGATAAAGACATATTCCATTTTGCTTAGAGCTGCCATTTGCTTTGCATATTCTACCTTTGCTTGTGTAGATGGAGCACTCATTAAATGACGTCCCTTGATCTCAACGATATAAAATTTGCCATCCTTATCTTCAACCAAAAAATCGGGGTAATAAGAACGGAGTGAATGAGATTCTGGATCAATATAGTGAACGTAGAAATTCGACTGTCCATTGGTCAGCATACCCGTAAACCAAATGTGCTTGATTTCATTATTGCTGACAAGGTTTCTAATGAAGAAATCTTTTTCGGAATTTGAATCAAAGCCATAGCCCGACAAATCAAAGCTCTTTTTGTTACCCGATTCCGTTTGGTTAAACGCGCAATATTTCGCAGAAGAGTCGGAGATAAACATTTCATCGCTAAAGTGCATTGTATAATACGCTGCTTCTGGACCGGTTCCATTTTGTGGAGGATCTTTTACGATGTACTTTACAACTTCCCTAACTTCACCAGGTTCATACTTCACAGAATAAAGCTGTTCAAACAACTTTGGTATTACAAAGTCGTATAGAATTTCATTCGCGTAGTTTACCTTCTCTAAAATCACATCCATTCCGTCAGTTGATTTCTCTATCAATTCTCGGATTTCAGAAGGGGCAAAAAGTACGCCTGATTTTTCATGCTGTGTCAAGTAAAGAGAAAGTTCTGCAATGAGACTATATGGAGAAAATCTGCGATCTACGGTGCTAGTAATTTCCTTACGAATTGTTGCGGAATCAATATTTCGTAGAGAGTGTTTGCCTTCCGTTTTGCGATATTTTTCAAAATCAAAAGATTCATCAAAAATTGTATATGTTCCAACTTTTTTAGGTTCAACCTTAAACCTGGAAATTTGTTCCATCATCTTGACTGGGACTTTCTTTCGAACATAAATGCGACGTTCCTTGGCCGGTTCTGCATTTTTACGAGTCAAATCAGAAACAGACATTCTGAAATTACTTTCCAGTTCCTTCTGAAGGATTTCAAGATTTTCGGCCGAGAGGAAAACATTTCCTCGCTGTTGCATATCCGTTATGGAACGGAGACAACGCATGGTCGCCTGCAAAACGAAGATTGTACTTTTAGGTTCGCGATAAAGAGCTACTGAAAAAAGTGACCGACAATTCCAACCTTCCTTACCTTTTCCAACCAAGAGGATAAACTGTTTTTCCGAAGTTGGTGTATCCAAAAGTCTAAATTCGCGCAAGTCATCGGATTTGGTAATTTTTTCGTCGCCGACATTCACCAAAACAGAATCTAATGAAATACCGTTATTGATAAGAGCTTTTTCAACAGCAGGTTTTAACTCATTGGTAAGTTCATCAACAGTATTTGCAAAAAAAGCCATCTTAGGCAGCATACCCTCGTAGCGTTTAAAATGCTTTTTATTTCCACGATGAATTTCTACAAACTCATCAATGGTTCGCTGAATAAAAGTTCCACTCTTGACATTCTTAAAATCTTTAACCTCAACCTCTTTCAAATAACGATTATCTATGGCACTGCGGAGACCGTACTCATAAACAACTTCTGGCATAATCTGGTTATCAACATAGGGCGTTCCTGTAAAGTTATAACAGGCAACCACCTTAGACCCGGACCGTTCCAATTCCTTAGCCAAATTATCAATAGTCAAACGTAAGCTAGTCTCTTTACTGCGATCAAACATATCACTTTTCAGTGACTTACCAAAAGCATGGTGAGCTTCATCCACATAGATACCCAACTGTTTTAATCGGGTAATTTTGATATAGCGTTGGTTTGCTGTCAATTCTGTTTCATCAATCTGGTACAAATCTGCATTTGGGTCATTTTCCATTGCAGCGTTCCAGTTGTCTTTAAATAGTTGGATACTGGCGGAATCATCTTTATGACGTTTGTGAAGAATGATTTTTTGACTTGTCGAAATGATAACATTGAAATCAGAGCCGTCCATTGTTGAAAGGCTAATTCCGTCATCTTCAAGAAAATGAAACTTCAAAATTGAGTCCAGCACGTTAGCATATTCAGGTGCAAAAATTTTGGACTTGTCAAAAGTCTGGATTTCTTTCAAAGATTGAAGAACCGTTGTATCCGGGGCAAGAACAAGAACGTTATGGCAAAAGCGTTCATCTTTAGGATATTTCTTTGCTAACAGAAACTCATAGAAAATGCAAAGAGCCATTAAAATAGTCTTGCCCGTTCCCATAGTCAAGGAGAAAATGTAATTAGAATAACCCTGTCTCAGATTTTCAAACTGTTGAATGGCGGGGCCAATTACAGCGGCATCAGATAGTTTCCTGTGAGCTTCTTCCTCTGCAAAAAGGTCCTGGGCGCCAGATTCCAACGTGGTATCTTTTAAGCAAAACTTACCTTCGTCATGACACCAATCATTGAACAAATCTGATAAACGAGGATTATTCAGATATTCCTTAAGGAACACATAAATTTCAAAAGCTTCATACTGAGGCTTGCGAAGGAATGCTCCTGGATTTTCGGGATTGGCGTGAGAAAGGATTCTCTTGGTTAAATCCTTATACTCAGCCTTAATCATTGATTTATTTGCCGAATAGAAATTCCAGAGGTATTTGTAGAATGGAACCTCTACAGATTTTTGCTTTTTAGCCATTTTCTACCTCAAAGGAGCCTTCCCAACTTTCACTGAGCAAATCCGTGATCTTTACGTGAATGGTTCCGGCATCTTCTGGAATTGAATATTCGCCCTTCACCATTTCATTCTTTTCAGGAATGTCTGTAGTGGATGGGCTGAAAGTGACGCCATCGTAATTCCAGTCAATCATAATGGAATCCACAAGTTCCTTCCAATCTTCAACATCCTGGCTCTCGATGCTCAGTTTTTGCAGAAGATTCATGGGATAAAATTCCTTGACAGTGAGTTTATCCTTTGTAATCTTGATTTTAGCATCGGCATCGCGCTTGAAGGTCAAATCCTTTTTATCGCGGAGGATGTCGACTATTTCGAGATCCACCTTGAAACCCATTTTCTGCATTTCATCAAGGAACATCGCCTTGAGATTAGGATCGTGGCCCATACAGACGAAGGTGATTTTTTCAATGGGTTTGTTGAAATTTTCCGACTGCCGTTTTGTCCAGCTGGCCATATCAATATTGTTGATGATCTTGCTGAATTCTGCTGCAGTAGCAATGCGGTTAATGCCAAGAATTGCTACCATGCGACCATCCATTTCCGCATCCCAGAGGTTATTTTCAGGGAGCGCCTGCATGCCCATGGCATCGATGATAAGGCGTTTTGCTTCCAGCTCATTACGGAAGAAATCGTAGTCATTTACATTATAGACTTCGAAACCTGTGTATGTTTTTGTAGAAAGCAAGTTACTATCGGATTGGATTTCTTTTGCACGATTAATGAGGCGTTTTGTTGTGGTCTGGATTGAGCCAAGATTAATGTCTGCACCAAGAAATTTGCGACCGAGTTTCATGGCCACGGCTTGGGTAGTACCGCTCCCCATAAAGCAATCAAAAACGATGTCGCCTGGGTTGGAGGATGCCTTAATTATACGTTCCAAGAGAGCTTCTGGTTTTTGTGTGGGATAACCAGTCCTTGTTTTTGACATTACATTTTCATCAGGAATGTCGGACCAATTATCATCAACAACAACTCCATCTCTTTCATATAAATACGATTTTATTTTTAATCTACCATCTTGTTCGAAAATAATGCCTTGCTTTTTTAATTCGGCAATGGATTCAGAACTTCTAGTTCCAATAGCTTGATCATCTCTATAGGGGCCTCTACCATCATGATCATCTTTATTGAACCTTTTTTTATATTCTTCATCAAAAGGCAAATTTTGTCTAATATAAATGTATGAATCTGAATTGGTAAAAAAAAGTATACTATCGTGGTTTCTCGGAAATTGTTTTCCTAAAACCTTAGCCCCTTTTACAGAGCATCTTTTCCATACAATCTCATTTCTAAAATTTTGTGTTCCAAAAATTTCTTCTAATATGTTTCTTATAAAATGACTTTTATGCCAATCGCAATGTATATATATGCTCCCTTGTGTTGAAAGAAGTTCTTTACATAAAATTAATCTTTCATACAAAAACTGAAGATATTCATCATTCAACCAAATATCGCCATATTGCTTTTCTTCAAAAGAGGAAGAATCATTTTCAACCTTACTATTTCTTAATGAAATAGTTTTCTTATAATCAACACGACTATCAAAAGGTGGATCAATATAGATTAAATTGACCTTGCCACGATATTCCTTAAGCAAGTGACTCATCACCTGCAAATTGTCTCCCCAATAGAGTTTGTTCATCCAGCCATCTTCGGCAGCTTCGCCATGGGTTTCCTTCAGCTGAGCCGGATAATAAGGCGTTCCCGTGAAAGGACGCTTGCCGGCCCAACGAAGTTCCGGGAACCCCTTAATGGGTTCATTCTTGAATTCAAACATATCCTTCTGTTCGGTCATAATCACTTCCTCTTCTTGGAACAGTTGTTGCAATAATGTCTAAAGTCGCATTCACTGCATTTCTTGGGGTCGCGCTCCCCGCTATGTTCAAAATTTTTCCGTTCGATTTTCATCACCACATCATCTACTTCAGCAATAGTCTTTTCGATGGATTTGGAATTAAAGTCATAGCTCACAAAGGGGCTACCATCTTCTGTTCCTGTATAAAACAGGTGCATCTTGCTTACGGGCTTACCGTATTTTCCTTGAACGATGTGTGCATAAATTTCTAGCTGACGCTTGTAACGCTTTAGTTTCTCGCGATCCTTGGCGTTATTCACATCTGGTTTTACATCTGTCTTGAAATCCAAAATTTCTAAGGCGTCGCCCTTCCCTTGAATCAAGTCAATGCGGCCTTCCAGTATGTAGTCATCCTTTAACAATGTCAACGGAACTTCCGCTTCCTTTATACGCTTCCAATCCTTGCTAGCATATTCCACATAGTTTTCTACATGGTTCAAAATGGATTTCAAAGATGACTCTCGCAAGTAAACACCCTGCTGTTTCGAAAGTTGGTGGTAGTTTTCCTTGAGCCAACTTTCCATATTTTCACGAGTTACCTTTTCTGGATTTCCCGCCAGTACTTGTTTATGAACATCCTCAATAGTTTCATGCACTAAAGTACCGAACAAAATTGCGTTAGTTCGTACAGGAGAAAATTCCACTTCCCTAAAAAACTTATACTGTGTCGGACAGTTTTCATAAAGTAATATGTGGCTTGTAAAGGAATACTGATGCTTTATGTTACTGGCCTTAACTTCGTCTAAATAAATGCCAGGAGCGTCTTTCTTAAAAAGTTCCGTGTAGTCAACCACATTCCTATAGACGGAATCAAAGTATTTAGAAGGTGATTTGCGTTCCTTTTCTACACGAGAATTTTCGTTGTCGATCCCGGTTAGCACGAGTAAATTTTGAGCACGGCTAAATGCGGTGTAATAGAGTCGCCAGAAATCAAAGAACTTTACTCGTTCCAAGGGTTCCCAGGGAGAATTCTTGTGGTAATATTCCGCTATTTCCAAGTCAATATCATCATAATTCTTTCGCGGAGTACTATCCAAAGAATCTACGCAAGTTATTGGGAACTCAAGTCCCTTACTCTGGTGGATTGTCATGATGCTTATGCACCCAGGTGGAGTCACCATGTCAAAATCTTCATACTCTGCAATGCCACCTTCTTTCAAGAACTTCAGATACTCATTGAATAAACGGCGCAGCAGTTTTGTTCGTTTATCCACGTCCGAGTAAATCGCAACAACATTATTCAGGTATTCGAATTTTCCAAGTAATTGGCTGAACATGGCCAAATTGTACATGGGTCGCAAATCTTGTACACCATCGCTAAGTTCTGCTTGCAGAAAATTCGCAAACATCGGGAACTGGAGCAATTCGTAGAACAAGTTGGCAAAGGTGTAGTCTGTATTACGGGTTGCTTTAGCAATCTCCTTTGCTTTGGTTACAGCCCAAACACGCAACTCACCATGAAGTTTCAAATCCTGTCGTAATTCTTGGGTAAAAGTATCTAGGCACAAATCATAATAGGCCCAAATATCTTCCATGAAAGATTCATTGCGGCCATCATTCAAATACGTTTCTTCTAACTTCGGGAACAAGAAAAGCAGCGCACCAATAGCTAGCTTGATTTCCTTACGTTCAAAGAACTGAGCTGAACGAGGGGAAAATACAGGAACTCCTCGTTCTTCCAGATAGTTGGAAAGTTCCACAACCTTGTCGTTTTTTACGGAGCGAGACAATAATGCTATTTGATTGTAATCTTTTAAGGCCCCGTTCGTTTTCAATTTGCAAACTAAATCATAAAAGTGCTTACACCAATCCGTGCTATTTTCACCCATGCACTTTACAACGCCAGTGTACTTTGTATTCTTACGATTTTGCTTGCCAGCATTCTTGATTATTTTTTCGTGTCTAAATTCGCCCCATTCCTCTTCCCATAATCCATTCATCCAATCGTTATAGAAATCAATGACGTCAGGGTGAGAACGATAGTTTTTATCCAATTCAATCTTTATGCACTGATTTTTTCCGCGACTAGGGAATTTCTCCTGAAATCGCAAAATATTTTCAACTGTTGCGCCGCGAAATCTATACAAAGCTTGGTCATCGTCACCAACCACGCAAATTCGATTTGCTGGAGCAGCCAATTTCAATAGGATTTGCTCCTGAATGCGGTTGGTATCTTGGTACTCATCCACCATGATGTAATGAACTTTTGAACGAACATCCTTGAGGACATCTTCGTTTTCAATGAGTTCCCACATTTTCGTTTGAATCAACGAAAAATCCAAAGCATTTTGTTCAGCAAGTAAATCCCTATAAAGAGCGACTGTTTCTGCAAGGATAGGAAGTCGTTCCGCCTTTTTACATTTGGCAAGTTTTTCAACATCAAGATTTTCTTCGGCAACCTTGTTCACAAGAGACGCGAGTTTTGTCGCTGCGTTCCAGCCATAAGCTGAACGAGCGTTGCCTCCGATAAGGTCCGTTATTCCATCAATTTGGTTAAAACGAAAAGCGTTTCGGTAAAAAAGGTAAGTCTGTTCAAACTGATCTAATACCTGATAGCCACGACGCAAGTCCGTATAATCACGATATTCTTCAAGAAAATCAAGGAACAGGGAGTGAAGAGTTCCCACACGAATTTCAGAAATGTTCTTTTGATTTCTGTAAGCAGCTGATGCGGTGGAAATTCGCGAAAGAAGTTCCTTAGCTGCTTTTTCGGTAAATGTTCCAACCAGAATATTCTCGGGAGCTACATCAAGGTCGTAAATCAGGTGACATACACGGTCCACAAGCGTCTTCGTCTTGCCTGCGCCAGGACCAGCAATCACCAACAAAGGAGATTCTGTTGTATTAATAACTTCTAGCTGTTCTGGGTTACTTTTCGCCACGACCGCATGCTCCATATAAGAATGTGGAGTTCTGCTTGTCGTTCAAAAGTGCGTTCAGCCCACTATATAGAAAAGGCGTGAAGTCGAATGCGCATTTCGCCTGAGGTTCCGCGAAGACCCACCAATGAAAAGCACAAACGACCCACGCCCATAAAGGCAACGCAAAACACATTGACTGTTGTAGCCAATGTACATAGCGAAGAACCCCCTTTGACAGGGGTTGCGTGAGTGTCTGTCCAGCTCTCATTGGTTTGAAATTTCGCGGATTTCAGACGAGAACTAGAGCAAAAACTCTATTTTTAGCAAAAATAACTAAAAATTAAAAAATTAGTTTGACAAATCAGGAATTATTTCAACAAACTCCTAACCCATTCTGGAACATCGTTTGAAACGACAATTGTTTTACCGGACTTTATTAATGCAACTCGCCTGAATCTTTTGGAATTGTCATAAAGTTCAACTTTATTGCATAGTGGGAGAACTTCTTTTAACTTTTCAAGAGATTCTTTATAGCGCCGTTCTATGTCAGCTTCGGGGATTCCATGCCCCCCTGCGGCAACTCGCAGAAGAACGCGTTGCTTTGCAATTTCTACAGAATCCACATACACGAAATAAAGTTCAATTGTATAACCAAGGCTTTGTGCCTTTTTGATGTTTTGAATGGCACTTTTACCACAAAGAGTAGTTTCTTGGTTGAGAGAAGTCAAAGAAGCAAAATAGATCTTGATTTTCTGAATTGCAATCTTGCCAGCCGTTACGACATCAGCGGCATTTCTCCAATCTCCATTGTTTTGGCGAACAATCTCGTCAACATTTACTCTAGGAATGTCGAAAATATCCCTATTTGTTTGATATAGGGTTGATTTTCCAGAACCGTTGGGACCTGCGAAAACAATGTATTTAGGCAATTAAAACCTCTTTGCGGCGATGACTTCTTCTTGCTTCTGCTGCAAAATTAAATCGCTTACCAACGCAAAGAAACGGGCTTCTTCTTCAGAACGAGCCTTTTCAAGAATGTCAGAAGTTTCGTCAAAATTCATCTTCTTGCATTCGTCGTACAGTTCTTGCAATTTTTCAATTTGACACATTTTAAAACTCCTTTGACAACAATATAGATATTTCTATCGCAAAAACAAATATATGTAAAAAGAGCCCCGCCTCCAATGAGACGGGGTTCTTTAAGTTTAGGCTAGATTCCCGCTTTCGCGGGAATGACTTGCAAGAGAGTAACAGAACTTATCGTAAGCGACAGCTCGTCACTCACGGCTCATTGCTCAAGGCTCTTACACTTCCTCGATAGAAGCATGGTATTCCTGAAGGCTCTTTACAGCTCCCTTACCGGACTTAGCTGCGGCGATGCCCTTGACGGTGTCGAGAGCGGCAGCCAGGGTGGTGATGTAAGGAGTCTTGTACTTGATGGCTGCCTTACGGATGGCGGATTCATCGGCAACAGCGTCGCGGCGAGCCCACGGGGTGTTGATGATGAGGTTCACCTGCTTGTTCAGGATGACATCCAGAACGTTCGGGCGGCCTTCGGCGATCTTGTTCACCACTTCGCACTTGACGCCAGCCTTTTCGTAGAACTTGGCGGTGCCTTCGGTTGCGTAGATCTTGAAGCCCAGATCCTGGAAACGCTGACCCACTTCGATTGCCTGGTCGCAGAGGTTAGTCTTGTCAGACAAGCTGATAAGAACTGCACCGCTGGAAGGCAGGATGGAGCCTGCGGCTTCCTGGCTCTTGTAGTAAGCCAGGGCGAAGTCTTCGGAGAGGCCCAGCACTTCACCGGTGGAACGCATTTCAGGGCCGAGAACCGGGTCAACCTTGGGGAACTTGTCAAACGGGAACACAGCTTCCTTGGCGCCGTGGTGCTTGAACTTCTTGTCCTTCAGCTTCAAATCTTCCAGCTTTTCACCCATCATGAGGCGGGTGGCAAGGCGGGCCATCTGAGTGTTACAGACCTTGGAGACCAGAGGCACGGTACGGGATGCGCGGGGGTTGGCTTCGAGAACGAAAACCTTGCCGTCTTCGATAGCGTACTGCATGTTCATGAGACCGCAAACGTGGAGGGATTCTGCAATCTTGCGAGTGTAATCCTTAATGGTCTTCAGGTTTGCTTCGGTAATGGTTACCGGCGGGATAATGCAGGCGGAGTCACCGGAGTGGACACCGGCAAGTTCCACGTGTTCCATCACGGACGGAATATAAACGTGTTCGCCATCAGAGAGGGCGTCGGCTTCGCATTCCAGAGCGTTGTGGAGGAAACGGTCGATGAGGAGCGGGCGATCCGGGGTAACGCCAACAGCCTTGGCAACGTATTCGCGGAGCATGTTTTCGTCGTAGATGACTTCCATGCCGCGGCCGCCAAGCACGAAGCTGGGGCGGATCATCACAGGGTAGCCACCGATCTGCTTGACGCAAGCGAGGGCTTCGTCGATGTTCGTTGCCATGCCGCTTTCGGGCATCGGGATTTCCAGCTGGTCCATCATCTTGCGGAACAGGTCGCGGTCTTCAGCGATATCGATGGAATCGATGCTGGTACCGAGAATCTTCACGCCTTCGTCGCTGAGTGCGCGAGCGATGTTCAGCGGAGTCTGGCCACCGAACTGCACGATAACGCCTGCGGGCTGTTCCTTCTTGTAAATCTGGAGAACGTCTTCGAGGGTAACCGGTTCGAAGTACAGCTTGTCGCTGGTATCGTAGTCGGTAGAAACGGTTTCCGGGTTGCAGTTCACCATGATGGTTTCGTAACCCATTTCGCGGAGAGCCATTGCAGCGTGGCAGCAGCAATAGTCGAATTCGATACCCTGGCCGATTCTGTTCGGGCCACCACCGAGGATCATGATCTTCTTCGGGTTGTTGGTGGCGGTAGATTCGTCCTTGCAGTTGTAGGTAGAATAGTAGTAGTACTGGTCCTTCACGCCGCTAACAGGCACTGCGCACCAGCCTTCAACCATGCCAAGTTCGATACGCTTTGCACGAACGTCCTTTTCACGGATGCCGAGGATCTTTGCGATGTACTTATCGCCGAAGCCGTCCTTCTTGGCCTGGATCAGGAGTTCGTCAGAAGGCATGCGACCCGGAGTCTTGAGCATCTTTTCTTCAAGTTCAACCAGTTCGCGCATCTGCTGCACGAAGTAAGCCTTTTCGTAAGTTGCTGCGAAAACTTCTTCGTCGGTTGCACCCTTACGGATGGCTTCGTACATCTGGAAGTGACGTTCAGAGGAAGCGGTCTTCATCATGTCGAGAAGTTCTTCCTTGGTCTTCTTGTTAAAGTCCTTAGCAAAGCCAAGACCTGCACGGCCGTTTTCCAGACCGCGGATTGCCTTCTGGAGGGTTTCCTTATAGGTCTTACCGATAGCCATGACTTCACCCACAGCCTTCATCTGGGTGCCCAGGCAGTCATCAACGCCGCGGAACTTTTCGAATGCCCAGCGAGCAAACTTCAGCACAACGTAGTCACCGCTGGGGGTGTACTTTTCGAGGGTGCCGTCGCGCCAGTAGTCCATCTGGTCCAGAGTCATGCCAGCAGCGAGCTTTGCAGAAACGAGAGCGATGGGGAAACCGGTTGCCTTGGAAGCAAGAGCAGAGGAGCGAGAGGTACGGGGGTTGATTTCGATAATCACCACGCGACCAGTCTTCGGGTCGTGTGCGAACTGAACGTTGGTACCGCCGATCACGCCGATAGCTTCAACGATCTTGAAAGCGTCGGTCTTCAGCTTTTCTTCAAGCTTCTTGTCGATGGTGAGGAACGGGGCTGCGCAGAAGGAGTCGCCAGTATGAACACCCACCGGGTCAATGTTTTCGATGAAGCAGATAGCGATCATCTGATTCTTGGAGTCGCGAACCACTTCGACTTCCAGTTCTTCCCAACCGAGAATGGATTCTTCGATGAGGCACTGGTGAGTCATGGAAAGTTCAAGACCGTTACCGCAAATGGTACGGAGTTCTTCGACGTTGTAGCAGAAGCCGCCACCTGCACCACCCATGGTGTATGCCGGACGAACCACCACAGGGTAGCCGATTTCAGCAACGATCTTTTCGGCTTCTTCAACAGAGTGGCAAATGCCGGAGCGCGGGGTGTCGATGCCCAGCTGCTGCATGGTAGCCTTGAAGATTTCACGGTCTTCGCCGCGTTCGATAGCGTCCAGGTTCACGCCAATGACCTTCACGCCGTACTTGTCCAGAATGCCAGCCTTGTTCAGGGCAGAAGACAGGTTCAAGCCAGTCTGACCGCCGAGGTTGGGGAGCAATGCCTGAGGACGTTCCTTGGCAATGATCTGTTCCAAGCGTTCCAGGTTCAGCGGTTCGATATAAGTAGCGTCAGCCATGACCGGGTCGGTCATGATGGTAGCCGGGTTAGAGTTCACCAGCACGATCTTGTAACCCTGTTCGCGCAGAGCCTTACAGGCCTGGGTGCCAGAGTAGTCGAATTCGCAAGCCTGGCCAATGACAATAGGACCAGAGCCGATGATGAGAACCTTATCGATACCTTCGATCTTCATTTTTTATCTCCGTTTGATTTAACTAATAAATGCTAGATCCTTCGCTACGCTCAGGATGACGCGGTGGGAGCCGATCAAGATGACACGGGGCGAGGATAAAAAAAACGCCGAACTAACAAGTCCGGCACTAATAAAATCAACAGTCTTGGAAATAATGGAAATAGCAACGGCGGAACAATGAATAGCGGAAGCAGCACCGTGGGTGCCAGTTCGCTTCATCATCTTTACATTTTTTGCCATTTTAGCCAATCGCTTATTTCACAAGGGTTAAACTTGTATAAATATAGCTTTAATTACAAAAAATGAAAGGCCTTTTTGGAATATGGGGACATCAAAAAGGTACCGCAGACTTGGGGGGTAAACCTGCGGTATTTTTACGTTATTGGCGTAACTTATTGAATGTCAGTGTGTTACGTGCGTTCGTCCGCGGCCTTCAGCAAGTTCAGGAACAGCGGGGCCGGATGAATCAGGGAAGACTTCAGTTCAGGGTGGCACTGGCAAGCCATGAAGTAGGGGTGGTCTGTCAGTTCCATAATCTGCATGATGTCTTCGCCGGAAGCCTTTCCTGAGAAGATAAGCTTCTGCGGGTTTGCGCCAGTGGGGTCGCCCTGTTCAATCTGCTGAACATACTGCGGGTTCACTTCGTAGCGGTGGCGGAAACGTTCGCGGGCGACGTTGGAACCATAAATTTCTTGAGCCTTGCTGCCTTCCTTGATCAGGATGTCGTGACCGCCCAGACGCATGGTGGCTCCCATATCCTTGATATGTTCCTGGCCGGGCAGGTAGGCGATAACCGGATGTTCCACGTGGTAGGTGTCGCTTTCCATTTCCACGGTGCCGGCTCCCTTCATGCCGCAGACGTGGCGTGCAAATTCCACCACGGAAAGCTGCATGCCGTAGCAAATGCCCAGGAAGGGAATCTTGTTTTCGCGGACATATTGGATGACCATGATCTTGCCTTCGATACCGCGGCTGCCGAAGCCACCGGGAACGATAACGGCGTCGACGCCTTTCAATGCGGATTCTACGGAAACGGCACCTGTTTCAATCTTTTCTGTGTCCACCCAGCGGATGTCTGCGCGCAGGTCCAGGTGAGCGGAAGCGTGACGGATGGATTCCACCACAGAGGCGTAGGAATCTTCCAGAGCCATGTACTTACCGCAGATGGCGACCGTCAAAGTCTTGCGGGGCGTTACGGAATTGCGCTTCAGGGATTCCACCAGCTTGCTCCACTGATCCAGTTTGGGCGGGGCGTAAATGTTCAGGCGCTTGGCGAGAATTTCGGGAATGCCTTCGGCGTCATAAACCAGCGGACATTCGTAAACGTGCTGCACGTCCACACCAGAAATCACGTGGTCTGCAGGCAGGTTGCAGAACAGGCCGATCTTTTCTTTCAGATGGGGCTTGATATATTCTTCGCAACGGCCGATAACGATTTCCGGATAGATGCCCAGGCGGTTCAAGTCATGGACGGACATCTGGGTGGGCTTGGACTTCTGTTCGTTAACGCCAGAAGGAATAGGCACGTAAGTCAGGTGTACGAACATGGCGTTGGTGCGGCCCACGTCGTGGCTCAGCTGACGGGCGGCTTCGATGTAGAACTGGTTTTCCAAGTCACCGACGGTACCGCCGATTTCAATCAAGAGAACGTCTGCCTTTTCCTGGTCGGCGATGCGGTAGAACTGTTCCTTGATCAGATCGGTAACGTGGGGGATGAACTGGACGGTGTGTCCCAGGTAATCGCCGCGACGTTCCTTGTCGAGAATCATCTTGAAGATGCGGCCCATGGTGAGGCTCCAGTCCTTCTTGGCGGTCACGTTCAAAAAGCGTTCGTAGTGGCCGAAGTCCATATCGCACTCGCCACCGTCGTCCAACACGAAAACTTCGCCGTGTTCGGTGGGGTTCATGGTGCCCGGGTCTGTATTCAGGTAGCCGTCACATTTTACGGGAACCACCTTCATTCTAGCAGAAAGCAGCGCCCCGATGGACGCTGCCGCTACCCCTTTGCCAAGTCCGGAGATGACACCCCCGGTCACGATAATGAATTTCGTCTTTCCGTTGTAATTGTACTGCAATGCCATAATAAAACCTTTTTCGTGTGCTGTTCTAGGCCCAGCATCACGTCCCTTGTGTTTACACTTTGTGTAATTTCAACGCCTATATACGCAATAAGTGTGCCAAGGAAGAGTAACTGCATATTTTGGGGTTTAAAGCAGGAATTGTAAAAGCTTAACTTTACAAAAAATGAAAAATTAAGTCTGTGTTTTACAGTTTTTGTATAATAATGACTGGTGGTATAATCCCCCGTTTGCAAGTCAAAACGGTCCTGTTTTGGAAAGCTGATTTTCGAGGGTGTTGAGAATTGGTGTTGTGCTCGTACTGCGTGTATATGGCACTTGTTTATACGTCTGCTATACCTTAGTGAGCGGTAATTTTTCCGTAATGATTTTGTAATGCAAATTATTTTTGAAATCTTACGTTATATGTTTAATTTTTGATAAATTGCCTTTCTGCGCTAGTTTGTATAAGCGCAGGAGATGTTAATGATGAACAATAAGATGATTACGGCTTTGGTCCTGGCAGGTGGTGTTGCCTCCTGGGCCCAGCTGCTTTACGAAAAACCTGTTGACGAAAAGGTTGATCGCGTTTCTTTGGAACGTCCTTCCCGCATGGGAGAGAGCGTGAAGAAATTCGTGGATACCCAGAAGGCTTCTAAAAAGGTTAAGAAGGTTTCTGTGAAATCTGACCTTTTGGGCCGCAGCCGCAATAGCACGCTCACTTATGAAGTCGACGTGGCTTCTCAGCAGAAAATGAAGGTTTTGGTCAACGATGTCATGGTTGAACATGCCAGCCTTGAAATTGAATCGGGTTCTTTTGATTACAGCGCCTCTGCCGATTCCAAGAACTACGAACTGAACGGCGTAAAAATGTCCGAATCGCAGTTCCAGAAAAAGGCTGACAACAGTCGCAAGAAACTTCGCAAGAACAGAAGGAAGTTTAAGGCCCCTCGTGTAGAGTACATGACTGCAAGTGAAATTGAACAGGAAATTTCTTCGAACGAGAACGTTTATGTTTCCGAATATAAAGGCGTGAAGTATGATGGTCTCGATTTTGGCGAAGACACCTATCTGGAAGACTTCTATATCCGCACTAAGTCTGGTATTGATACTTACGCCTGGAATAAGGGCAACTATGGCCAGGGTGTGGGTATTTACTATAGCGAAGGTGGTTGCGTTCCCGATAACTATGTAAACCACAATTACTTTACGCAGATGAATAACTGCCCCAACGGCGTTTCTAGCCATGCAATTGGTGTGGCCCGTGTTCTGCAGTCTTCTACCGGCGAATCTCACATTTATGGATCTGCTGAGGTTATTTATCCCGAGGATCCCGATAAGTATCCTGTACCTATTTATATCGGTTCCCAGTCTTGGGGCTATGTGTACGATTACCCCTATTATTGCTCCGCTGACGCCATCATGGATAACTACATCTATGAATATGGTGTAGCCCAGTTCGTTGCTGCAGGAAACGATTACCGCTATTCCTATGTGTCGACTCCTGCAAGATCTATGAATGCTGTGGCTGTTGGAGCCGTTTCTCCCATCGATTACAAGTACATGGTCTATTCTTCCTCTAGAAATGGATATGCCCATAATGATAAGCCTGAAGTGGCCAACTTTACCAACTTCTATTTCCGCAGGGATCTTCATTACAGTGACGAGAATGGATCTTACAATGGCCGATTCAATGGAACCAGTGCTGCAACCCCTTATACGGCAGGCATGGCTGCACTCCTGTTGTCTAAGTACCCGTCTTTGAAATGGCATCCTGAAATGCTGAAGGCGGTAATGTTGGTGGGAAGTACTCGTGATGTGGGCAATACGGACTATGATTATGATGGCATCGGAACATTCAAGGCTGGCATTCCCATGCTTGACAGGCTGACTACTTCTCCCTTGTTCAAGAATCGGTACTGGTATGGTGCGAACAACACCAATTTTGACAAAAATGGAAGAATCAGTTTTACTGAATCTAATATTCAGAAGGGCAAGCGTTACCGTGCCGCTATTTCATGGCTGTCTTCGGGTGAGTACGTGATGAATAATCAGAGACTCCCTCAGGATATTGACCTGGTGATCAGGCAGAATGGGACAATCATCGCTTCGTCTGCTTCGTCGTACAATCCCTTTGAGTTGGTTGATTTTGTTGCTCCCAACTCTGGCGAAATCGAGGTGGTCATTACCCGCTATAGAAACAGCTCTGCATCCGAAAACGTGAAGCTTGGCTTTAGCATTCTGCAGGTGGACTAAACCCCCTCCTAAAACCACCATCTGCTGATGCGAAAAATCCTCAGTCCGAAAGGGCTGAGGATTACTTTTTTTTGAAAGATTTCAGAGTTGCATGGACCCGAAAATGTTAGGGCTCGTCTGCGAATTGGTCGGGAATGTCGAAGTACTGATCGGTTTCCTTGCTTTCGACGCAGCGTACGGGTGTCCAGATTTCTCGATCCTGACTGATGATGCTTGCCTTGTCGGAATCGTTTTGCAGAAGGAGAACGGTTAACTCGTGGTTGTCTTCGTAATCGCTAGAAAGAATGACTCCCTTTATTCCCTGGTCGTAATAACGTGTGCGGAATTCCTTTGCGTCGTGGTCGTAATGGTAGGGGTCTGCCGAACCTGTGGCGAACATGGAAAATCCCAGGAGGTCTGTGGCGGGGGAGGCATTGTCGTCGGGTGTCCAGCTGGTTGTTGCCTTCAGGTTCATTCCGGCCTGATTTGCGCCGCCGGCGATTTCAATCAATTCGGCGAAGTCGTTCTTGTTAGGCAAACGCCAACCTTTGGGGCAGATGCCGCGAATGGCACCCTGGGCCTCGCAGTAGTTGTCGGTGCCGCATCTTCTTCCGTTGGAACTGAAGACGGCCGAAGAGTCCATGGCCGTGCCCAGAGAGTAGAAACGTCCGAATTTAGCGCAATTCTCTTCGTCATTGTTGGGACAGGAGTTGCCGTAATTGTCGTTGAAATTGTAATTCAGGTTCTGGGCCATCCAGTTGGTGGTCCCGATTTTAACCGTCTTGTACGTCTGATTATCGCGGGTATCGATCAAGACGCCTGTTTCAAAAGGCTGTTCGCTGGAAGAGCTGATGTCTTCGCTGGAAGAAGAAATTTCTTCACTAGAAGATGAAATGTCTTCGCTGGAGGAAGATTCCGGTTCGTCAGAGGAACTGGAAGTTTCTTCGGAAGAACTGGAAACCTTTTCTGAAGAACTGGATTTTTCTTTAGAAGAACTGGAAGTGTCCTTGGAAGAGCTGGACGAGGGCTGATCTTTGCTTGTGGAGGACTGAATTTCGCTGGTGCTGGAGGCGGGATCGTCTTCCGGGCTGGTGGAATCGTTACCGCAGGCGCATAACGTGAGCGCGATTGCCGAAGCAACCAATTTGAAGATTTTCTTGTTCATTTTAACTCCTAATAAGTTCAAAATAAATATAACAAGAGTTTATATGTTGATTGCTTTTGGGGATGTTAAAAAAAAGAAAACGCGAATCTTTCGATCCGCGCCTTCATTATGAGGTTCGATTTTTAATTGTGCGTGCAGTTTCGCTCGCGCTGTTCATTAGTAAATAAAGTGACATTGGGCCACCCACCTTCGACGGGTGGCCATGCTTTTTATCTTAATAGATAAAAAGCATTTCACGATACTTGGGCAGCGGCCACTGTTCGTCGGAGATGATGCCTTCCAGCTTGTCCACAACCTTGCGGAGGGAGACCATAGCTTCCAGCTTCAGCTGATGCTTGCCGGCGATAGCCTTTTCCATGACGGCGATTTCTTCGACGAGGGCCTTGTAGCCTTCGGCCAGTTCCTTAGCGTAGGAATCGACGGAAACCAGACCCTGGTTGATTGCCATTTCGTTCACCTTCAGGGCTTCGGAGTAAGCCTTCACGACCTGCGGGAGGACGATGCTCTTGGCCATGTCGTAAGCGACCTTGGCTTCGATGTCGACTCGCTTGTGGTAGTCTTCCAGGTTGACTTCGTAGCGGGATTCAAGTTCCACCTTGTTGAACACGCCGTACTTCTTGAAGAGGGCCACGTTTTCCTTCTTGGTGAGGGCACCGAGAGCTTCCATGGTGGTACGGATGTTGGGGAGGCCGCGCTTTTCGGCTTCAGCAACCCATTCGTCGGTGTAGCCGTTACCGTTGAAGATAACGCGCTTGTGTTCCTTGATGATGGACTGCAGGAGCTTCTGGAGTTCCTTGTGGAAGTTGACCTTGGAGACCTTTTCCATCTTGTCGGCGATCATGTCGAATGCTTCGGCGACGATGGTGTTCAGGATAACGTTCGGTTCAGAGCAGGACTGGCTGGAACCCGGTGCACGGAATTCGAACTTGTTGCCAGTGAATGCGAAGGGAGAAGTACGGTTACGGTCGGTAGCGTCGCGGGGGAGCGGCGGCAGAATGTCGGAACCGAGCTTCATGGCGCCGCCCTGCTTGCTGGACTTGGGTTCGCCCTTTTCCAGCTGTTCAACGACGTCAGCAAGCTGGTCGCCGAGGTACATGGAGATGATTGCCGGAGGAGCTTCGTTAGCACCGAGACGATGGTCGTTGCCAGCGCCAGAGACGGACATTCTCAGCAAGTCGGCGTGGGTGTCTACTGCATAGACAACAGCGCAGAGAGTGGTGAGGAAGATTGCGTTCTGGTGAGGATCCTTACCCGGGTTCAAGAGGTTGGTCTTACCGTAGTTCACGGACCAGTTGTTATGCTTACCGGAACCGTTGATGCCTGCAAACGGCTTTTCGTGGAGGAGGCAAACGAGACCGTTGCGGTCTGCAACGTTACGGAGCACTTCCATAATCTGCATGTTGTGGTCGCAAGCCAGGTTCACTTCTTCGAACATGGGAGCAAGTTCGAACTGGGCAGGAGCCACTTCGTTATGACGGGTCTTAGCCGGAATGCCAAGCTTCCACAGTTCGTCTTCAACTTCGTTCATGAAGTTCAAAATGCGAGCCGGGATAGAACCGAAGTAGTGGTCTTCCATCTGCTGGTGCTTTGCGGAAGGTGCGCCAAACAGAGTGCGGCCAGCCTGGTAAAGGTCCGGGCGCTGGAGGTAGAACTTCTTGTCTACCAGGAAGTATTCCTGTTCAGCACCGAGAGTTACGGTGACCTTCTGCTTTTCAACGCCGAAGAGACCCATGAGACGGTCGGCAGACTTCTGGAGGGCCTGGATAGAGCGGAGAAGCGGAGTCTTCTTATCGAGAGCTTCGCCAGTGTAAGAGCAGAATGCGGTAGGAATGCAAAGAGTTGCACCGTTACCGTGACGCTTGATGAAAGCGGGAGAAGTCGGATCCCAAGCGGTGTAGCCGCGAGCTTCGAAAGTGGAACGGATACCGCCGGAGGGGAAGGAGGATGCGTCCGGTTCACCAACGATCAGGTTCTTGCCGGAGAAAGCCATGATGGCCTTGTCGCCTTCCGGTTCCAGGAAGGAGTCGTGCTTTTCAGCAGTAGAACCGGTAAGGGGCTGGAACCAGTGAGTGAAGTGAGTTGCACCGCGGTCCATTGCCCACTTCTTCATAGCGTGAGCCACTTCGCCAGCGATGCTGGGGTCAAGTGCTACGCCATTTTCGATGGTTGCGAAAAGCTTCTTGCAAACATCCTTGGGGAGGTATGCCTTCATGGCTTCGGAGTTGAACACGTCCTCGCCGTAAAAGTCAACGTTTGCGGTAGCTGCGGCCATGATGCCTGCTGCCGGTGCTTCTGCAATTTCGGTAATTGCATTCATTCTATACTGGTTGCTCATAATGAACTCCTATTTGTTTTGTTTTCGGCCTCCTTATTGCAAAAGCCGTGCCAACTTTTACGGATTTGGAAAAAGTGGAGGAAATAGCTTGTTTTTAGGATATATAAGATAGTACGGGTACTTTATGAACTAAGGAATCGTTTAGAGCTTTTGATTCGTGTCTTTACAGAAAATGAAATAAACTGTGCCGTGAAAGGGGGTGCTCTAGGTTCTCTGGTATGGGGCGGGACTTTCGACCCGCTCTTTTTCTTGTTGGTCGTTTTGCGTTTACTGCCGTTTTTGATCAAATTTAGAGGATTCTTACATTCTACGTAAAATTAAATCGTGTTTTTACAAAATGCGTAATCGCCTTTGGGGTGGAATTAAAGCGAAAAGGACTGCAAACCTTTTTATTTCATTAAAAAATTAAAGGTTTTTCCAAAAATGTAAAGATTTTCAATTTTTGTTCGTTTCTTGTGTGGGATTTAAAAATTTTGGCACGCATTTTGCAATAAAGCCGCGGAAAAAATAAAACACAAGGAATAATACAATGAAAGCTCAAGCTCTTTATAATCCGGCTAACGAACATGACGCCTGCGGCGTGGGTCTCGTAGCCAATATCAATAATGTGGCATCGCACCAGATTGTGCTTCAGGGCATTACTGTTCTGAAGCGTTTGATGCATCGTGGTGCGGCTGGTGGCGACCCGGAAACGGGTGATGGCGCTGGCCTTTTGCTTTCTATGCCCCACAAGTTCTTCAAGAAGATCTACAGCGACCTTCCTGAAAAGTACGGTGTGGCCATGGTTTTTGTAGACAACTCCGTTGCCGCTGATTCCTACGACGAAAAGATTAAGGAACTTGCTGCAGCCGAAGGTTGCCCTGTTCTCCATGTTCGTGAAGTTCCGGTAGACCCCAACGCTATTGGTCGTACCGCTCGCGAAACTCTTCCCCATATCCGTCAGTACATTTTCGACGCTTCCAAGCCGGAAAATGCTGAAATCAAGCTCTTTGTGCTGCGCCGTCAGATTGAAAAGGCCTGCGAAAGCCTGTACATCTGCTCCTGCTCCAGCAAGACTATCGTTTATAAGGGTCTTCTCCTTGCTATTCAGATCGAAGCCTTCTATAAGGATCTGAATGACGTTGATTTCGAAAGCCCCATCGCTCTCGTTCATCAGCGCTACTCCACCAATACTTTCCCCACCTGGCCTCTGGCTCATCCGTTCCGCTACCTGGCTCACAACGGTGAAATCAATACCCTCCGCGGTAACTTGAACAGCCTGAAGGCTCGTGAACCCCACCTGAAGAGCGAACGCATTGGCGACGATCTCCAGAAGTGCTTGCCGCTGATTGCCGGCGGCCAGAGTGACTCCGCTAGCCTCGATAACATGTTTGAATTGCTGGTGGCTGCAGGCCGTAGCCTCCCGCACGCTATCCTCATGATGATGCCGCAGGCTTGGGGTGCTAAGCATTATATGGGCCGCGACGTCCGTGGCTTCTTCGAATATGAATCCATGCTCATGGAACCGTGGGATGGTCCTGCTGCAGTCGCATTCTCTGACGGTGTAAACGCAGGTGCAATCCTGGACCGTAACGGTCTTCGTCCCGCACGTTATACCCTCTGCAAGGATGGCCTCTTCGTGATGGCTTCTGAAACTGGCGTTCTCGATATTAACGATGACGAAGTAGAAGAAAAGGGCCGTCTGAAACCCGGTGAAATTATCTACCTGGATATCGAAAACCATCGTATCTTGAAGAATGCCGAAATGAAGGCTTTCGTTGCTCGTAGCAAACCCTACCGTCGTTGGGTCGCCGAAAACAAGATGAGCGTCCGTGGCCTCTTCAGCGAAATTAATCCGTCTGACGTACCTGATGATTTGCTGATCCAGCAGAAGCGTTTCGGCTACTCTGCCGAAGATCTGAGTGTCATTTTGCAGCCCATGGCCAAGAATGGTCAGGAACCTATCGGTTCTATGGGTAACGACGCTGCTCTGGCTGTCCTTTCCGATAAGCCCCAGCCCCTGTTCAACTACTTCAAGCAGCTCTTCGCTCAGGTCACCAATCCGCCTATCGACCCGATTCGTGAAGAACTGGTCATGTCCCTTACCACTTACATCGGTAACCATGGTAACATTCTGGAAGAAACTCCGGAACAGGCTCACCTCATCAAGATTCCTCGTCCCATTGTTACTGAAGACGAAATCAAGCACTTCGAAAACATTGGCGATAAGAGCTTCAAGGCCAAGGTGCTCAAGATGCAGTTCCCCATGGGTGGTAACGGCGAAGTTCTTGAAGCTGCCTTGCAGAACCTGGCTGGCGACGCTGTCCGTGCCGTTCAGGAAGGTTTCAACATTATCGTTCTTTCTGATAAGAATGTGGATTGGGGCTATGTTCCCATGCCGTCTCTCCTGGCAACCGCAGCTGTAAACCGTACCTTGGTTGAAGCAGGTGTCCGTCCGGAAATCGGTTTGATCGTCCAGTCCGGTGAAGTTCGCGAAGTCATGCATTTCGCTTTGCTCCTGGGTTACGGCGCAACCGTCATCAACCCGTATCTGGCATTCCAGAGCATCACCAACATGTGCCACACCGGCGAACTGGATGTGGGTCCTGTCACCGCCGCTGCCAACTACGTGAAGGCTGTGGACAAGGGTCTTCTGAAGATCATGTCCAAGATGGGTATCTCAACTCTCCGTAGCTACCGTAGCGCACAGATCTTCGAAGCTGTTGGTCTGAACCACGAAATTATCGAAAAATTCCTCCCGGGTACTGCAAGCCGCATCGAAGGTATCGGTCTTGCTGAAATCGCCCAGGAAGTGGAACAGCGCAACAACATTTCCCTGAAGGACGCTAGCCCGATCCTGAAGGAAGGTGGTCAGTACAAGTTCCGCAAGGATGGCGAAATGCACTTGTGGACCCCCCAGTCTCTGGGCGCATTCCGTCAGGCTGTTCAGCTGGGTGACTACTCCAAGTTCAAGACTTACTCCAAGCTCGTTGACGATCAGTCACAGCGCTTGGCAACTCTCCGCGGTCTCTTCAAGTTCAAGGAAACTACTCCCATCGATATCTCCGAAGTGGAATCCCGCGAATCCATCATCAAGCACTTTGTTGCTGGCGCAATGAGCCTTGGTTCCTTGAGCCCGGAAGCTCATGAAGCTATCGCTATTGCTATGAACCGTAACGGTGCCATGAGCAACTGCGGTGAAGGTGGTGAAGATCCGGATCGCGATACTCCGGCTCCCAACGGCGATATCCGTAGCAGCGCTATCCGTCAGATCGCTTCTGGTCGTTTCGGTGTGACCATCGATTACCTCCGCAAGGCAAAGGATTTGCAGATCAAGATGGCTCAGGGTGCAAAGCCCGGTGAAGGTGGCCAGCTGCCTGCTCACAAGGTGAACGAATTTGTGGCTCGCATCCGTCACTCCATCCCGAATGTGTCCCTCATTTCTCCTCCGCCGCATCACGATATTTACTCTATCGAAGACTTGGCTCAGTTGATCTATGACCTCCGTAACTCCAACCCCAAGGCTCGCGTTTCCGTGAAGTTGGTTTCTGAAGTGGGTGTGGGTACGGTTGCTGCAGGTGTTGCCAAGGCTCATGCTGACGTGGTCCTTATCTCCGGCCACGATGGCGGTACCGGTGCATCTCCGCTGACTTCTATCAAGCATGCCGGTCTTCCCTGGGAATTGGGTATTGCCGAAGCAGAACAGACTCTCGTTCTTAACGACCTCCGCGGCCGCGTGAAGCTCCAGGTGGATGGTCAGTTGAAGACTGGTCGTGACGTTGTGATCGCAGCCCTCCTCGGTGCAGAAGAATTCGGTTTCGCTACCAACCTGTTGGCAAGCCTTGGCTGTATTATGGACCGTAAGTGCCATACCAACCAGTGCCCCATGGGTCTCGCAACTCAGGATCCGGAACTCCGTAAGCACTTCAAGGGCAAGCCGGAATACGTTGAAAACTTCCTGTTCTTCATCGCTGACGAAGTTCGTGAAATTCTCGCAAGCCTTGGCCTCAAGAGCTTGGATGAAGCCTGCGGTCGTAACGATCTCCTTGACATGAATTCTGCAATCGAATTCTACAAGGCAAAGAAGCTGGACTTCAGCAAGATCTTCGCTTCTGTGGATGCCGGTAACGGTAAGGAACAGATCAAGAAGCATGACCCGAACTTCGTTCCTGAAGAACTGGTGAACTTCGACCGTCGCGAACTCCTGCCTTTCGTACAGGATACCCTGAAGACCGGCAAGCCGGTAGAAATTTCCGCCATGATCCACAACGTGGACCGTACCGTGGGTACTGAACTTTCTGGTGAAGTGGCTGAACACTTTGGTGCAAAGGGCCTGCCGGAAGATACCATCAAGGTTCACCTGCAGGGTGTGGCTGGCCAGAGCTTTGGCGCCTTCCTCGCACCGGGTGTAACCCTCGATATCGAAGGTGAAGTCAACGACTTTATGGGCAAGGGCCTTAGCGGTGGTAAGATCATCGTTCGCCCGTCCAAGAACGCAACCTTCAAGGCTGAAGACAACGTTATCGCCGGTAACGTGATCGGCTACGGTGGTACTAGCGGTAAGGTGTTCATCAATGGTCTTGCTGGCGAACGCTTTGGTATCCGTAACTCCGGTATGCTTCTCGTTACCGAAGGCGTGGGTGACCATGGTTGCGAATACATGACTGGTGGCCGCGTGGTTGTGCTGGGTCGTGTAGGCGTGAACTTCGCAGCAGGTATGACTGGTGGCTTCGCTTACGTCTATGACGAAACCGGTCACTTCGACTTGAGCTGCAACGTGGATTCCGTTGACTTGGAAAGCGTTCTCCCGGGTACCGAAAGCGAAACCGAATTGCTGGACATCATCCGTCAGCATGTGGAAGCTACCGGCTCTGAAAAGGGTAAGCGCATTCTCGAAGACTGGAACAACTCTCGTCCGAAGTTCGTGAAGGTCTTCCCGGTGGAATACCGCAACGCTCTTGCCAAGTTGTAGTTTAAAGCTTATAGGATAAAGTTTAAAGGTTGAAGGAGTTTCTTTAACCTTTAAACTTTCCGCTTTACGCTAAATAGAACTTTCCGCTTTACACTACTTTAACCTTTAACCTTTCCGCTTTACGCTAAATAAGGAACATTATATGGCATTAGTACAGAGAATCCAGGACGTGTACCGCCCCGTAGAAGAACGCGTTAAGGACTTGAAGGAAGTTGAACGCCTCTTCACAGAAGAAGAAATTAAGGCACAGGCAGGCCGCTGCGCAGACTGTGGCATTCCCTTCTGCCATGGAGCAGGCTGCCCTCTGGGTAACCTCATTCCCGAATTTAATACCGCCGTAGCTGCAGGCGACATCCGCAAGGGCTACGACATTATCAGCAAGACTGCTTTCTTCCCGGAATTCACGGGCCGTGTTTGCCCCGCCCTCTGCGAAGCAAGTTGCACCCGCCAATTGAACGATGACGCCGTCATGGTTCGCCAGGTGGAAAAGTTTATGATCGAAACCGCCTTCAAGGAAGGCTGGGTGGAACTGCCCGAAGCTGCTCCCAACGGCAAGACGGTGGCTGTGATCGGTTCTGGTCCTGCAGGCCTCTTTGCTGCAGAAAGCCTCCGCCGCAAGGGTTACGCAGTAACCGTCTACGAAAAGAAGCCCAAGGTTGGCGGCCTCCTCCGTTACGGCATTCCTAACTGGAAGCTGGAAAAGGAAGTCATCGACCGTCGCGTTTCCCTCATGGAAAAGGCTGGCATCAAGTTTGTCTGCAACTGCGAAATCGGCAAGGACATTTCTGCTGAATACATCCGCAAGAATTTCGATTACCTGTTCCTGGCTATCGGTACTCCCAACGCTCGCGATTTGAACATTCCTGGACGCGATGCAGAAGGTATCTACCTGGCTCTGGACTTCCTTCATGGTGAAGGTGAAAAGTATAATGCCAAGGGCAAGAAGGTCTTGATCATTGGCGGTGGCGACACCGGTAACGACTGCGTGGGCAAATCCCTCCGTGAAGGCTGCAAGAGCGTTCTCCAGGTGGAATTCATGCCCAAGCCTCCTGAAGAACGTTCCCCGTCTACTCCGTGGCCGGATTGGCCGTACATGCTGCGCACCAGCTATGCTCACCACGAAGGTGGCGAACGTCGCTGGAATGTGTCTTCCAAGCAGTTCATTGTGAAGGATGGCAAGGTGGCTGGCGTAGAAGCCGTGAAGGTTGAATGGGAAATGGCTCCCAACGGTCGTCCCATCAAGCCTAATGAAGTTCCCAATTCTACAGAAATCATTGACGCTGATTTGGTGGTTCTGGCTATGGGCTTTACCGGCGTTCCGGCTGAAGGTATTGTGAAGGACCTGGGCCTTGAATTGACTCCGCGTACTGCAATCATTCAGGATCCGTCCCGCAACATCTACGCTGTAGGTGACTGCGCTAACGGAGCTAGCCTGGTTGTAAGAGCCATGGCCGACGCAAAGGCAAAGGTCAAGAGCTTATAGGATAAAGGTTAAAGGATAAAGGGTAATGTCTTTACGCTTTAAACTTTCCGCTTTACGCTAAAAGAGTTCCTTGTGTAACAACACGGGTCGCTGGTGGGTAAAACTGCCGGCGGCCCATTTTTTATAGTCCGGCGTGGAATGTTTTTTTTGGGATTAAACGTTCCATTTTGATTAAAAAAAAGGGTCTAGAATATATCACTTAACACACTTTTAATAGTTTGATTTTTTGTTATCTGACTCACCCACCAAAAAGTTTGTATCTTATTTCCTGTAAAGATGAATATCGCTGAAAAAGCGAATCAAAGGATCCTCCTAACCCCCAAAAAAATCCAGTCTCCTTCGGGAGGCTGGATTTTGTTTTTTTAGAAATCTTTTGGATGTCTGGCGTTTTATGCCTTGCCCAACTTCTTTTTCTGCTGGGTGCCGGCCACCTTAGAGGCGACGTAGCGGGGGAGGAGTTTTCCTGCTATGGTGGCAAGTTTCATGAAGAGGCTGGGAACGATGATGGTCTTCTTCTTGAACATCTGCTTGAGGGCGTAACTGGCGCAGAACTTGGGGGAGATTCCCGGCAGGGCGAACTGTACGTTGGCCACGTCGTTGAATTCCGTCTTTACGGGGCCCGGGCAGAGAACGCTGGCGGATACGTTAGACCTTGATTCCTGAAGTTCCATGGCGATAGCCTGGGTGAGGCTGACCACGTAGGCCTTGGTGGCGTAGTAGGTGGCCATGTAGGGGCCGGAAGGCATCAGGCCTGCGCTGGAGCCTACGTTCAAGAGGTGGCCACCGTTCTTGGCCAGAATGCGGACCGCCAATTTCGAAAGCAGATGCAGCGCAATCACGTTCACGTTGATCATGCGCAGTTCCTTGTTCAGGTCTGTTTCGGCGAAGGCGCCGCAGTCGCCGAAGCCTGCGTTGTTGATGAACACGCCCACGTCGAACTTCTCCAGGAATTCTCCCAGGCGTTCGCATTCGCTTTGGCTGGAAAGGTCTGCAGTGAAAACTTCTGCGGGGGTACCTAATTCCTTGGCCAAGGCCTGCAGTCGATCTTCACGACGTGCAACCAGAATAAGGCCATAACCGCGGGCAGACAAATCCTTTGCGAATTCGGCGCCGATGCCCGAGCTGGCGCCTGTAATTACTGCGTATCTCATAAAAGAAAGTATAGATAATTTTAGATGGGGTGTGTTTTCAATTTTTTCTTTACTTGATTTTTGTTTGTTTTTTTTTACATTAGTTAACGCGAAAAGGTGTTATCTTTTTTTTGTTCGAAAAGGTTAGGAGTTTGTATGAATCGTCTTGCTACATTAGGCTTTGGTCTTGCCTTGTGCGGAGTATTTTCTGCTTGCGGCAGTGATGGCGGTACCTCGTCCAGCGAAGATAATAATCCCGAATTTGAAAGCAGTTCCTCTGCTGATGAAAATTTGAGTTCATCACAGAACTTGATTACGAGTTCCGCGACGGAAACTTTGTCCTCTGCGGAGGTTGTGAACTTGTCAAGTTCTACGGTTGACGAATCCGGTAGCTCGGTGGAATCGGTAGGATCAAGTTCTTCTGTTTTCAATAAATCCAGCAGCTCCGTTTCTTCAGGATCAAACCCTGCGGGCGATCTCAATTCTGACGGAACCTTTACCGATTCCCGTGATGGCAAGACCTACAAGACGGTGAAGGTTGGTAACCAGGTCTGGATGGCCGAGAACTTGAACTACGAAACAGCTCAAGGCAGCGCCTGCTATAACGATGACTCTGGTTATTGCGAAGTTTTTGGTCGCCTGTATTCCTGGGATGCCGCAACGGATGCTTGTCCCGAAGGCTGGACTCTGCCCAGTGAATTGGACTGGTATGCCCTGGTTGATGAAGTGGGTGATGCAGACTTAAGATTCTCCCAGGGATGGGCTGGGGGCATGCCACCTAAAAATGATTATGACTTTGCTGTGTTGGCTGCTGGTTATGGATCTTATGGATTTTTCTCTTCCAATGGCAGCTCCGCTATTTTCTGGACTGCCACGGAAAATTGCACGGTGGGAGGGGCTTCCTGTGAAGAAAGTATTGGCTTCGTTTTTGGCTACGAGAGCCCGAAACCGTCGAGAAGTTCTTTGGAAAAGGAAATTGTTGTCTCGGCTCGTTGTATAATGGAATCTAGTGGGACTCAGGACAATTCTTCCTCTTCCGCTTCGCTTGTTGATCCCTCGACCGTTGTGAAGGGGTCCATGACGGATGCCCGTGACGGTAAGACTTACAAGACGGTGACTATCGGAACGCAGACCTGGATGGCTGAAAATCTGAACTATGCCTACAATCTTCCGACGGCGACTTTGGATTCTTCCAGCATCTGTTTCGAAAATAATCCGGAATCCTGCGCTCAGTTTGGTCGCCTGTATTTGTGGAGTGCCGCCATGGATTCTGCTGCTGTATTTGGAACGGCGGGCAAGCATTGCGGTTATGCCGAAGGCAACTGGGATCATGTCTGCGAAAGGCCTAATTTGAAAACCCGTGGTGTTTGTCCGGAAGGCTGGCATATTCCCAGCAAAGACGAGTGGAATACCTTGTTTAGTGCGGTGGGAGGTAGGTTTACTGCTGCTCCGAAGTTGAAGGCTACAGATGGTTGGGCAGAAAATGGAAACGGAACGGATGATTACGGTTTTTCTGCAGTGCCTACGGGCTTTTGGGAAGATCCTGATCGTTTTGGCGGTGCAGGCGAACGCACGGAATTCTGGGCCAGCACTGAAGATAATGGATATAACGCCTGGGAAGCACGATTTGGCTATTATTCTGGTGAGGTTGATTTCTGGCCTGGCAGTAAAAAGTATGGTGCATCTGTCCGTTGCATAAAAGACTGATTTTACCGAAAAAGTAAACTTTACAAATGATGTAAAATACAAAAGTTGTTTTTACAAAATATGTAAACACTTTCAAATCGTGAAATTGACGTCATCCTTATAAATTCCCTTTTTTAGCGAAAATTTCAACTTTTACTGAAAATGTAAAAATGGCATGCTTTTTGCTATTTGAGGGCGAAAATAAGGATTACAATTTATGTCAATGAAATTCTCCAAGTGGACCGGCCTCGGAAACGACTTCGTTCTGGTGGAACCGGGTGAAGCTTTTGATATGACTCCGGGTGCAGCCCTGGACCAGCGCGTGATTGAACTGTGCGACCGTCGTTTTGGCATTGGTGCCGATGGCGTGGTGGTGGTGACTCCGCTTTCTAGCTCCGAAGAATATGTGGTGGGCGAGAAGGATGTCCGTGCCGGCTACGACTGGAACAAGAAAGGCAATGGTGTAGATTTCGAAATGCGCATTTTTAATGCTGACGGTTCCGAAGCCGCCATGTGCGGAAACGCCACCCGTTGCGTTGCAAAGTTTATTGTGTCTCGTGGCCTGGGCAACGGGACCTCTTTTGTTCTGCACACCAAGAGCGGTCTGATCAAGCCGAGTATTTTGGGTTCCGCAGCAAGTGCCGCAGACCTAGAAAAAATGCAGGTTTGCGTAGACATGGGTGCTCCCCGTGATTTCCTGGGCACCATCAAGCTCTCTGCAGGCTCCTTTGATTTTACCGGTGAAACGGTCTCTATGGGCAATCCCCATACCGTGATTTTTGTAGACGATATCGAAAAGATCCAGCTTGAAAACTGGGGCGTTGTCCTGGAACACGATAAGCAGTTCCCGGACCGCTGCAACATTGAATTTGCTCAGGTGGTGGCTCCCGGCAAGATCCGTATGCGCGTGTGGGAACGCGGCTGTGGCGTGACCATGGCTTGCGGTACCGGCAGTTGCGCCACTCTGGTGGCTGCCCAGCGCACCGGTCGCGTTGGCCTGGAATCCGACGTGGTCCTGGATGGCGGAACCCTCCACATCAAGCACGAAGAAGGTGGCCCGGTTTTGATGACCGGCCCCGCTAAGGAATGCTTCAGAGGCGAGGTTTAGCTCGCCGCCATGCGTCAAAAAGGTGAAATTTAAACAAAGTAAACAGTGGTTAGTTGACAGTTCTTTTTTAGAGTGGCGAGCTGGTGCTCGCAAAAAAGATAAGGGCTTCGCCCGTTCACTAACCACTAACCACTAATCACTAACCACTTTTATTATGAACGAATCTATCATTAATCCATTTTACGATCGTCTTCCTGGCAGCTACCTTTTCTCTACTATCGCCAAGAAGATCAAGGAATACCAGGGCACCCACGCCAATGCCGACATTATCCGTCTGGGTATCGGCGACGTGACCACTCCCATTATCCCTGCCGCTATTGAAGCCATGCACAAGGCCGTAGACGAAATGGCATGCAAGAACACCTTCCGCGGTTACGGTCCGGAACAGGGTTATGACTTTTTGCGCGAAGCCATCATTCGCGGCGAATATACTCCCCGCGGTGTCGAAATGGATCCGGACGATGTGTTCGTCAGTGACGGTTCCAAGTGCGACGTGGCCAACATCCAGGAACTTTTTGCTGCCGACGTGAAGATCGCCATTCCCGACCCGGTTTATCCTGTCTATCTGGATTCTAACGTGATGGCTGGCCGTACCGGCTTTATGCAGGAAGACGGCCATTTTTCTGAAGTCACCTACCTGGCTTCTACTGCCGAAAACAATTTCCAGCCGGACCTTCCCAAGAACCCGGTGCAGCTGATTTACCTGTGCAGCCCCAACAACCCCACCGGTACCGTTCTTTCCCGCGAAACCCTCCAGAAGTTTGTGGACTACGCCAACGAAACAGGTGCCATCATCCTCTTCGATGGTGCTTACAACTGCTACATCCAGGATGAATCCCTGCCTCACTCCATTTATGAAATTCCGGGTGCCCGCACCTGCGCCATTGAATTCCGCAGCTTCAGTAAGACTGCTGGCTTTACCGGCGTCCGTTGCGCCTACACCATCGTTCCTCACGAACTGGGCAAGCTCCGCGCCATGTGGAATCGCCGCCAGTGCACCAAGTTTAACGGTGTGAACTACGTTGTGCAGCGCGCTGCCGAATCCATCTACAGCCCCGTAGGTTGGGAACAGACCAAGGCTGTGATCAAGGGCTACATGGATACCGCTTTCATGATCCGCTCTGAATTGACTGCTGCCGGCTACACCGTCTTTGGTGGCGAACATGCTCCCTACATCTGGTGGAAACTTGAAAACGGCGAAAAGTCCTTCGACTTCTTCGATCGCCTCCTTGGCACTTGCGAAGTGGTGGGTACTCCGGGTAGTGGCTTTGGCCCCTGCGGCGAAGGTTATTTCCGCTTGACCGCCTTCGGTGACCACGAACAGACCAAGGTTGCCCTGAAGCGTATTAAGGAAAAATTGTAAAAATTAGCACGGAATTTGCAAAATCCTATGTAGAATTTGTGAAAATCTTACATTTCATGTAAAATCGAATGTATTTTATAAAGGATTCTTATAAGGATTGCTGACAGGCCCCGCAATTTTTATAAAAACAAGAGTGCCTGAAAAAGACCCGAACCTAGAGACTATTATGAAACAGCCCATCGGTCCAGAAATATCTGTCATCCAGAAAATCAGCGCTGCCATTATCCATGAACGCGACGCTGAAAAGCTGCTGAGCAACGTTCTTGCCATTCTGGACACAGAACTTGGCATGTTGCGCGGTACTTTCACGTTGCGTTTTGGCGATACCCTGAAGATTGAAGCCTCCCATGGCATGACTGAAGCTGAAAAGCAGCTGGGCCAGTATCATATCGGTGAAGGTATTACTGGACATGTGGCTGAAACTCGCCGTAGCCATGTGATTCCTGACCTGCGCAAGGATTCCAGATTCCTGAACCGCACTGGCTCTCGTAATTACGATAGCCAGGTGGCCTTTATTTGCGTGCCCCTGATTCATGACGAGGAGCTGATTGGAACCCTTTCTGTGGACCGTCCGGTGGATGTGAACACGGACTTGGACCACGATGTGGCCTTGCTGGAAATTATCGCCAACATTACGGGTGATGCAGCCAACGAATGCCAGGAAGTCCATTCTGAACATGCCGCCTTGCTGGAAGAAAACCAGAAACTCCGTGACATGTTGTCTGGCAATCCCACGGAACTGGTGGGTAACTGCCGCGAAATGCAGATTGTGTACGAACAGGTTCGCCAGGTGGCTCCTTCCGATGCTACCGTTTTGATTCGTGGTGGTAGCGGTACCGGTAAGGAAATGATCGCCCGCGCTATCGTGAACCTGTCTGCCCGTAAGGACAAGCCGTTCATTACCCTGAACTGTGCCGCCCTTCCCGAAAACCTTGTAGAAAGCGAACTCTTCGGTCACGAAAAGGGTGCCTTTACTGGCGCCGTGAACCGCCGTATCGGTCGTGCAGAAGCAGCCAATGGCGGCACTCTGTTCCTGGACGAAATTGGCGATCTCACCATGCAGACCCAGGTGAAGCTGTTGCGCTTCCTGCAAGAAAAGACTTTCAGCCGCGTGGGTAGTAACGAAGAGCTTCATTCCGATGTCCGCTTCCTGGCTGCAACTAGCCGCAACCTGGAAGAACTGATGGAAAAGAAACTGTTCCGCGAAGACTTGTTCTACCGTCTGAACATTTTCCCGATTTCCATGCCGGATCTGGCCAAGCGCCAGAGCGACATCATCTTGCTGGCAGAACATTTCATCGAAAAGATGAACCTGCGCTACAACAAGAAGGTCGCTCGTTTGTCTACAACGGCCATCAACTTGCTCATGAGCTATCATTGGCCGGGTAACGTCCGTGAACTTGAAAACTGCATGGAGCGTGCAGTTCTCACTGCCGCTGACGATTGCATCCACAGCTACAACCTGCCGCCTTCGCTGCAGACCAGCCTTAGCACCGGCTCCATCATTTCTGCCGAAATGAAGAGCGCCCCGCTGGATGTGATGATGAATAACTACGAACGCGAATTGATTACCGAAGCCATCAAGCGCCACAACGGAAACATTTCTGCTGCTGGCCGCGAACTGGGCGTAAGCCCCCGCATGATGAACTACCGCATGAACAAGCTGGGGCTGAATTCTAAATAATCAGCTTGGCAAGTTCGCGGAACTAGATGTTATTTGAGTGAAGAAGGGTCTCCCGCGAGGGGGACCTTTTTTATATTTACAGTATGTTCGGATTTTATCGATTTGCTTCTGTCTGCCCCAACCTGAAGGTTGCGGACACTGCTTTTAATACTACTGAAATTATCCGTTGCGGTAAGCTTGCCCAGGCTGAGGGGGCTGCGGTAACGGTGTTCCCGGAACTTTGCATTACGGGTTATACTTGCAGTGACTTGTTCCATCAGGAACTGCTGCTGAAGAACGCTTATGCCAGCTTGCAGAAGATTGCAGAAGCATTTGCCGATACCGATATGATTGTGGCGGTGGGTTTGCCCTTGCGCATGTTTGGCCGCCTCTATAACTGTGCTGCCTTTGTGCAACGCGGAAACCTGATTGCGGTGACTCCGAAAATTCATTTGCCCAACCAGCGTGAATTCTACGAAAAGCGCCACTTTAATAGCGGACGCGACTTGCTGAATTCTGCAGATCGTATTTCCTGGGATTTCCCGGGTTTTGGCGAAGTACCGGTAACCAACTTTATCCGCACGGGTTGTCTGGACGGTTCCGAAATTTGCTTTGGCGTGGAACTTTGCGAAGACCTTTGGACTCCCATGCCGCCCAGCGGTGAACTTGCCCTGGCTGGAGCCAACGTGATTCTGAATCTTTCTGCCAGCGATGCTCTGGTAGGGAAGGGGGATTACCGCCGTAACCTGGTCATGAACCAGTCGGCCCGTTGCATGGCCGCTTATGTCTATTCTTCTGCAGGTGTGCAGGAATCTACTACGGACATGGTGTTCAGCGGTCACTTGATGATTTCTGAAAACGGAAGTATGCTGGCCGAAAGCAAGACCTATGGCCGCGACTCCGAAATCATTTACGCCGACGTGGATGTGCAGCGCCTGAATATGCAGCGCTTGAGCGAAGGTTCCTTCCAGGACTTCGATTCTACTCCCTATTTTGCGACTGCTGCAGAATTTGGCCCCCTGCCAGAAATTTCCTTTGACGAATCGGGTTCTGCAGACGCTCTCAAGTATCGTTATGTTTGCCCCACGCCTTTTGTGCCGGGTAACATCGAAACTCGTGATGCCAACTGCAAGGAAATCTTTAACATTCAGTGTGCGGGCTTGGCCAAGCGTATCGAGGCTTCCCGCTCCAAGCGTGTTGTTGTTGGCCTGAGCGGTGGCCTGGATTCCACCTTGGCTTTGCTGGTCATTGCCGAAACTTTCAAACTGTTGAATCGCCCCGCCTCTGAAATCCTGGTGCTGACCATGCCTGGCTTTGGTACGACCAACCGCACCAAGAATAATGCGGTGGAAATGGCAAACCTTTTGGGCGTTGAACTGCGCACCGTGTCCATCAAGGACGCCTGCATGCAGCACTTCAGCGACATCGGTCATGATCCTGCCGTGCTGAACGTGACTTACGAAAACGTCCAGGCCCGCGAACGCACCCAGATTCTCATGGACGTTGCCAACAAGGAAGGTGGCATTGTGGTAGGTACCGGCGACCTTTCTGAAATCGCTCTGGGCTGGAGCACCTATAACGCTGACCATATGTCCATGTACGCCGTGAACTGCGACATTCCCAAGACTTTGGTGCGTCATGTGGTGGCCTGGTATGCTGATCGCGCCCGCAATTTCTTTGCCGCAGATGTAGCCGCTGGCTCCGCCGACGAGACTGCTGCTTTCAAGTTCGCCGATGCGCTTTCTGCAGTGCTTCGCGACATTTTGGATACTCCCGTTTCTCCGGAACTTCTGCCTGCCGACGCCAACGGCCAGATTGCCCAGAAGACCGAATCCATCCTTGGCGCCTACGAAATTCACGATTTCTATCTGTACCATTTTGCAAAGTACGGCGCAGAACCTGCAAAGATGCTGTTCCTGGCAAAGCATGCCTTCGCCGGTCTTTATCCCGACGAAGAACTGGAACGCTGCCTTACTTTGTTTGTACGCCGCTTCTTTACCCAGCAGTTCAAGCGCAGCTGCATTCCCGACGGCCCCAAGGTGGGGACCATCTCCCTGTCGCCTCGTGCCGACTGGAGAATGCCCAGCGACGCAAGCTTTGCTGATTGGCTCACCAATTCCCTGAACGCAAGCTTTAGGGAATAGCTTGACAAACGTTGTTGGAATTTCGGTCACGGGCAAGAACCTGTAAATTAAGTTATACTTGAAACGTTAATGTATGGTGCGAGTATGCAAACCTTGCCCCAGGGAGTAGATTCAATGAACAAGAAATTTTTTGGAAAGAAAGTGGTAAAGTTTGGCTTTGTAGCCTTTGCTCTGGCTTTGGGCCTTGCCGCATGTGGCGACGACGGTTCAGCAAACGGACCGGGTAATAACCATGAGGACACAAACATTTCTTCTGTTGAGTCTGAAGAAAATTTGCCCAGCTGTACAGAAAGCGGGGAAGGTTTCGTTAACTTTATTAATGGGACAAAGGAAGGTTTCATTTGCAAGGATCGTAAGTGGGTCCATTACGATATGATTGCGGACGTTGAAGAAAATCTGCCTGGCTGCACGGGGTCAAGAGAAGGCCTGTCAGCTTACCTTTATGAAGAAGACCGCGAGTTGAATTGCGTGGAAGGCTCCTGGGATGTTGTTGGCGAGGTTGCAAGTTCCTCTTCCAGTGTCATCCTGAGCGATAGCGAAGGATCTAGCAGTTCCTCTGCAAAAAGTAGCAGCTCTGTCGCTAGTTCCAGTTCGGAAGAATCTTCAAGTTCCGTAACATCCTCTTCTTCTGTCGCAAGCAGTTCTTCTTCGAGTGTCATCCCGGGCACCGACCCGGGATCTCCCGTCTACGGTACTCTGACCGATTCCCGCGACAACCAAGTTTACAAGACCGTCACCATCGGCACCCAGACCTGGATGGCGGAAAACCTGAACTACGCATACACTGGCGTGAAGTACAATTACAGCAGTTACACTTCCGATTCCACCAGTTGGTGCTACGAAAACAAGGCTTCCAACTGCGACAAGTACGGTCGCCTTTATACCTGGAGTGCCGTGATGGATAGTGCTGCCCAGTTCAGTGTAAATGCTGGAACCAGGTGTGGCTATGGCAAGACCTGTACCCCCAATAGCCCCCACCGCGGCATTTGCCCAGAAGGCTGGCATGTGCCCACGGACGAGGAGTACAGTACTCTGTACACCTACATCGGAGGTTCCGACACCGCTGGTTCGTTGTTGAAATCCACCAGCGGCTGGAATGATTATAACGGCAAGAGCGGTAACGGGACCGACAAGTATGGTTTCTCGGTGCTCCCCGCCGGTGACAGGCGCAGCAATGGCGATGTCAGCGGTGAGGGCTACGGCGCCTTCTTGTGGTCTGCTTCTGAGAACGGTCGCGACGTCGCGTGGTACCTGTACTTCTACTACAGTGGCGACTACGCCTACCAGATCTACAACGGCAAGGACTACGGTCAAAGTTTGCGTTGCCTTAAGGACTAGGCTAAACCTTCAAAATGCTTCTAATTCAGCCTTTCTAGCCACCGGCTCAGAAATACGTTATAGACGCAGTAACTTTTTCCTTCAAGGGTTGTTGTCTCCAGCAGAAGTTCCTTTTCGACGAGGGCGCTTGCGATTTTTTTTGCGCTGGAGGCATTGATTGGACAGGAGAACGACTTCCGTATTTCACCTTTAGTATTTTACCAAAGGTAATATGCTAATAGTAAAATGAATGGTCAATAAGAAAAATCCCGGCTCGGAGGCCGGGATGACTGGTGTCTATTTGAACAGGTCGTTGTCGCCGTCGTCCTCGCCTTCGGAATCCGAAGTGCCGTCATCGAAAGTGTCCGGCGGAGAAATGCGGCTGGCGCGCTTGACCTTCTTGGCGGTAAACTTGCTGCCCAGAGCCTTGTAGCCCTTGACTTCTGCAATTTCCGTCAGATCCAGTTCTTCCTTCTGGACTTCGCGGCCCACCTGATATTCCATCAGTTCGCGGGCGTCGTCGGTGGCGAAGAATTCGATCATCTGGGTGTCCTTATGATCGCTGACCAGGCTGAATTCCGTAGTCATGGGGCAGCCTTCAAGATTGAAGCGCTTGACCATGTAGTTGAAGTTTCCGCCTTCGAAGTACAGCACCGTAAAGACCTGTGCAGGATCGTACTTGTGAATGTACTTGATGCCTGTACCCACGAGAATGGGATCTGCCATGTCGTGGACGCGGGCGGTTCCGTTTTCCTTGACGATAAGGACCTTGTCCTTTTCGCCGAATTCGCCGATACGGTCACCCTTCTTCTGGGTGCTGATGATACCGCTGGGGGCGTCAAAGTACAGCACGCGGGCGCCCAAGGTACTTACACCCTTGCGCAGGCGCTTGATGCTCTTGACCGGGTACTTGGTAACGATATTGCCCATGGCGCCACGGCCCTTCACTTCGATGGTGCTGAAATCCACTTCGAAGTTCAGCTTGGTACGGGGGCGGGGCTTCAGGGTGACTTCTACCACTTCGGCTTCGCCGTTCAGGTTGCTGGACATGTAGAGAATCTTGCTGCCCGGCTTACCCTTGCCCATGAAGTAGTCCTTGTCGCGGGTGACGCCACCCACGTTAAAGCGCTTGATGTAGTAAGCTCCGTCCTTGCCATCCAAATGGATGACGTTATAAATATGACGGTCATCATCCTTCTTGAACTTTTCGACTAGGATAATATCCTTACCTACGAAGTCCTTGTCGCTGACCTTGACCACCTTGAAGCTACCGTCGGCCTTGAATACGATCAGGTCGTCGTATTCAGAAACGTCGAAGAGGTATTCTTCCTTCTTCATACTGGTGCCCAGGAAGCCTTCCTTGCGGTTGACATACAGCTTCTGGTTGGCGATGGCCACATGTACAGCGTTCACCTTGCCGAATTCTGCAATCTGGGACTTACGTTCCTTGCCTTCGCCATACTTCTTGAGGATATTCTTGAAGTGGTTGATGGTGTAGTCGGTAATATGTTCCTGGTTGAACTTGTTTTCGGCAATCTTTGCATCCAGTTCTGCCAACAGTTCGTCGGCCTTCTTGCGGTCGAAACGGCTGATGCGGCGGATAGGAATTTCTGCAAGCTTCAGGATTTCTTCTTCGGTGACCTCGCGGCGGAGCATCTTCTTGACGTAGGGCTTCAGGCCTTCATCAATGAGCTGGACCATTTCTTCGCGGCTCTTGGCATTCTCGATAACCTGGTAGACCTTCTTTTCTATGAAGATCTTTTCGAGGCTGGTCATGTGCCACTTGTCTTCAAGGTGCTTCAGTTCGTTCTGAAGTTCCCACTGCAGCAGGTGAACCGTATGTTCGGTGTTCATGCGCAGGATTTCGGACACGCCCAGGAATTTGGGGTGCTTGTCTACAATGACGCAAGTGCAGGGGGACAGGCTCTTTTCGCAGTCGGTAAAGGCGTAGAGGGCGTCCATGGCCACCTGGGGATCGGTACCGGCCTGCAGGTGGATCAGAATTTCCACATCGCGGCTGGTGTTGTCGTCCACATGCTTGATCTTGATCTTGCCCTTGTCGTTGGCCTTGACGATGCTGTCGATCAAACTTGAAGTTGTGGTGCCGTAGGGGATTTCGCGGATGGCCAAAGTCTTGTTGTCGACCTTTTCGATCTTGGCGCGCACACGCACGCGACCGCCACGCTGACCGTCGTTATATTCGCTAACATCGATAATGCCGCCGGTAAAGAAGTCGGGATAGAGTTCGAACTTCTTGCCCCTGAGGATGGCGATACTGCATTCGCAAAGTTCGCGGAAGTTGTGGGGGAGAATGGAGGTGCTGAGACCCACGGCAATGCCGTCGACGCCCTGAGCCAAAAGCAGGGGGAACTTGACAGGCAAGGTTACCGGTTCTTCGCTACGTCCGTCGTAGCTGGGCACCCATTCGGTGGTTTCGCCGTTAAAGACCACGTCTACGGCAAAAGGTGTCAGACGTCCTTCGATGTAACGGGGGGCTGCAGCGCGGTCGCCGGTCAGCGGGTTACCCCAGTTACCCTGGGTATCGATGAGCAGGCCCTTCTGGCCCAGGCCCACCAGGGCATCACCGATGGATGCGTCACCGTGGGGGTGGTAAGCCATGGTACGACCGACGATGGTTGCCACCTTCTGGTAACGGCCGTCGTGATTTTCGAACAGGGAGTGCAAGATACGACGTTGCACCGGCTTCAAGCCGTCTTCGTAATACGGAACGGCGCGGTCCAGAATTACATAGCTGGCGTAATCAAGGAACCAGCCGTCATACAGTTTTTCTAGGTGGTGTACATTGGACAGGCCCAGAGTAGTATCCTGGTGCTCACCCACCTTAACATCGTTAAAAGATTCTTTGGAAGTTTCTACTTCGTTTTCGTTATCGTTGTTCATGTCGCTCATAAGTCGTGTAGAAATAGAATAATGTCGTACGTTCAAAAATCAGTTTTGGGGCTTAATGTAGAAAAAATTTCTGACAGTAAAGTGACATTGCTACACCTACGGTGTTCCCCAGTTCCTGCTACAGCGACTGACATGTGTTGTGCAGCCATCTGTAACCCGACTCGATAATGTTCTGCGATGGTGTAGCCCAAATTAAGGGTGTATCCGACAGTTGACGCGGAAATCCACTCATCACTGGTTGAAGATCGGCCATTCAATTCCACTTCTGCGCTCATTATGGAACCGCCCACAAAAAAGTGAGAAAGGCTTTCGCTTTCGTTCGCCCAAATCATTAATTGTCCGCACACATCTATCTGACTGGATTTCAGATAAGTGCGACTTGCTAACGAACTGGTATTTGTCCCTTTTTCAACACGAACATTAAATGTGTCAATGGTGATTATAAAGGGTTCCCCAGGGTCGATGCTGTAAAGGATTTCATCTTTCAATCGGGCGTTCAGCGAACTTTCATAAACATCGTTTTTCGATCCCGAAAGAACGTAGTTCCAATTCGATCCTCCAACACCATACATATCAACGAGATCTGGCCTGATCAAACCGAAAGCTTCATACAAGGAGTCAAGACCTGCAAAGTTTCCCGTAGTCACGACTTCACGCGATACAAAGGTGAATGAGGAGTCCTTACGGATACACAGTTCCTTGCATGTACTTGAAGGGATGACGACCTCATGGGTATCTTCGATAAGATTGTCGACATAACCTCAACACCTAACAATTATAGGACGGTAATATAGCATCTTTTTATGGTATTATAGTTCTTGAAGGCATTCAAATTTTATATATTCCGTTTAGTAATTGGAGGTTTTTTATGAAATTTTCCCGTGTGATTTCCCTGGCCGCTCTGTTTGCTGCATCTTTCGGCTTTGTCGCCTGTGATGATTCCTCTTCTGCTTCTAGCGACGAAAAGGCTGGCTACGACTGCTCCGTTAAAGGCGGCGTAAAGGTCGTCTACCCGGCCGGTGGCGAAAAGTTCAAGATGGGCGAAACCATTACCGTTATTTACGGCTCCGACATTCAGGGAACGGGTTTCCGTTTCGTGTACAAGGTCGACAAGGATGACCTGGGCGACGATATGTTCGAAGAATCCATGGGCCCGGAACATCCGGATGGCAAGACTTGCTACGAACAGAAGGTCGTTCTCGATAGCAATTATTCTGAACCTTCCGATGAAGCTATCATCCGCGTGATTCCTTACGAAAATACCAGTAAGGCCGGTAATTCCGGTACTTTCAAGGTTTCTAAGTAATCCTTGAGAATCCCGCACTTAAATCCTAAAGACAATTCGATCACCGTGGCCATTGTCGGCTGCGGTGGTTTTATTGGTAGTCACCTGCTTAAAGCTGTGCTGCAGCGTACCTGCTGGCGGGTGTTTGCCGTAGACCTTGAATCTTACAGGATCCAGCAGCACTTGGCTGACCCGCGGGTGGAATTCTACTGCGGCGATCTGGCGAACCCTTCCGTGGTGCAGCGCATTGCACAGTTCCCCGTGGTGGTGAACTTGGCTGCCATTTGCGTGCCTAGCCGTTATATGTCCGAGGCGGCAACCGTCATTCGCAGCAATTACGATCACCCGGCCCGCCTGGCCGACGCCTGCGCCAAGAGCGGCTCCTGGCTAATCCATTTTTCTACCTCCGAAATTTATGGAAAGACCGCGGCGGATTCCGGCCTGCTGGAAGAAGATTCTGCAGACCTTGTCTTTGGGTCGGTGGCTGCAAGTCGCTGGAGCTACGCTACCGCAAAACTTCTGGCGGAACGCTATATGGCAGGGCTTACGAACCTGCAATGGACCGTGGTGCGCCCCTTCAACTTTGTGGGCCCCTACATGGATTTTATGCCCGGCGTCGATGGGGAAGGAATCCCCCGGGTGCTGGCGAATTTTTCTACGGCCCTGGTGCGGGGCGAACCCATTAAGCTTGTGAATGGCGGACTTGCCCGACGGACCTTTACCTCGGTTCATGACGCCATTGATTTTATCTTCTGCATCTTCGAAAATCCTGCGGCTGCAAAGGGCCAGGCCTTTAACGTTGGAAATCCTGACAACGAAATTTCCATTGCGGAACTGGCACGGATCATGACCGAAATCTATGCCGATGTAAAGCACATTCCCGTAGAAGAAATCCCTGGGGCACAGATTGTGGACGGCGTTGAATACTATGGCGTTGGCTACGAAGATTCCCTCCGCCGCATGCCCAGTGTCGAAAAGGCGGAACGGCTGGTAGGCTTTAAGGCTTCGACACCCTTGCGTGAAGTCTTGCGGGAATCGCTGACCTGGTTTGCGGAACATTACAGCACTTCGGATTGCCTTGAAAAGTTGGCGGAATAATGCCCGCGGAATTCAACACCTTTATTTTTGTGCCGGCCTACAATGTGGAAAAGACCTTGGCCGGTGTGCTGGATAAAATTCCCCAAAGCGTGTTGCGCAAATCCAAGATTCTTGTGATAGATGATGGATCGCAGGACGGGACCCGCAAACAGTTTGATAAATATGTAGAAGGTTTTCGGGAAGGTCCCGCTGAAAAATCGCAGGAAGGGACTGTTGAAAAATCTCGGAACGGTTCCGCCCCCCGCCTCGAATATTTTCGTTTTGAAAAGAACAGCGGCTATGGCGCTGTCGTCAAAAAGGGCTTAAGCGAAGGACTCTCCTCGGGCGCCAAGTTCATCGTCTGCCTTCACGGCGACGGACAGTACCCCGCTGATTTGCTGGACCAGTTTCTAGACCATCTGGAAAATTTCAGAACCGTAGATGGCCACGGTAACGAATCTGCGCTCGCTCTATTGCAGGGCTCTCGCCACGCAGTGACCGGTGGCGCCAAGGCAGGGAACATGCCCCTGCACAAGAGAATTGGCGGAGCCTTCTTGACCGCCCTAGAAAATCTGGTGTTCCGTCAGAAGCTGACTGATCGCCACAGCGGATTCATTCTTTACTCCGCCGACTTCTTGCGCACCGTGGAACTATCTCGCCTGAGCCCCTCCTTTGA
Source organism: Fibrobacter sp. UWH9 (assembly GCF_900129715.1). Lineage (NCBI taxonomy): Bacteria > Pseudomonadati > Fibrobacterota > Fibrobacteria > Fibrobacterales > Fibrobacteraceae > Fibrobacter > Fibrobacter sp. UWH9. The sequence continues at coordinate 48,833 of NZ_FQWP01000002.1, read as the reverse complement.
CATCGACCTGGAGCTGATTTCCATTGCGGATGCCCGTGGCTTTGCCATAGGTGAACTTCCCATTCCCACTGTTTACGCCGAAGAAAAATCCAACCTGAACGTAGTGACCTACGGCCTTCGCTGTTTAAGACAAATTGCTAGAAGATTTTGCTTTATGTTAAAAGTGAAATAAAAATTCTATACCTATTGCGTTAATAAAAAATCTTTTTGCATTTTCCTCATACCTCATACCACATACCACATACCACATACCACATATCTCATACCTCATACCACATACCTCATACCACATACCACATACCACATACCTCATAACTCATACCTCGTACCTCGTACCTCATACCTCATATCTCATAACTCATACCTCATAACTCATACCTCATACCTCATACCACATACCTCATACCTCATAGCTCATACCTCATATCTCATAACTCATACCTCATAACTCATACCTCATATCTCATACCACATACCTCATATCTCATACCACATACCACATACCACATACCACATACCACATACCACATACCTCATACCACATACCTCATACCTCATATCTCATACCTCATACCTCATACCTCATATCTCATACCACATACCACATACCTCATACCTCATATCTCATACCACATACCTCATACCTCATATCTCATAACTCAAAACTGGTATCTGATTCTTGCGCATGAATTCTCATTTATTTTTCCCCTGGTTAGCGCTTTTCTCTCTGACTTACATATATTTAAGGTATGATTAAGTCTTTGATTTCTGCTTTAAATGGGGTGTTGCTGGGGAAGTCCGATACGGTGGAACTTCTAGTGATGGCATTGCTGGCCGATGGCCATGTGCTGATTGAAGATGTGCCGGGTACGGGTAAGACGACTTTGAGTAAGGCCCTGGCGGCGGCTGTGGGGGCGGAATTTTCCCGAATCCAGTTTACGCCGGACTTGTTGCCTGCCGATGTGACGGGTGGCGCGGTTTATAATGCCAAGACCGGTGAATTCGATATTAAGAAGGGTCCGGTTTTTACCCAGGTTTTGCTGGCCGACGAAATTAACCGTGCATCGCCACGAACTCAGTCTTCGCTTTTGGAAGCCATGGAAGAACGTCAGGTTTCGCTGGAAGGTGAACGTCACAAGTTGCCGGAATTATTCATGGTTCTGGCCACCGAAAATCCGGTGGAATTCCACGGGGTGTTCCCTTTGCCCGAGGCTCAGATGGATCGTTTTATGGTTCGCATTTCTGTAGGTTACCCCACCGAAGAAACGGAGCTTGATATTCTGCGCAGCCATCGTGAAGGTCGGCCTGTAGACAAGGTGGTGGCGGTGACTTCGCCGGTGGATATTCTCGAAGCCCGCAAACAGGTTTTCAAGATTCATATTGATGAGGCGTTGGAACGTTATATCGTTTCTCTTGTGCAGGCGACTCGTAGTGACGGGGGCGTACGTCTGGCGGCAAGTCCTCGCGCTGGTTTGAACTTGGTCCGAATGGCTCAGGCCTGTGCCTTTGTGGCTGGTCGCGATTTCGTGAATCCCGATGATATTCAGCGGGTGTTCTTCCCGGTCATGGAACATCGCGTGTTTGCCAAGGACAGCGCCAATCCAGAAGCCAGCAAGAACATCCTGCAAAGCATCCTGAAAAAAGTTAAAGTACCGAAGTGAGGTTAGTAATGAGTGATGAGCTGCGAGTGATGAGCAGTGAGCTAAAAGTAAGGCGCCTTTGGCGCGACTATAAAAAACTCATAGCTCACAACTGAAAACTCACCGCAGGTAAGGGCGCCTTTGGCGCAACAATGATAACTCATATTTGGTTTCTGATATCTTGATTTGCTAGATCCTTCGACTTCGTCGCTTTGCGACTACGCTCAGGATGACACTCTCCCCTTCCTACCACCTACCACCTACCGTCTACTTCCTACTTCCTACTTCCTACTCCCATGTCTTTCTTCTCCTGGTTTGTTCGTAGTGTTCCTCGTGCGCCTCGGCGGGCGGGTGTTCTGATGCTCGCGTTCTACCTGTGGCAGGAATATTTTACTCCGGCGGGAAAGGCGGCTGCCGCATTGATGCCCTTGTCTATGGCGGTGGGCATGGTCCCTGGATTCTGGGCGGCCTGGGTGTTTTGCGGTCTGGATTTCTTGCTGTTCCTGGGAATGATTCTTTCCCTGTTCTGTTCCAGCAAGCTGAATTACGTTTCTATGGAAAATGTGGTGGTGACTCCCGCTTACGAGGGGGAGGTGGCTACCATCTGGGCCGATGTGGGCGTTGGGGGCGAAGATGCCATAAATGCCATCGGTCGTAAGCGTTCTTCTAATCTGCTGTTGCGATTGTTTGGTCGCGGAGGCGGATCTGCTGATCGTCTGGATTCGGTGCAGTTGGCATCTTACCGTATGGACCCGAGCTTGACTTGGCTTGAATCCGAGATGGTTCAGATTAATGCCGCTGACGGTTTTAAGAAACTGGAATGCAAAATTCAGACGAAGAACCGCGGCGCTTTTCCGCTGAAAAAGATTGCGGCCAACGTTCCCGAAATCATGGGACTTTTGCAGTGGCCTTTTGAATATCGCGGTTCTGCGGAATTGCTGGTTTATCCGAATCCTATAAAGGTGGGTGAATTCCCGTTCTTAACCTCGGGGGCTAGCGGCATGGTGTTTGCCCCGCTGTTGATGCCTAGCCTAAATCGCGGAATGAATTTTGTGGGCGTCCGCGAGTACCGGGAAGGAGATGCTCTTCGAGACTTGCACCACAAGGCTTTTGCCCGCTACGGCAAGCCCTTTACCAAGGAATTTGAAACGGAACGCGGGGCCGGTGCCATTCTGGTTCTGGATACGGCAGCTCCCTCCTTTGGAGAACGTCAGCATCTGGAATTTGCCATCCGCTTGACGGCGGGAATTGGCCTGTGGCTTCTGGAACGGAACATCCTTGGGCGATTCTTTATTGACGATGAAGAAATTCCGCTGGCTGGTAGTGGTGCCGCCCAAGGGGAACGTCGCAAGAACTTGATGGACGCGCTGGCCCGAATTCCTGCGGCGAACTTGATTTCGGCGAGAAAGCCAGGACCTTGGTCTCCTGCGGCACGGCCCATGGATCCGGTGCTTCGGGTGGGACTGTACGCCAAGGAAGAACCTCTGGTCCACAAGCATATTGTGGTGGGCCGTGATCCATCTTCGGATAAGTGCCTGTTCGTGGAGCCCGCTTCCATAAAGTCGGGGGTGTCGCTGTGAAAAAAGAAATAGTAGACATCCGTTATGTAGCCAAATGCCTGTTCTTGATGACAGCCTCCTTTAACTTGGGGCATACTTTCGAGGCGACTTGGCTGGGCCTGCTTTTTGCGATTTACTTTGCCGTGACGGGATTCTTGAACGCCACCAGCCGCAAGGAATTTTCCAAGCGCCCCAAGTACAACAAGATTCCTGCCTATGGGGCCATTGTGCCGCTGGCCTTGTATTGGGTGGTGACTCCCGGTGTGGAGAACGGTGTGAACCCCATGATGATTTTCTTGCCGGGATTGTATTTGCTGTTCTTGGCGGCGTTGCAGGAACGCAGTCGCGGTAATGGCGGCTTTGAAGCTTTCGTGGCTTTTGACGGTGTGGCGGCCTTGCTGTTTGGTATGTTCATGGTGCCTAAGGGTTGGGCTGTTGCTGGTATTGTAGGGTTGCTGCTTTGCCTGTTTGCCTACAGCCGACGGGGAACGGCCTGGTACAAGTATCTTTTGTTTGTGCTGCTGGTGGTTGCCTTGGGCGGAATCGCTTTTGGCGGGTGGCGTTATTGGCGGGCGCATCGCTACGAAAAAGGGGCGCGGTGGGCCGAGGATTATTACCAGCGTGAACGGGTCATGGGCTTTGACCAGGTGGCGGCACTGGGAAGTTTTGGCAGCAATTACAACGGCAAGTATAATAGTCAGGTGGTGCTCCGCGTGTGGGATTCGTTGCCTTCCAATTATCTGAAGGCGGCCAGTTACGAAAAGTACGTGGCGGGAATCTGGAAACTTCCTACGGAACAAGTAAAGACTTTGACGCCGGCCTATTACCAGGTGGACTACGCGGTGATGGAAGTGATGGATTCTGTTACTTCGATGGGGGAGACTCCGGCAGGTTCCGCTAACCATGGAGTACGACAGGTTTGGGTACAGTCCTCCGTAAAGAATTTTGGTTTTGTATTTGCTCCCTATGGTGCGGTGGGCTATGCCGCAAAGGACGTGGATTCATTACAGTATTTTGCCGGGGGCATGGTCCGCGGGCTAGATCAGAACGGCAAACGTTCGGACTGGTACTACTTCGTTTGCGATGCTCAGGAGAATGGAGATGCTCAAGGCGTTGGTGGCTCCCAGAGAAATTGCGTCATCCCGGATTCCCTGCTGGCGTACAGCGAAGGGGACCTGCATGTTGGTGCCCGCTATGAAACGCTTATGGATTCCGTAGTGGCCGAGATGGGACTGGTCCGTAGCGACAGCATTTCCGGTGAAAATTCCGATGCAGAAAATCTTCAGCGTGTTCTGGCTTATTTCAAGAATCATTTTACTTATTCTTTGCAGATTCCGGGACTGGAACGTTGGCGCAGTGGCGGGAATGTGACCCGGGATCCTCTGTCTGTTTTCTGGCATGCCAAGCAGGGCTTCTGTGAATACTACGCTACCTTGGCGGCTCTCGCTTTGCGCCGCGTTGGAATTCCTGCCCGCTATGCTACCGGCTTTGCTCACCCCGAAGTGGTGGAGGGCCGCCCCTATGCGGTGTTCCGTCGTAAGCATGCCCATTCCTGGGTCGAAGTTTTTGTGGATGGTCATTGGGCTATTTTTGACCCCACGCCTCCTATGTTTTCTCCCTTGGGCACCGAGCCTAGCTGGTTCAGCGTAAAGTGGGAAGGAATCCGCGGTCGCGCCGCCCGCATCATGCATTTCTTAAAGGAAGGTGAATGGAGGCGTTCCGTAGACAGCTGGCAGAACTACACCCAGAGCTTTATAGATAGCGGAATCCCTTACCTGCTTCTCGTTTTATTGTCAGCGTTCCTTGTTGCGATCAAAACCCGTGGAGCCCTTAGGGCTCGTCAAAAGCGAATCGTGTCTACGTCGGCCAAGGCGATTCACTGGGCAAAAAAGTTGGATGCTGCCGAAAAGGAACTGGCTCGTGCAGGCTTCCACCGAGAACCTGGTGAAACGGTGGGCGACTTTTTGAGGCGTGTAGAAGGGCACGAACCTGCCGATGCTGTGGAAATATTGCGGGAATACGAAAGGAATCGCTGGTGTTCGTAGACCCTTTCCTAAAATTTACTTGTCATTTTGGCCCTTTTTGTTAGATTAGAGTCTATGAAAAAACAATTCCTGATTTTGCCTGTCCTGTGCTCATCCCTGTTCTGGGCTTGTGGCGACAGTAGTTCTGCAACAGAACCTTCTAACGATCCTAATCCTCCTGCATCAGAAATCCTTTCTTCCGATTCCGGCATGTCTCCTGAACCGGGTGCGCAGTCTTCGGCCTCTGCCGATCCGTCTGACCCGACTGTTGACCCCACAGTGGATCCGTCTGTAGACCCGTCTAATCCTACTTTGGATCCGTCTCAGCCTGAATCTTCTAGCGGTGTTGAAGGTCCGACGGAGAATCCCAATGCGGACCCCTATGCTGTTGGAACCGATATCGATGAACCCTCTTATGTACCCGAGGGCTGCGAAGTCAAACCTCTTGACAATGGCAGGGGTAACGGCGTCTATTGCCTGGATTCTCTTGGAACGTCCTCTTTTAAGGGAACGCTCTTTGCTGATCCCGATGCCGACGTGGCATACGATCCGGCCAATCCGGACCTGACGACTTTCACTAGTGTAGAAAAGGTGTTCAAGGCCCTGCAGCCCGATGAAAAGGTGGTCTTTGTTCTGCGCCATGCCGAACGTAATTCCAGTTCTGGAAAAACTTCTCACCTGACGGAATTCGGTATTTTCTCTGCTCAGTCCGTGGGCCAGAAAATCGCAAGCGAAGATCCGGCCTACTACGCTCATTCTGAATATGTCCGTACCCGCGAAACGTTGGAGAATATCGCCAAGGGTCGTGGTGAAACTGGATTCAACCACGATGCTTATGGCGTGTTGAATGGAGGCTGGTTCATCAAGAATGACTCCGCTTTCAATGCTTATGCAGCCTTGTCTACCGATGGAAACTATGTGGCTACAACGGACTGGGCTTTCAATGGCGGTTATGAAGATGCCTTCTATGACCTGGACTCTCGTGCCAAGCAGTTCATTGATGAATTCCTGGTGGGCGTGATTTCCAAGAAGGCTCGTGTAAGCGTGGTGAATACCCACGACATGTTCCTGGCTCCTTTGACAATTTATGCCTCTGGCCGTCAGATTGACCTTAGATACTACGAAAATCGCAGCTGGATTACTTACCTGGCCGGTATTGCCGTGGTGATCGGTGCCGATGGTTCTGTAAAGGTTCTTCCTGTGAAGGGTCTGGAATCTGGAACGACTTAGTTCTGTTAATCTAGAACGTTAGACTATAAAAAAAGAAACCCGGACTTAAAAAGTCTGGGTTTCTTTTTGCTGAAGATTAAATTGAATTCTGCAAATCTTCATTCCGATTTTTTCGGAATCTCACGACATGAGAAATCCATATCTCATATCGTGAATCTGATATCTAATCTTACAGCTTCATATCGCTCAAGCGGGTGTGTTCCACCTGGTCGAATTCGTCCTGGATTTCCTTGGAGGGGGCCTTGGTCAAAAGGCTTACCACGATGATGGTAACCATGCTGAATACGAAGCCAGGAACCAGTTCGTAAATCTGGAAGATTTCACCGCTGAGGCCGGAGAGGTAGAACTTCCAGACGAAGGTGGTGATGCCACCAACCAGCATACCGGCAACGGCTGCGGGCAGGGTGGTGCGCTTCCAGAAGAGGGCCAACAGAACCAGCGGACCGAAGGTTGCACCGAAGCCACCCCAGGCGAAGCTGACCAGACTCATGACCACGTCAAGGAAGCTCTTGCCTTCCTTAGCGGCACCAGCGGAAGGTGCGCCCTGGAGTGCCACGAGAACAGCGATAATAGCGATAACGGCAACCACAACGCGGCTCACCCACATCAGTTCCTTGTTGGAGGCGTTCTTGCGGAAGATGTGCTTGTACATGTCGTTACTGAAAGCGGAAGCAGAAACCAGGAGCTGGGAGTCTGCGGTACTCATGATAGCGGCGAGAATGGCGGCCATGAGGATAGAGGCGATAGCCGGATGGCAGAGGGCCTGGCAGAGGACCATGAAGATTCTTTCAGGGTCCTGGACAGTGAGACCGTTAGCGCTTACATAATAGCGGCCAAGGAGACCGATCATGATCACAGCACCGAGGCAGATGATGACCCAAGTCATGGCGATGCGGCGAGAATGCTTGATTTCTTCAGCGTTCTTGATGGACATGAAACGGACCAGGATGTGGGGCATACCGAAGTAGCCGAGACCCCAGGCCAGGCTGGAAATCAGGGAGATGAAACCGATGGCCTTGCCGGTAGAGGCGTTGGTGAAGAGGCTCATGAGGTAGGGATTCTGTACGTTCACTGCATCCATGGTTGCAGCGAAGCCGCCACCGGAAACGCAGATGATGGTGGGAATCACCAGCACGGCAATGAGCATCATGGAAGCCTGGATGAAGTCGGTCCAGCAAACAGCGAAGAAGCCGCCCATGAAGGTGTAGCTCACCACAACCACGGCACCGATGATCAGGCCGGTGGTGTAGTCAAGACCGAAGATGGTGCCGAAGAGCTTTGCGGAAGCCACGAAGCCGGAAACGGTGTAGAACAGGAAGAATGCCAGGATGAAGAAGGATGCGATCACGCGGATGATGCCCTTCTTGTCGCGGAAACGGTTAGAGAGGAAGTCGGGGAGGGTAATGGAGTCGCCGCAGAAGTGAGAGTACTTGCGGAGACGGCGGCCAACGATCTTCCAGTTGAAATAGGTACCGATCACGAGACCGATGCCGATCCATGCTTCGGAGAAACCGCTGAGGTAGATGGCGCCGGGGAGACCCATGAGCATCCAGCCACTCATATCGGAAGCCTGGGCGGACATAGCCACCACCCACTTGTTCATGCCACGATCGCCCAGGTAGTAGGCGTTGAGGCTATTTGCCTTGCGAGAGAAGTAGGCACCGATGCCTAGCATCATCAACAAGTAAAGAATAAAGACGACTACGGTCATTTGTTCCTCTTCTATGTTGCGGCGAAAAAACATTCGCCTGAGTTAAATCATCGGTGGGGCAAGATAGAAATTTTTATATATGGCTCTGTGAACCCAGACTGCGAAACCCCATCTCATTTCCCCTTTAAGGTCATTGCCAGAATCCGGAGTGACTTTCCCGATAAGTTCGGCATTCCCCGCCAGAGTGGATTGCTAAAGGAATTGCGTTCCTCCATTCGCTTTGAACCTGAGTTTCGAGTGGCCGACGCCTTGCGCGGTCTCGAGGGTTTTAGCCACCTGTGGGTCCTCTGGATTTTTTCAGAAAATGTAAGGGTGGGCGAGAACGGCGAAAATCGCTGGAGTCCTACGGTGCGCCCGCCCCGCCTCGGAGGCAACAAGCGTCTGGGAGTTTTTGCCACCCGCAGCAGTTTCCGCCCTAATCCCGTGGCCATGAGCTGCGTAAAAATCGAGGAAATCCGCCTGAACGTGGTTGACGGGGATTATTGCGGCCCCGAAATTATCGTTAGCGGCGCCGACATGATGGATGGAACTCCCATTGTAGACATCAAGCCCTATTTGCCTTATGCCGATTCCGTGCCCGATGCACTGGGCGGCTTTGCGGAACCCCTCCGCGAAAAAAGCCTGAAGGTGGAATTCTCCGTGGACCTTGGGGAGTTTCCGGCAGAAAAATTGGATACCCTCCGCGAAATTCTGGCTGAGGATCCCCGCCCGGCTTACCAGAAGGATGCCGACCGAGTTTACGGCTTTAAGTTTGCTGGCTTTGAAGTCAAATTTAAAGTCCAGGATGAAGTGCTTTCGGTCCTGGACTTGATTAAGATTTAGTATAGAGTCGGGTTTAGACTATCTAACATTGATAATGGAACTGCGGTCGGTTCCGTTTGCCCTGATATTGATCACGTAGCGGCCTGAGGGGAGGTTCTGGCTGCATGCCTTGGTAGCTTCGAAGTAGGTGGTGTTCTTACCTAAGGTTAGAACTTCCTTGCCCAACATGGAATAAACCTTGACGCTTGCCTGGTAATTCTTTTCGGCATGGGTGAGGCTAGGGCTCCCCATATTAGAATCGCCCAGCAAGTTGACCTGGAAGTTTGTGCTTGGGGCTGCTTCACTGAGCGACATCAGTGAAGTAGCCAAAACTGCTGCTGTCAGATATCTCTTCATTCTACTATAACTCCACTCGTCTGCTGTTGTTAAGTCGCAGACCTCTCCAAACACGGGCCAAAAATAGCTATTCCTGACCTGTCTGTACATATAAATGGGGGGATTTCTGTTGTTCTTTTTTACAACATTATGCTTTTTTGCGTAAAAAAGCCATTGTCTTTTGGTAAAATAAAATCAATAAAAAAAAATGTTCGCCACTTTTTCTTATATTCAACCACAAATAACAGAGGTTTTATATGAAAAAGTTTTCTTTGATCGCCCTGGCTGGCGTTTGTTCCCTGGGTCTCCTGTCTGCCTGTAGCGATGATAGCACTCCGGATCCGACCCGTGCAGAACTTTGCGCTAACGGCATTTCCGATGACTGCCTGAATGGTGCATGGAACGCCAATGGTATGGCCAACAAGGCTTCTGGTGAAATGCATTCCATGTTCAATTACACCGCAGCTCCGGGCACGCTGACTTTCGACAAGAATACTCATGAATTCCAGTTTGACGCTCCTGCCCTGGCAGCAGACATTGCTACCGCAGACTGCAATCCTGTTTACGGCGAATGGTCTGTTGCCGCAGGCGTCTTGCACATGAGGTCTTTTACCAACACCATGTGCATGGGACCCAAGACTGTTGAATTGGCCGCCACTGTCGCTCTTGACGAAACCGGTACCCTCGTGACCTTGAATCTGGGTCAGCTGTACTTTATGTACAATTTGACCGATGAAATGGCTATCAAGAACTCCTACACTGAATCTTTCAGTGCTCTCGCCAAGTAATTTTCCCAAAAAATTGCATAAGAAAGGCCCCCGGTTCTAAAAACCGAGGGCTTTCTTTTCTTGCTCCTTAAAGCTTACTTGACCAGGATGGCCTTGGAAAGCAGATTGTTTCCGTTGGCGTTGGTCAATCGGGCGATGTACTTACCCATGGGAATTCTGTTCAGGCTGACGTTTGCATTGCCGCCAACTTGCTGAGAAAGGACAATCTTTCCGTTTGCGGAATACAGCTTGAGAACGGCTCCCTCGGGGGCTGCGATCTGGAGGCTGCGTCCTTGCTGGTTCATGCTGGCGGAACGTCCGATGTTGATGATTCTGGGGTTGTTCATGACAATGTTGGTTCCTTCCGGTGCGCCAACAATCAGGCCACGGCCAACGGTACTCATATACACCACGCCGTAGTTGTTCATGTCGCCCTGGACGAACTTGCCGTTACCCGGACCACCGAACTGATGCATGTCATCGTTGATGCGTTCGAAAGTCTTGCACTTGTCGGTACTGCGGTAGAGGCCGACGGTGGAGTACTTGTATTCCTTGCCGCCCCACTGGCCTTCGCCTACATATTCCCTGGTGCCGCCCCAGATGTAGATGGTTTCGTAGTCGGCGCCTTCTTTTGCCTTACCGATACCTACTGCAACGGCGGTACCTACGATGTCGCAATCATTCCAGGTCTTGCCACCGTCTTCGGTATAGCTGAGACCGTTATGAGTGTAACCGTCTTTCTGCCAGATCTGATTCTGGTCGCGAGCCACCCAGATGTGGCCTTCTCTGCCGGGAACGGTACGGATGGGGTTACCATCGCCAGAGAAGTTTTCGTTGGTCTTGAGAGATGTTACCTGCTTGAAGGTTTCGCCGGCGTCATTGGAAACGATCACTTCTCCGTTATCGCCGATGACGTAGAATACCTTCGGGTTCACGGGGTCAGAAGCCATACGGCCGTTGCCGCTACCGGTCTTTACTTCTTTCCATGTCTTGCCGTTGTCAACGGAGCGATAGAAGCTGGATCCGTTTTCCGGCTTGTGCATGATGACCTTGCCGTCTGCGGAGAGAGTCAGGTGGCCCTTACGCATGTTCTCCATGGTGCTTGTGGTGTCCATGGGCATCTCGTCCCAGGTTTTGCCCAAGTCGTCGGAACGGTACATCTTCTTGTAGCTCTTGGAATCGTACTGGCCGTAGACCGTTACGATACCGGTACGCATCAAGGTGCCGGTGAGGGCTGCGTAGCCGATGCTTTCGGTAGAACCTACGATGGGGAAGTGGCGCTTGACGGGTGCGTTAATGTCGGTGTAGACTCCGCCATCATAGTCGCCGATGGCCGTAACCAGGGGACCGCCCGGAATGCTGACAATATCCAGGGGAACGGTTTCTTCTACGCCCTTGGATTCAAACTTCCAGACAGGAACCTTGGCGGTGATGTCGTCGGTAGTGAAAATACCGTTACCGCTGGTGACCCAGACCTTCTTGTTGTTGAACGGGTCAAATTCCAGGGAGCCTGCCCAGTGGATGGCATTACCCGGAATCCAGTCGGTACCGTTGGCGTCGATATTGGGTACGTCGCCGTAATGCTGACCATGGACCCAGTTCTTGCCGCCGTCTGTGGTAACGTAAATGCGGTCGCCGTAGTTATCCTTTTCGTCCTTGGTTACGTGACGGCCGGTGTACTTGCCCAGGGTAGAAACTACAATGTGATTCTTGTCCTTGGGGTCGATGGCGATGCCGCCGTAGGAACTTTCGTTCTTCTTGTGCTGAACGGTGCCGCCTTCGTCTTCTTCATCATCATACGGGGTGATGTCGGTCCAGGTGCCGGACTTGAGATTCAGCTTCATCACGGCGCCGCCGCTAATGTTATGGGGGCCGGGGCCATCGGCGTAGGTGATGTACATATCGCCATCTACGATCTTGGCGCGGTGGGGCATGTACTTGGAGGGGCCGCCTTCGATAGTCTTCCAGGTCTTACCGCCATCCTTAGAAACTTGCAGATTGTCCTTGGTGTCGGAAATACCGATGTAAATGGTGGCGGTGCTGCCGTCGGCTAGCTTGCCCTGGGATTCGTCGAACATGACGAAGGCGACACCATTTACGCCGCTCAGGCTGTTTCCCGAGGCGCTAGAAATAGCCACCTTGTAGAGGCTGCTCCAGGTTTTACCATAGTCTTCACTTTTGTAAACGCCTGCAGTACGGCTACCGCAAAGAATAATGTTGGGCATGTTGGGGTCTACGGCCAGCTTTTCGCCAGTTTGGCGGCCCATGCCGTTACCGTGGGCGAGAATACCTTCGCCTTCCTTGTTGCCTACATAAGTGGTGTCCCAGGTGGTACCGTAGTCTTCGGAGCGGAGTACTGCAGTGCGTCCCCAGCTAAAATAGCCGGTACCTGCCAAAACGTAAATGCGCTTGGGATCGGTGGGGTCCAGGGCGAAAGATTCGGTGCCGTAAAGACCCTTGTCTTCTTCGCTGAACTGGTCCATAAGAGGAATCCAGTAGGACTTGGTTGCATCCCAGCGGTAGATGCCGCCCACGTCGGTACGGGCGTAAATCAAATCTTTCTGATAGGGGCTGGGGAGGATGGCGCTCATGAATCCGCCACCATCGAAACGGACGTTACCCCAGTCGTAAGCTTCAGCGTTGGACTGTGTTACACCGGTGGCAACAATGGCTGCCATAATGCCAATCGCCTTGATTTTTCCAAACATATATTCTCCAGATTTCACCAGCGGCACCCTAAATTGTATGAAGTGCCAAATTACCATTATATAAAATATTTCCAAATAGCGAAAAAGGACGCCTTTGGGGCGCCCTTGTTGTTAAAAACGTTTATTTAATCACAACAGCTTGGAATATGCCTATGGGGAACTATTCCTGGGGGTTGTTATAGTTACAGGCGTTCCTTCGTTTCAGTTCATTGTTCAGGGGAACGTAAATCACGCTGAAGATAATGTAGCCGCTAAGCAGTACCAGCCAATGGTTTAGGCCCAGGCGGGTCTCGATAAAGTGCATCTCCAGGAACATAAAGGGGCCTGCAATCAGGAACAGGGGCAGCTGACGGCACTGGTCACCCAATGAAAAACGGCTTTCGTAGCTGACGATGGAGTTCATCATGGGGAAGCTGGTGCAGAATCCGCCCATGAGTCGCTTGATGAACATGAGGCCACTGACCACGCCGGCAATGGCGGGGGCCTTGATGTAGATGGGCAGGGGTGTCTTGTAGCGGACACCGGCCTTGTATTTTTGCTTCTGGAACATGATGAGGCCAACGATAAAGTCGAAGGCGCAGACCCCTACGAAAAAGGCTTCGTTGTCGGGGATGCGGGGCATAAGGAAGGTGCCCATGGCCACAAAACAGGCTAGGCCTATAATGATGGACAGCACGATAGGCACTTTAGCCTTGTAATGGAGGATGCGGACGATGTTCGCATACAGCATGCACATGAATCCGGAAATGGCGTTTGCGGCCCCGATGGGGAGGCCCACGGCGATGTAGGCGAAACCGAAGGGGATGGGAATGGTGGCCGTAACCGCCTTCAGCTGCGGGTCCTTCAGGTAAGCACTCAAGGTTCCAAGCGCAGTCACCATGGCTACCAGCAGGTAGTCGTAGAAGGAAAAGTGAAAATTCAAGGACTCGAACATTTGCGGCCAAAGATAGCAATTGAAAATGAGGTTCGCTACACTAGAGGTTTCAGGTCGGTTGCTTCGCAACCTAGAGGGGGGGGTAGTGAACAGTGGGGACTGTCCCTCTGAATATCCGCAAACTGTCATTCTGAACTTGTTTCAGAATCCCGTGAACGCACAAGATCCTGAGATTCCTCAGGGTGACGTCAGGTCCCTTTGGCGCGATTATCTAGCTCATTGCTCAAGGCTCATAGCTCATCGCTGAAAGGAGCCGTAGGCGACCTCCTCATACCTCGTCGCGGGAGATTTTTCGGTAGTTGGTCTTTACTTTTTTCACGTAATTAAAGGTCTCGTACTGCATGGTTATCAGGCGTAAAAATTCAAAATACCTGAATGCCTTGTACAGTTCCGCCTGCCTGTATCCGCCATTGTAGTGGGCCAACATCAGGTTTATATCGCCCTTGTACTCGCTGCGGAGCATCGACAGGAACTTTACGCCAATCTGGATATTGTCTTTCGGGTTCAACAAACTGTACTTGGAAAGCTTCAACTTTTGAGCGACATTTTTCCCGGTGGTTGGCATGATCTGCATAAGACCCAAAGCCCCGACGCGACTTTTGGCGTTGACCTTGAACCTGCTTTCCTGAGCGATAATGGCTGCCACCAACTTGTAATCCATATCATACTGTTTTGAGTAGGTCAGGATGTATCCGGCAAAACGATCTACGTCGGCAACGCTCAAATTTCGGTTCACCGAAACGATGAACTTCTTCAGCTTTTCAGGGGAATCTTTCTTGTTGAAGAAGGTGAGAACGTCCTTACTGTTTGCGATTTCGTCAAGATAATCTTCCACCGCAGGGAGTACGCCCCCGCACAAGAATACAATCGCAAAAATGACCAGTAAAACCTTCTTCAAAATTTATCTAAACCCTTCGCCAACAATGATAGAAAAAACAGTTGTCTTAATTATGAATTACGAAATATGAATTACGAGTTTTTAAAATCAGTCGCAAACACCCCTTTTGGCCCCTTTTTTCCCTCTTTTCTCTCGTTTCCCGTCTTTCGTCTCTCTTCTTTTTACCTATATTATTCCTCAACGTCATTTCACCTTGGTATTCCCGACCAGTTAATTCCACTGGGAGTGCATGTAGAATACTCGGGTGCAAACGTGTAAATAAGTAAAACAAACAAACCAAAAGGAACAGGTAGTAAAATGGCTACTATTACTAAAGAAAAGGCTGCAGAAATCACCGCTAAGTTTGGCGCAAACGAAAAGGACACCGGTAACGTCCGCGTTCAGATCGCTCTCCTGACTGAAAAGATCAAGAACCTCACCGAACACGCCAAGCAGCACAAGAAGGACCACCACTCTCTGCGCGGTCTGTCTATGATGGTTGCAAAGCGCAAGACTCTCCTCAAGTACTACGGCGAAAAGGACATTGTCGCTCAGCGTGCTCTTATCAAGGAATTGGGTCTCCGCGGCTAATTTCTGTGGACTGGAGATAATCTATGTCTATTGATGCTTACAAAGAAAAGTACGGCAAGATGCTGGACCCGAAGGAAGTGTCTGTAACACTTCCCGATGGTCGTGTCATCTCTTTCGAAACCGGCCGTATTGCCAAGCAGGCTCGTGGCGCTGCTGTTGCCAAGATGGGCGACGCATTCGTTCTGTCCACTGTCTGCTACGGCGAAGAAAAGGAAGGTGACTTCTTCCCCCTGACGGTTGAATACCGCGAAAAGGCCTACGCTGCTGGTCGCCTCCCGGGTGGCTACTCCAAGCGTGAAGCTGGTCGTCCGTCTGACGAAGAAACCCTGTCCGCTCGTATTATCGACCGACCGATCCGCCCCATGTTCCCGGAAAACTTCACTCGTGAAGTCCAGGTCATCGTGCAGGTCATGTCTGCCGACAAGAAGTTCGCTCCCGACGTTCTCGGCGTGAGCGCTGCTTCTCTCTCCATTGGTCTCTCTGACCTCCCGTTCGAACAGCAGGTTGCTGCAGTTCGCGTGGCCGTCGTTGACGGTCAGAACGTTGTGATGCCCACTTATGATCAGATTGCATGCGCCGATCTGGACATGGTGGTCGCCGGTACCGAAGACTCCGTCTGCATGGTGGAAGGTGGCGCTTATGAAGTGTCCGAAGACACCATGATCAACGCTATCCTCGCCGGTCACGAAGTCATCAAGCAGCTTTGCATTGCTCAGCAGAAGCTTGTTGACCAGTGCGGTAAGATGCCGAAGATGATCCTCGCTCCGAAGGATCTTGGCGAAGCTCACGAAAAGCTGCTCACCACCGTTAAGGAAGTTGTGAATGACGAACTCCAGAAGGACGTTCATTCCAACATGGTCAAGACCGACTTCTATCCTGCTATGGCAGACCTCTGCAAGCGTATGACTGAAGATCCGCGTATCCTCGCTATTGTTGGCGAAGGCGACGCTCAGGACGCAGCTCTCCTTGCTGATGCCAAGGCAATCTTCGGCGATCTGGAACGCACCGCAATGCGCGAAATGATCCTGAACGAACACGTCCGCTTGGACGGCCGTACCACTACCGAAATCCGCCCCATCGAAATCGATATGGGCGTTCTCCCCAGCGCTCATGGCTCTGCCATCTTCCAGCGCGGTGAAACTCAGGGTTTCGTTGTATGTACTCTCGGCACCAAGGCTGACGAACAACGTTATGAAAGCCTTCAGGGTGAAGGCGCAAAGAGCTACATGCTGCATTACAACTTCCCGCCGTACAGCGTGGGTGAATGCAAGCGTCTCGGCACCAGCCGCCGCGAAATCGGTCACGGCCACCTCGCCGAACGTTCTCTGGCTGCAGTTCTTCCGCTGCCCGAAGACTTCCCGTACACCATCCGCGTGGTTTCCGAAATTCAGGAATCCAACGGTTCTTCTTCCATGGCTTCCGTTTGCGGTGGCTGCCTCTCCTTGATGGACGCTGGCGTTCCTATCAAGGCTCCGGTTGCTGGTATCGCAATGGGCCTCATCTCCGAAAAGGGTTCCGTGAAGGAAGGCGGCAAGATCGAAATCTTGTCCGACATTACCGGCACTGAAGACCACCTCGGCGATATGGACTTCAAGGTGACTGGTACCGCAGAAGGTATCACCGCCTTCCAGATGGATATCAAGATCCGTGGTATCACTCCGGAACTGATGCGTCAGGCATTGGAACAGGCCAAGCAGGGCCGTCTCCACATTCTCGGCCGCATGGCTGAACTTGGCCTCGCCGCACCTCGTCCGAAGGTTTCCGAAAAGGCTCCTACCATGATCAAGATGAAGGTGCCCACCAACAAGATCCGTGACGTTATCGGCTCTGGTGGCTCCGTCATTAAGGGCATGCAGGCTCAGACTGGCTGCACCATCAACATCGACGACAACGGTAACGTTGACATCGCTGCTCCGACTGGTAAGGCTGCTGCAGTTTGCCGCCGCATGATCGAAGAACTCACTGCAGAACCGGAACCGGGCCGCAAGTACAAGGGCAAGGTTAAGACGATCCAGCCGTTCGGCGCATTCGTCGAAATCCTCCCGGGTCGCGATGGCCTCGTGCACATCTCCGAACTTGCTGACCACCGCGTCGACAAGGTTGAAGACGTCGTTCACGTCGGTGACGAAGTTGAAGTTCTCTGCCTCGGTGTTGACCCGAAGGGTAAGGTGAAGCTTTCCATGAAGGCTCTGCTCCCCCCGAAGGCTGAAGCCCCGGCCGCTGAAGCTGCTCCCGCAGCCGAAGCCGCTCCTGAAGCACCCGCTAGCGCTGCTGCAGAAGCGACCGCAACCGAAGCCTAATCGAAGTACTTCGACAGAGTTCCTAGAACTTTAAAAAGCCTGGCTGCGAAAGCAGTCGGGCTTTTTTTTGGTTAGCGGTAATTGTTTGCTAAATCACATATTGCAAGTTTTTTGTATGCGTTTGGGGCCCCTTTGGGGGTCTTTGTTTGCGATTAGTTCTAAAGTTGATTATCTTTAAGAGAGACCGCCTGGCCAATTGTAGGGTTTTTGTGTATGATTATTACGTGTTTGTTGGTTTTGTGTATTATTGCCGCCTTGAATGTGGTGGCGATTTGGCATCTGAATCCAAAGTTTAGTGGCAATTATTCGTTCATTAGCTTTTTGGTATTGGTGTCCTGCATGGGGCACTTGATGCTTGGCTTGTCTACCAACGTGGATGAAGCCATTGTGGCCAACAAGTTCAACTATGCGGGTTCCGTATTTCTGCCCCTGTTCATGTTCTATGCCGTCGCCGATGTCTGCCGGGTTAAAATCCACAAGTTCGTGCGCACGATCCTGAATGCCTATACGATGTTAATATTCGGCCTGTCGTGTACGGTAGGTTTCAGCGATATTTATTACACCTCCATTGAGTATGTCCAGACATTCGAAGGGGTGGGTAACTATGTGGCGACTTATGGCTTTGGCCATGATTTGTTCAACCTGATGATTTTTGGGTTCCTGATCGCCAACGTAAGCATTCTTATCTATGCCTTTGCCAAGAAGAAGAACGTTTCCTTTAAGTGCCTTGTGGCCATGTCCCTTATCGATATTGCTACGATTTTGGCGTTCTTCTCTTCGCGCCTTTGGGAAATCGATACCTTGATCATGCCTGCGGTCTATGTGTTTGACCAGCTGGCGCTGATATACATTTGCTTCCGTGTAAAGAGTTATGACATCGGGCATAGCGTTCTATCTGTTCTTGAAAAAAACAATACGGATGGGTATATTCTGGTGTCTTCGTCATACCGTTTTTTGGGATGCAACGAGATTGCCTACGAGATCATTCCTGCCTTAAAAAATTGCCGCGTAGACCACTTGCTGCCTTCGGGTTCTGCTGCCATCGATTTCCTGAGATTGTGGGTGAGGGAAGTGCGGGACGGGGATTATCTGGATACCAAGGAATACCTGTCTAGCGTTCGTCATTATCGCTGTTATGTTCGCAAGGTCAACGTGTTCCGTGATCGTTATGTGAACCTGTTCAAGATTGTGGACGATACGGATTTGCACAACTATGTGCAGATGCTTGGCGACAGCAATACCCGATTGAAGACTGTGGTGAAGAGTAACGCCAACCAGTTGAAGTCTATCCAGGAACAGATGATTGTGGGCATGGCCAACATGGTTGAAAGCCGTGATAGCAATACGGGCGGTCATATCAAGCGTACCAGCAAGGTGGTGTCTATCCTTGTTGATGAACTGCGTAAGGATCGACAGCGCAAGTATGAAGATACCTTCTACGACGCTCTGGTCAGTGCCGCACCTATGCACGACTTGGGCAAGATTGCCATTAACGATGAGATTCTGAGAAAACCTGGAAAGTTCACTCCCGAGGAATTCGAGGAGATGAAAACTCACCCTGAAAAGGGTGCTGCCATTGTCGAGAATCTCCTTTCACAGATCGAGGTTCCTGCTTTCGTGAACATCGCCAGGAACGTGGCCTGTTTCCATCACGAACGTTATGACGGAAGGGGCTACCCCAGGGGCCTGAGTGGCGAGAATATCCCGTTTGAAGCCCGTGTGATGGCTGTGGCCGATGTATACGACGCCCTGGTCAGTAAGCGTTGCTATAAGGAAAAATTCTCTTTCGAGGATGCCTTTGATATTATCGCCAAGGGCATGGGTTCCCAGTTCGATCCGTCGCTGTGGAAGTGCTTCTATAACTGTCGTGAAAAGCTGGAAGAGTACTACAAATCTTCTACATAAGTAATTTGGAATGTGCCGATAATTGCGGATTTTCCTAAATGGCGCTTTAACAAGCGCATTTAGTGCTTCTCGGTTATGTCAAAAGCGAAAACGCTTTTGCCGCGACGCTCGACTTTTCCTAAATTGCTTATATATGACAAAGTTTTCTGAATTTCCGTATGTTGCTGACCGCTTTAACGCAGTCCGTAGAGAAACTGTACAGGTTCGTGTTGGTGATGCATTGATTGGGGGCGGTGCCCCCATTTTAGTTCAGTCCATGACTACCACCAAGCCCAAGGACGTTGAAAAGACCGTCCAGGAAACCTTGGATCTTGCCAAGGTTGGCTGTGGCCTGGTTCGTATTACCGCTCCCACTCTGGCCGATGCCCAGGGTCTGGAAGAAGTCATGAAGCGCATTCGTGCTGCTGGTTGCAAGGTGCCGGTTTCTGCCGACATCCACTTCCAGCCCAAGGCTGCTTTCGAAGCTCTCAAGTGGGTTGAAAAGGTCCGTATCAATCCGGGTAATTTCGTTGATACCGGCATCCTGACTTTGGAAAATCAGACTGACGCCATGTTCGAAGAAGGCAAGGAGAAGGTGGCTGAACAGTTCACTCCCTTCGTCCAGGAAGCAAAGCGTCTGGGCCGCGTGATCCGCATTGGCGTGAACCACGGTTCCCTTTCTGCCCGTATGATTTACCGCTATGGCGACACCGTGGAAGGCATGGTGGAATCCGTCATGGAATACCTGGCTGTTTGCGAAGCCGAACATTTTGACCAGGTGGTCCTGAGCCTGAAGTCCAGCAATCCTCGCGTGGCTATTTCTGCCTACCGTATGCTGGCTGCCCGTATCAAGCAGGAAAACTACAAGCCGTACCCCTTCCATGTGGGCGTTACCGAAGCTGGCGCCGGTGCCGATGGCCGCATGAAGTCTGCCGCAGGTATTGGTGCCCTCTTGATGGACGGTCTTGCCGATACCATCCGCGTCTCCCTGACCGAAGATCCTGTGGCCGAAGTCCCCGTTGCCCAGGAACTGATCAAGGCTTGCGCCTTGCCCGCAGTTCCGGTAAGCTACGATGTGCCTATTCTCGAAAAGGATCCGTACCACTACGCTCGTCGCGAAACCAAGCCCGTTGTTCTTAACGGTGTGGAAATCGGTGGCGCTCAGCCGGTCAAGGTCGGTGTTCGTTCCGATGCTGCCAGCCTGACTTCTGAAGGTCGCGGTCCTGAATTTGCCGTGGCCAGCCTGGCCGACAAGCCTGTTGTGGCTTTTGACGATCCCATGGATATTGCTGGCTTTGCCGCCAATCCTATTTCTGTTCCGGAAGGTTCCGTGTTCTGCTATACTGGCGATAACATGGTTTCTGGTGTTCGCGCCCTGGTTTCTGCAATGGAAGCCGCTGGCCGCAAGGATCCCATCTTGCTCTATGCCAACATCGGTAGCTCCGAGAAGGATATGCTCCGTGCTTCTGCCGACATCGGTAGCCTGGTCACTGACGGTATCGGTGACGCTGTTGTTATCGAAGGTTTCAAGAGCCCCAAGGAATCTGTGGAACTGGCTTTCGATATTTTGCAGGCTGCCTACTGCCGTCGCAGCAAGACCAACTTCATTAGCTGCCCCAGCTGTGGCCGTACTTTGTACAACATCCAGGAAGTGATGGGTAAGATCAAGGCCCGCTTTGGTCATCTGAAGGATCTGTCTATCGGCATTATGGGCTGTATCGTGAATGGCCCGGGTGAAATGGCAGACGCTGACTTCGGTTACGTGGGTGGTGGTCCCGGCCGCATTACCCTGTTCGAAGGAAAGACCGCAGTCAAGAAGAACATTCCCGAAGAAGATGCCATCGAAGAATTGGTAGCTCTCATCAAGGAACGTGGCCGCTGGGTGGATGCGCCGGAAGCGAAGTGATTAGTAGACAGTGGTTAGTAGACAGTAAAAGTAAGGCGGCTACGCCGCGATTATAAAACTAACCACTAACCACTAACCACTAACCACTAGCCACTAAGAATTTTTAACATAAACTACAAGGAATAAATCATGGCAACTATTAAGACTATGAACAACATCTCCAAGAAGGGCCTCAGCCTGTTTGGAGCTTACTATCAGGTTTCTGATACCGTCGAAAATCCGGACGCAATTCTTGTCCGTTCTGCTCAGGTTGATACTGATCAGTTTGACGGCCTCCTGGCTGTGGCTCGTGCCGGTGCTGGTGTTAACAACATCACTATCGACAAGGCTTCCGCTAAGGGTGTCTGCGTGTTCAATACTCCGGGTGCAAATGCAAACGCTGTTGCTGAACTCGTGATGACCGTTCTCGGTATGGCTGTTCGTAATGTTGCACAGGCTGCAAACTGGGTCAAGGCTCTGGACATCAATGATCCGGATATGGCCAAGACTGTTGAAAGCGGCAAGAAGAAGTTCGCTGGTTCTGAACTGGCTGGCAAGACCCTCGGTGTTATCGGCCTCGGCAAGATCGGCGTTCTCGTTGCTAACTATGCTCGTTGGAAGAACATGCGCGTGATCGCATACGAACCGTATCCCAACGCACTGAACATGCACGAACTTTCCAACAAGGTTGAAATTGCCGATCTCGACACCGTGATCGCAAATTCTGACTTCCTCACCGTTCACGTTCCGTTCATCAAGGGCGTTACCGAAAACCTCCTGAACCGCAAGAACCTGGCTAACTTCAAGGGTACTCATATCCTGAACTTCGCCCGTAACGGTCTGGTTGAAATGGACCCCATCTACGAAATGCTGGACAACGGTACTCTCCAGGGTTACCTCAGCGACTTCCCGGATGCAAAGCAGATTCAGCACGACAAGATCCAGTGCTTCCCGCACCTGGGCGCTTCTACCGAAGAAGCTGAAGAAAACTGCGCAGTCATGGCTGTTGAAGAACTGAAGGACTACATCGAATTCGGTTGCGTCCGTAACTCCGTTAACTTCCCGGCTCTCATGGACAAGCCCCACATGGGCATCAAGACCCGCGTTGTGGTGATTAACGAAGACGTTCCCAACATGATCGCTGAAATCACCAAGGTTGTGGGTGCAGAAGGCATCAACATTGCCTCCTTCTCCAACAAGAGCAACGGCAAGATCGGTTACAACCTGATCGACATCGAAAGCTCCATTGATGATTCCATCAAGGACAAGCTGGCTCAGCTGCCCAAGGTCATCAAGGTTCGCGTGATCCATTTCTAATAGGCAAAGAGGTCGGTCGGCTTCGCCTTCCTTTGAGGTATGAGGTCGACCTTGCAAAAAAGGCCAGGTGAAAACCTGGCTTTTTTAGTTATGAGATATGAGTTATGAGATATGAGTTATGAGATATGAGATATGAAAGAGGTGTGCTGGGTGGATTGTCATTCTGAACTTGTTCCAGAATCCCATAAATGTACGAGACCCTGAGCGCCCTCAGGGTGACGCAAGGCGCCTTCGGCGCGATTAAAAAACTCATGTCTCAAAGCTGAAAACTCAAGGCTATACAAGGCGCCTTTCACTGTTCACTATTCATTGTTCACTAATCCAGTTAGAAGTCCCACGTCAAACGTCCAATATCTCATATCTAGTATCTAGATCCTGCTCCTTCGAACCTAAGAATTGTAAGGCAATAAATTGCTAATAATTCTATATCGACTACGGCCTTACATGCCTTCGCTCAGGATGATACCTCAAGCCTCGCGCCTCGAGTCTTTCCGCTCGCAGCACACAGCTCGCTGCTCATCGCTCTCCGCTACTTGTACATTTCTTCGATTTGTTCGCTGTACATTTCTTCGGCGGCTTTGCGACGGATCTTGAGGGTGGGAGTCAGCAAGCCTGATTCAACGGTGAGGCTGTCTCCAATGAGGGTCCACTTGCGGATTTGTTCCCAATGGTTCAGCTTCTTGTTGATGCGGGTGATGTGACGTTCCAGAGCCTCGTTGATGTGCTTGGATTCCAGAGCGCGGTTGATATCGAATTCGTCCTTGGTGCGGTTCAGGAAGCGGCGTGCGTTGATGGGGTTCAGGAAGATAAGCACAGAAGCGAACTTACGGTCGTTGGCGATGACAAGGGCCTGTTCCACCAGCGGGTGGCGGCTGATTTCAAGCTCGATGGGGTTGGGGCTTACATACTTGCCGGTGCTGGTCTTCAGCAGTTCCTTGATGCGACCGATCAAGAACAGGTAGCCGTCTTCGTCGAAGGATCCCTGGTCTCCTGTCTTGAGGTAACCGTCTTCGGTAAAGATTTCCTTGTTTACTTCGGGCATGTTGTGGTAGCCCTTGAAAACGCTGTCGCCCTTGGCCAGGACTTCGCTGTTCTCGCCGATCTTTACGTCCAGATAGGCAAGGGGGATGCCCACGCTACCGGGGCGGATGCACTTGGGCGTGTTCACCGTGAGCACGGGGGCGCATTCGGTAAGGCCGTAACCTTCGCAGATGTTGATGCCAACGTTCAGCAGGAATCGGCAGATGGACTTGTTCAGGGCGCCGCCACCGCAGACGATCAGGCGGAACTTGCCGCCGATGGCTTCGCGCATTTTCTTGTAGACCAGTTTGTCGTAAATGCGGCGGGCGATGCTGGGGCGCTTGGTGGGGTCCTCAATCTTTGCAATCTTTACGGCGCGGTTAATCAGCCAACGCTTGAAACCGTGGCACTTTTCGCCGGCGGCCGTCATGCTTTCGTAGACGCGTTCCAGAATGCGGGGGACCACCATCATGACGGTGGGCTTGACTTCCTTCATCAGGAGGGCGGTGTTCTTGGGGGTGTCGGCGAAGAATACCTTTGTGGCGTTCAGGATAAAGAAATAGGTGGTCATGCGTTCCAGCACATGGGCCACGGGCAGCACTACGAGACCTACGTCGTTGTGGTTCAGGGCGACAACATCGCGCCTGATGGTCTGAATCTGCGCCAGCATGTTGCGGTGGCTCAGTTCGGCACCCTTGGGACGTCCGGTGGAACCGCTGGTGTAGATGATGCTGAACAGGTCGTCGGGGTTGATGGATTCCAGCTGACTTTGGATCCAGGCGGAGGATTCGGGCTTCTTGGCCAGTTCCTGGCCTTCGCGGATCAGGTCGTGCCAGTAGACGCCGTTGTCGGGGCAGTCGGATGCCGGATCGATGCAGATGACCACGCTAAAGCGGGGAAGGACGTCCTTGATGGCCTGGTCCAGTTCGTTTACGTTGTTCAGCAGCAGAATCTGGACGTCGGAGTCATCACACTGGAAGTTGAAATTGTCCGAGGAAATGTTGGGAAACAGGGGGACCACCTGGGCGTGATTCAGCTGGGATGCGATGTCCGTCATGATCCATTCAGGGCAGCTGTTGGCTACGATGCCGATACTCTGGTGTTCCTTGATTCCGCGGTTCTTGAACGCAAGGGCCAAGGAGCGGGTATCTCTGGCGAGTTGCTGCCTAGAGAAATAAATCCACTGTTCGTGTTTTCTGTGGTACCAGCCGGGGAAATCCTCTCTGTCGCAGGTAGCGAAGAACATGTGGGCGAGGGACTGGTGCAGCAGCGGTTCCATGGGAACTCCTTGGTTCAAATATGATTGATGCAAAAATAGATTTATGCAGACCTTGAAAAAGAAAGGGCTGGGTAGAAAGGTGCAAAATATGATGCTTTTGAATGATTTTGAGAACATTCTTATATTGAAAATCTTTATTTTTGTTTAAAAATCAGAATTTTTATATTGCTTTTCTAAAAAATAAACATTATATTTGAGAAAGAAAATGAGAACAACGGGATGGTGCCCGTTCTCAAGGTTTAAAAAAGGGATGTTTATGGATTGCAAATTTCTTTCTCTCTCTGCCGCAGTGCTGGGCCTTGCCGCTTCCGCCTCGGCGCTGACTGTCAATACCGCTGCCGGTTGGCTGGAATCCGCCTATGCGGAATGGCAGCCTGTTTCCGGTGCCTCCAGCTACAATGTCTATGTGGACGGAACCAAGATCGATGATCCGCTGATTCGTAGCTACGGTTCCTATATGCGTGCTGACGTGGTCGGCCTGAAGGCAGGCTCACACACCTTGAAGATTGCTCCCGTGGTGAATGGTGCCGAAGGGGCTGCCGAATCCAAGACGGTTTCTGTGAAGGCTCATGACCGCACCGGTTTTGCCTTTAGCAATGGCCGCGTTCCTGGGGCCTACAATACCGACGGTACTCTCAAGAGCGGTGCCGTGGTGGTGTATGTTTCCGAAAATTCCAAGAACAAGGTGACCGCCGACGTGGTGACCAATTCCAAGGGCACGAAGACCACTTGCAAGAGCTTCCAGGGCATTCTGAACTGCATGAAGAAGGGTTACGAAACTCGTCCTTTCGACTTCCGCTTTATCGGTAACGTGACGGACTCCGATTCCCTGGTGGCAGGCGACATGCTCATTGATTTGGGCTCTTCCGAAGATTCCTATGTGACCATTGAAGGTATTGGCGAAGATGCTACCGCAAACGGTTGGGGTATCCGCATCAAGAACGCCCAGAACGTAGAAGTCCGCAATATGGGCGTCATGAACGTGAACAGTTCCGAAGGCGACAACATCGGTCTTCAGCAGAACGACCAGTACATCTGGATCCACAACAACGATATGTTCTACGGCGATGCCGGTTCCGATGCGGACCAGGTGAAGGGCGATGGAGCCCTGGACTGCAAGAAGTCTACTTACGTCACCTTCAGCTACAACCACTTCTGGGATAACGGCAAGTCCAACTTGCTGGGCCTTTCCGAAGGAACTACCGACGGCTACTACATTACCTATCACCATAACTGGTACGACCATTCCGATAGCCGTCATCCTCGCGTGCGTTATTACAGCGCTCACGTCTACAACAACTACTACGATGGCAATGCCAAGTACGGTGCGGGCTCTACCTTGGGTTCCTCTGTGTTCATGGAAGGTAACTACTTCCGTAACTGCAAGTTCCCCATGCTCACTTCTATGCAGGGTTCCGACCTTTATGCCGGTACTACCACCAGCACCACCGTTAACGCTACCTTCAGCAAGGAAGCGGGCGGAACCATCAAGGCCTACAATAACAAGTTTGCAGAAGGCGGTACCTTCATCGCTTACGGCGCAACCACCTACCGCCTGAAGGGCGTTGACGGAACTGCCGTTGGCTCCATCAATACCAAGACCGACTTCGACGCCTACGTGGTGAGCAAGCGCGACGAACAGGTTCCTGCCACTGTTGTTTCTAAGTCTGGTGGCAACAAGTACAACAACTTCGACGTGAATACCTCGGTCATGTACAAGTATACTGCCGATGAACCGGATGACGCCAAGGCTAATGTGATGGCCTATGCAGGCCGTATCAATGGCGGTGATTTCAAGTGGACCTTTACCGCCGAAGACGATGCCCTCTATGCTGTGAACCAGGCTCTGAAAAATAAGCTGGTGGCCTATACCGGTAGCGTCAAGTCTATCCAGGGTGATGGCGCGGTTGTCGTGACTCCGATCGTTCCCAACTCCTCTTCGGGAACCGCATCCAGCCCCTCTTCCAGTGCTTCTGTTGAACCTTCCTCCAGTGCGACTGTGGCCAGTTCCAGCAGTGTCTCTGGCGGCGTTGTTCCTAACAGTTCCTCTGCCACCGTCGAAGCGCCTGCAGACGATCCCGTTGATGAAAGTTCCGACTTGAAGTCTATTTCTGCAGACCTGGTGCATAACTTTACCGAAGAAGGAGCCAGCAGCGACTACTTCGAATTCCTCGGAAACCTTTCTACCAGCAAGGGAACCGTGTCTTACAACGGTGCCGAATTGACCCGCTGCCTCAAGATTGAAACGGCTACATCTGTTGAATTCGTGCTGGCCAAGTCTGCTGAAGTGACTCTGGTTTTCAACGGTGATTTCGCTAAGGGGATCAAGATCGATGGTGAAAAGTATACTGCCACCGCAGGCGTTGTAAAAGTCAAGCTGGCTGCCGGTAAGCATTCCATTACCAAGGGCGATTCCGCTAACCTCTTCCTGATCTCTGTTAAGATTGATGCCTCCGCCGATGAGCCGGGCTCCTCCAGCAGCGACGATCCGGCTTCCTCCAGCGAACCTGCCGAAGACGGTCCCGCCTCTTCCGGCTCCAAGGACGAACCTTCTAAGGATGAACCTTCCGAAGGTGAAGAAACTGGATTCTCTGCCACGGTTGCCGCCAACGGAAACCCCTTGATGTATAACGTCTCGGAATGCCGTCTGGATGTGTTCGCTAGCGAAATCCGCCGACTGGATGTGGTCCGTATGGATGGCCGTAAGGTGCGCCTGAACGGAATGCCCGGCGGGGTCAGCTATGACCTGAGTCATCTGCAGCCTGGCATATACCTGGTACGCCTGGTGGCCGACGGTAAGACGTTCCAACGCAAAATCGTCAAACAGTAAAATCGCGATGCCGTAAAATTTACGCTGCGACAAGTAGCCTAGGGATCGGACGACGCGTAGGGTATGTGAATCCGGTCCCGGGAAAGCGTTCTGCACAGTATGGGGTGCGGTACGCTTTTTTCTTGGCGGCCTAGGATTGGACTGGGCATAAAAAAGAGGCTCCGCCTTTGTGCGGAACCTCTAAAATTTTTTGGGGAACTGCGGGTAGGTCCCGCAAACCTTTTGATTAACCGACGAGAGCCTTATGGATCTGGACTGCAGCGTCACGGCCAGTCTTCATGGCCATCACCACGGTGAGAGGTCCGTGCTTGGCGTCGCCACCGACGAATACTCCGTCAACAGAAGTTTCGCAAGAATCTTCGGCGCGGACGATGTAGGTACCGTTGCGATTGGTGTCGAGACCCGGAGTGGTGTCCTTGATTTCGCTGGAAACTCTGCTGCCGATTGCCAGGACCACGGTATCGCAGTCGATGGTTTCGCTCTGGCCTTCGATCTTCACCGGACGGGGACGGCCAGCTTCATCAGGTTCGCCCAGCTGGAACAGGTCCAACTTAGCCTGCTTGACGTGACCGTTTTCGTCGGCGATAAATTCGGCGGGGTTGTGCAGTTCCATAACCACCACGCCTTCGTTCAGGATTTCGCGGAGTTCTGCCTTGCAGGCGGGCATTTCGTTAAGAGTACGACGGTAGACCACGCGGACGTCTTCGGCGCCCAGACGGAATGCCATGCGGGCTGCGTCCATAGCCACGTTGCCACCACCAACGACGATAACGCGCTTGCCGGATTCAATTTCAACGCCGCGGTTGCCCTTCTTCAGGTATTCTTCGGCGGTGTAGACGCCCTTCAGGTCTTCGCCGGGAACGCCGGTCTTGAGAGCCTGGGCAGCGCCGTTACCGATGAAGATGGCGTCAAAGTCCTTCTTCAGCTGTTCGATGGTGATATCCTTACCGATGGTAACGCCGGTCTTGATTTCGATGCCCATCTTGGGGAGAATGCTGTATTCGTAGTCAACGATGTCCTTGGGCAGACGGAACTGAGGAATGCCGTAACGGAGCACGCCACCCAGCAAGTCGTAGGCTTCAAAAATGGTGACATCGTGGCCCAGGGTACGGAGGTCTACTGCTGCAGAGAAACCTGCAGGACCGGAACCGATAACGGCAACCTTCTTGCCAGTGGAGGGGGCCATGGCAGGAACCTTCTTGCCGCCCATGTGTTCGCGTTCGTAGTCCATGCAGAAACGTTCGGTTTCGCCCATATGGATACCCTTGTTCATATCCTTCAGGGTACGACCCATGGCGCAGCTGGACTGGCACTGCTTTTCGTGGGGGCAGACGCGGCTGCAGATGGAGGGCAGCAGGGAAGTGGCGCGGATCATTTCCACAGCGCCTTCGATGTTACCACCGGCCAGCAACTTCAGGTACTGGGGGATGGGCATGCTGATGGGGCAGGCTGCGGTGCAGAACGGCTTCTTACAGTCCATGCAACGGCTAGCTTCGAGACGAGCCTGTGCCAGAGACATGGTTTTGGTGCTTTCGTCCATGGTTGTGCGGTATTCGCGATGGGGAAGTTCTGCACCACGCTGGGGCGGAATAGCCATCTTGTCTTTCAGAGTCACCGTGGGGAGCGCGTTGATGCGATCCAATTCTGCCTGAGCGGCTTTATCCATTGCGGAAGAGTCCTGCATAATCACCTTCGGGTTTGATGCCTGTTTTCAAATTTTTCGCGGGCAAATATAAAAAATATACGATGCCTATAAAGGTTTTGTCAGTATCGTTATTCCAGATTTCGCTGCAGAACCTCGATCTTGGCCTTGCTCCATTCTTCGAAGTCGTCGGCTGCGATGTGGTCCTTTGCCTCTTGCATCAGGTGCAGATAGAAGTGCAGGTTGTGGATGCTGGCCAGGGTAAAGCCCAAAGATTCGCCGGCGTGGTGCAGGTGGCGCAGGTAGGCGCGGCTGAAGTTGCGGCAGCAGTAGCAGTCGCAGTTTGGGTCCACCGGCTTGTCGTATTCTTCGGCGTGGCGGGCGGCCTTGTAACGCAAGACGCCTTCGCTGGTGAACAGCATTCCGTTACGGGCGTTACGGGTTGGCATGACGCAGTCGCACATGTCTACGCCGCGGCCGATCAATTCCAGCAGGTTCCAGGGGGTTCCTACGCCCATCACGTAGCGGGCATGGTCCTTAGGCAGGTAGTCGGTGCAGAAATCAGCGATTTCGTACATGGTTTCGGTGGGCTCGCCTACAGAGAGGCCGCCCATGGCAAATCCGTCGGGTTCCAGTTCCGCGATGCGCTCTATTGCCTGCTTACGCAGGTGTTTATGCATGCCGCCCTGCACAATTCCGAAGAACTTCTGCTCGTAACCGTGGATTTCCGGGTTGGCCTTGAGCCAATCCATGGCCTCTTTGGTCCATTTCAGCGTGAAATTCAGACTGTGCTGAGCTTCTTTTTCGGTGCTGGGGTAGGGCGTACACTCGTCGAAGGCCATAATGATGTCGGCGCCGATCTCGCGCTGGGCCTTCATGACGGTTTCCGGGCTGAAAAAGTGCTTGGAACCGTCCAGAATGCTTCTGAATTCCACCCCTTCGGGCTTAATCTTGCGTAAATCCTTCAGACTCCATACCTGAAATCCACCGCTGTCGGTCAAAACCGGGCGATCCCAGCTCATGAACTTGTGAATGCCGCCGGCAGCGGCGATTTTCGGCGTTGTGGGACGCAGGTAGAGGTGGTAGGTGTTGGCCAGGATAATTTCGGCCTTCAGGTCCTTCAGCTGTTGGGGCGTTACCGACTTTACGGTAGCTTCGGTGCCCACGGGCATAAAAATCGGCGTATGGATGTCGCCGTGGTCCGTGTGGAGCACTCCCAGACGTGCCTTGGACTTCTTGGAAGTCTTTATGAGTTCAAAACGGTTCATGTCTTACGATTCTTTAACTTTTTTTGTAAAGATAGCTTTTTTTTCCCGATTTCCCATAGTATGGGCGAAGCCGCGTTTCCTATAGCGCTTGTAAATATTTTGCCGTTGTCAATTTGTCCATGACAAGGTGGATTCGAATGTCCATATTCCATTATTATAGAGTATTTTGCTATAAGAATAATTCCAATGGGTGGGATATTCGTGTATGGAGTAAGTTATGAAGATGAATAAGCTCGCGACAGCGGCCCTTCTCTCTCGCAAGTTTGTGGCTGCCGCCGTTTTTGGCCTGGCCGCATCCGCAATGGCGGAAAATCCTATTTCCAGTTATCATTATCTGGCAGACCCTTCTGCCGCTTCTGATGGTGATACCTTCTACATTCTGACCGATACGGACGATATGTGCGTCAGCACTGACCCGTTCCAGTACAATATTATCGGTCTGTATGCTTTCAGTTCCAAGGATATGGTGAACTGGACCGACCATGGCATGGTTTTCCAGTCAAAGCGTGAATTTGGTACTTATCCCGGCAATACCTGGGCTTCCGGCATTGCCGTCCGTAATGGCAGACCCTTTATTGTGTATCCCGACGGCGCAAGTGGCGTGGGTATGATTACCGCTCCTAGCATTGATGGTCCCTATACAGACCCCATTATGGATGCTTATGGCAAACCTCGAATTGCCGGTGGCTCCAATAGCTTCCTCGGCAACTGCGATGACATCGACCACTGCTTTGACCCGGGTATCTTCATTGAAGAAGATGGTACCGGCTATGTGATTTTTGGTGGTGGATCGACCAGCTCTGTGAAGCGTCCCATCGGTAATAACTTCGATATTATCAAGTTCACCGAAAGTAACGGCAAGGTGACTTTGGACAGGAACTCTCTGACTCGAGTCCAGGCAGAAAAGTCCTTTGAAGCTCCTTACATCCATAAGCATGGTGACTGGTACTATATCAGCTTCAACAATAGCGGTCAGGAAATCGGTTACGGTATGTCCAAGAATCCCCTTGGTCCTTACTCCTACAAGGGTATCGTTATCGAAGCCGTGTGGAAGATTAACGACTGTGAAACTCATAGTTGCGATGGCGGTAACAACCACCAGGGTTTTGCTGAATTCAAGGGCAAGACTTATGCTGTTTATCATGATCGTCGCCTTGTTCGCGCTAAGGAACATCCTGCTTCCCTGGGTGTTGCCGATCCGGAACCGGGTAACCATCGTAGTGTAAGTATCGATGAAATTACCTACGCGGCTGATGGCTCCATGAACAAGCTTGTGTTCACCAAGGAAGGTCCTAAGCAGGTAGGCAAGTTCGATCCGTACAACACCTACAAGGCTCTCACCAGTTCCAAGCAGCGCAATGTCCGTAGCCGTACCGACTGGACCAAGGGCCAGGCTGTTAAGCATGTGCTGACTCCCCTTGCCACCAAGGAATCCTGGATTCGCGTGACTGGCGTGGACTTCGGCAAGGGTGCCCAGAATCTTCGCATCAAGGCTGCTAACGTGGGTAACGACAACAAGGTTGAAATCCATACTGGTTCTGTCACCGGTACTTTGGCAGGTTCCTGCGATTTGGCAAAGACTAGCGGCTGGAATGACTATGCCGATAATGATTGCGAAATGAAGGGTCTTACCGGAGAAGTTGATCAGGTGTTCTTCGTATTCAAGGGTGCAAAGGACTCTACCATGGGTATTCTTGAATGGGAATTCCAGGGAACCAAGCGCGAACCGGAACCCCAGACCGCTCATAATGAGACCCAGACTCCCTGGACTGTTCCTGGAATTGTACAGGCCGAAGACTTCGATGATCCGGGCTACGGCGCAGGCAATGATTCCTACTATGAAGATGATGCGGATAACCACTCTTGTACCGACGCAGGCAAGGAAGCTGAATGCTCCAAGTATCGCGATGGCACTGGTGTTGACATCTACAAGAAGAGCGAAAAGAAGACTGTCGTTGGCTACATCAGAAAGGGCGAATGGCTGGAATACTCTGTGAATGCTGCTGAAGCTGGCGATTACACCATGTACATTGCCGCAGCTTCTAACGGCGGTGCAAGTTTCAGTGTGTCTGTCAATGGTACTGAAGCCGGCGAAGTTGAAGTTCCTGCAGCAACTTCTTCTAGCGATGACGAACAGAACTTCGATGATTACAACAAGATTTCCACTAATGTGGCCTTGAAGGCCGGTGTGAATATCATTCGCATTACTGCAACCGCAGACTGGTTTGACCTTGATTACTTCAACCTGGTGAAGGGCAAGAATGCCGACGATGACAATCCTCTTGGCGAAACAACCGCTATGAAGAAAATCAACTTCGTTGCAGCTTCTGGCATGAACTACGATGTGTTCGATGTTCAGGGCAACAAGGTCGGCCTGGTTAACCTGGCTGGAAAGAGTGCCGCCAAGGCTCTTAACGCTGCCGGCTATGCCAAGGGCGTATACCTGCTGAAGCAGGTGGACGGTGCCAAGAAAATGATGGTGAATACCGTTAAATAATTGATGGAAAAATCAAACGGATGAGCCTCCCGAATCTCCTCGGGAGGCTTTTCTGTTTTGTGCGCGTTTTGTTGATGTTTGACTGATTATAAAACGCGCGTTTGGGATGTGTGCGGAAGTTTGGGGGCGCGGGACGGAACCGGACGTTTTGAATATGTACAGGATGTTTTGGGGGCGTGGGATGTTTTAGGAGTGCGTGGAATCAGCGTCGGTGTTCTAAAAACGTGGAATCAGCGTCGGTGTTGAAAAAAGCGGAATCTGTGTCGGCTAAATAAAAAAATAACCCGCTTTTTCAAGCGGGTTATTTACTGCGGTCGGACAGACTTGAACTGTCATGGGATCGCTCCCACTAGCACCTCAAGCTAGCGTGTCTACCAATTCCACCACGACCGCGAGGTCCTTTTAATGGAACGGCTCAAAGATAATAACAAATTGCGTTTTTGTAAATGTTTGAACGGAAATTTTTTTGAAAAAAATGAAGAAGTTTTTGGGAGTGAAAGCGGGCGTGAAAACGTCTGACTATAAAAAAATAACCCGCTTTTTCAAGCGAGTTATTTACTGCGGTCGGACAGACTTGAACTGTCATGGGATCGCTCCCACTAGCACCTCAAGCTAGCGTGTCTACCAATTCCACCACGACCGCGAGGTCCTTTAACGGAACGGCTCAAAGTTAGTTATTTCGTTTAATCTTGTAAAGGGTTTTAACCGCTTTTTCTCAAAAAAATTAAACTTCAGAAACTAGCTTGTCAAAAACCTGTCCGCGAACCTTGTAGTTCTTGAACAGACCGAAGCTTGCGCAGGCGGGGCTCATGATAACGGTACCGCCTTCACCGATATTCAGGCTGTCTGCGAAAGCTTCTTCAAGAGTGGGGAAGATGGCGGTCTTGATGCCGGCGGCGTCTACACCAGCCTTCTTCAGGTCTGCAAGCATGCGTTCTGCAGTGGCGCCTATGAGGGCCACGCGCTTCAGGTTGGGGCGTTCCTTCACCAGGATGTTGCTGAGTTCAGTAAAGTCTGCGTTCTTTTCGGAACCGCCCAGAATCAAAGCGAAGGGGCGCTTCATGCTGCCTGTGGCTGCGATGGTGGCGTCGGGGCGGGTGGCGTAGCTATCGTTGTAGAATTCAATGCCCTTCTTTTCGCCTTTAAATTCCATGCGGAAGGGGAGGGTTTCGTAAGACTTCAAGGCTTCGAAAGCGTCGGCTACCTTGATGCCCAGGGCGGTGCAGGCGAGGGTTGCTGCAGCCATGTTTTCCAGCTGGTAGATGCCGCGGACCTTGCAGTCGCTAAGGAACAGCTTGTCGCTGCCGATGGTCAGCGTAGAGCCTTCGATAACGGCGTTTCCGTCATTGCTTCCGTTTTCGCCGTCGCCGAAGCTAACAGCCAGCTTATTGCGGGCGGGGCTTTCGCTTGCGATCTTTGCGGTAGGTTCTGCATCCTTCAGGTAGACGCAAGTGCCGCTATTCTTCTGCCAGCGAACCAGATTTGCCTTGGCGTCGCGGTATTCCTCGACAGTCTTGTGCCAGTCTAGATGTTCCGTAGACACGCGCAGAACCACGCCTACGTCCGGCGACTTCGAAAGCGTCATCAGCTGGAAGCTGGAAAGTTCCAGAATGCTGATTCGGTCTGCGGAATCGTCTTCCAGCAGGTCCAGCGCCGGCACGCCGAAGTTACCGCCGATGATGTTTGCCTTGCCGCACTTGTCGAGAATGTGACTGATCATGCTGACGGTGCTGCCCTTGCCCAAGGTGCCGGTAACGCCCACCACCTTGCTGGACTTGGTCTGTTCCAGGAACAGCTGAATCTGACTAGTCATCATGCCACCGTTCATCTGGAACTTGAACAGTTCCTGACTCATGGGGTATACGCCTGCAGAACGCACTACGGTCACGCAATCCTTGAGGCCGTCCATGTAGCTTTCGCCGCTGCAAACCTTCACGTTTACGCCTGCAGGAACTTCCGGCAAGTTCACCGGATTCTTGTCCATCACGACAATGTCCTTGACGCCTTCACGGAACAGATAACGCAAGGTGCTCTGGCCTTCAACGCCAAAGCCGAGAATGCCTACAGGAGAAACCAAATTGTTGTTCATGTTAAACCTTTATCTTCAAATGTCATCCCGGCCAATGTTATCCTCGACCAGTCATTCTGGAGGACAACAGGTCCGATAGAATCAAGGATCTAGACGGGATTTCCTTTTTAACGGGGTAAAATTTAGCAACCGTCAGTTCTTTTGTTCAGCGGATTGGCTTCGTTGTTCTGGCTAATTACTGCACTTGTAGGTGCTTTGGTCCTTGCAGAATTCTTCAACGTTAGTCATTGCTTTTTTTGAATATTTCTGGATGCAAGTCTTGTAGGCGTCTTCGTCGATGCAGTTGTTTTGTCGGTCGATATCGTAGTCTAGGCAGAAATCTCTGTCTTCTAGGCACTCACGCTCCGAATCTAATGAGCAACCGCAAATGAAGATAGCTGTCGCGAAAAAAAACTTGATCATGAATCGTCCTCCCTCGATAACCGTAGGGCTAAAATAAAAAAATCCGCCCCCAAAGGACGGACTTCTTGCTGCGGTCGGACAGACTTGAACTGTCATGGGATCGCTCCCACTAGCACCTCAAGCTAGCGTGTCTACCAATTCCACCACGACCGCGAACCTTGCGCTGCAGCGTCGCAGACGAATCTGCAAGCTTACGCGCAAAAGCTGTTTACCAGGTAATTATTCTGCGGCGGGAGCCGGAACTTCAGCTGCGGGAGCTGCTGCCGGTGCACCGAAGTCAGCGGGGAGAGCCGGGATTGCCGGAGCCTGCTGAGCAGCGTTTTCGCGAGTTGCCTTCTGCATGGCGGATTCTTCGACTGCCTGATCCTGCTTGGCAGTGATGAGGCCGAGGGCGAAAACGACGATGAAGAAGATAACTGCAATGGCACGGGTCAACTTCTGGATGAAGGTCGCAGCACCTGCGGTAGAGAAGGCAGACTGAGAAGTCATGCCGCCGAGACCTGCGAGGCCGCCCATCTTGTCGTTCTGAACCAGAACGAGGAGCATGAGGAACAAGCAGAGGAACACGTGGAGGACGATAAGAATCCAGAAGAGAGTTGCCATAATAGTTATTTACCTTGGTTTTAAATTGTTGTGCTAAAAGCTTTAATTACTTAGCTTCTGCAGCAGCGATGATTTCCATGAAGGTGTTAGCCTTGAGGCCTGCACCACCAATGAGACCGCCGTCGATATCCTTCTGAGCCAGGAGGCCTGCAGCGTTGGCGCCCTTCATAGAGCCACCGTACTGGATGCGCATGCCTTCAGCAACTTCAGCACCGTAGACTTCGGCAACGACGGAACGAACGTATGCCTGGGTGTCCTGAGCCTGTTCGTCGGTAGCGGTAACGCCAGTACCGATTGCCCAAACCGGTTCGTATGCGAGAACGCACTTAGCAGCGTCTTCAGCGGAAACGTCCTTGAAAGCACCCTTAACCTGGAGACCGAGAACTTCCTTCAGGATGCCGCCGTTACGCTGGTCGAGAGTTTCGCCAATGCAGATGATGGGCTTCAGACCGGCTTCGAGAGTCTTCTTAACCTTCAGGTTAACAGTTTCTTCGGTTTCGCCGAAGTACTGACGCTGTTCGGAGTGACCGATGATCACGTATTCTGCACCGATTTCCTTAACCATGTCGATGGAAACCTTACCGGTGTATGCGCCCTGGTCCTTCCAGTGGATGTCCTGGATAGCGAGCTTCACGTTGGTGCCCTTAACGACGTCTGCAACCTTAGCAGCGGCGAGGTAGGTCGGAGCGATGACCACTTCGGTCTTCTTCACGTCCTTGACGGCTTCAACGATGTCCTTAGCGAGCTGAACGGATTCGCTAACGGTCTTGTTCATCTTCCAGTTACCAGCAATGATATACTGACGCATAATTAACTCCTTGAGAGGTTTAAAATTTAACGCGGGTAAATTTAGTAAAAAAGGACTGCCTGTGGTAGACCGAATAAAAAAATAGCCTCAAGTTGTGGGCTTGAGGCTGAAAAATACCGATTAGTAGTTGCTAGAATGCTTGGAAACCGGTGCCGGAGAGCCGCCATAACGGTCGCCTTCGATCTTGTCCAGGATCCATTCGCCTTCGTAACCCTTCAGACGGGCCTGGTCGGGGTGCTTCCAGATAAGGCGGGTAATCAGCTTACCTTCGCGGGTGTAGTATTCCCAAACGCTGCTGGAAGAAGTTTCCTTTTCGTGGTCGGGAGGGC
Source organism: Fibrobacter sp. UWH9 (assembly GCF_900129715.1). Lineage (NCBI taxonomy): Bacteria > Pseudomonadati > Fibrobacterota > Fibrobacteria > Fibrobacterales > Fibrobacteraceae > Fibrobacter > Fibrobacter sp. UWH9. The sequence goes on along the minus strand of NZ_FQWP01000002.1, from coordinate 11,502 downwards.
CCCACAGGAGGTTGACCATGTCGTTGGTCATGCCTTCTTCGATATAGCCCTGCTTGAACACGTCCTTCAGGCGCTTGTCGATACCCATACTTTCCTTAATGGCAAAGTATTCACGTTCATATTCCTTGCGACCTTCGCCACGTTCGATAAGAATGGGGGAAGAGTAACGGCTGGCGCAGGCCCAGAACATCAGGGCGCTAACACCGAGCAGGCAAATATGAGAGAGCTTCATAATTTCTCCTCTAATTTTATCTATAAAGTCAGCTTTTTAATCGTCTGATTTTATCATTTCGTTTTGTTGACCACAAAATAAGAACTTTATTAGGCAAAAGATGAAAATATTTTTAATTTTACACTGAAATGAACGGTTTTGGAAAGAAATTTGGCGCTGTAGCCACTCTGTGTGCTCTGTTTGCGGTTGCAAACCCCGTTGATGCCTATGCTGATGGCTATAACGAGAGCTCTCAGACAGCCTTTCGATATGGTGCCAACCTGGCTTATGGCTTGAGTGGCAATACTCCCTTTGTTTTGGGGCAGTGGTTGCCTCAGCTGTTCGGGACGCTCCATTATACTTGGCTGGAACCTCTGGGCATGTTGCCCTACGGCGAACGACTGGGACGTAATCCCAGCTACCTTCGCATGGATGGCGGGCTGGAATTGACTCCCTTCTATGGAGGTTACTCCGCAGGTCTTGGACTGCGCCCTTTCAAGATCAATCCGTCCTTTGAACTGAATTTCAATTATGAAAGCTACCTGTACTTCAAGTCTAACCTGGAAATGGTGACTTCTGATGTGACAGGCAGTGGAAGGATTGCGGAAACATGGAACGCCGATTACGTTCTCGATAACGTGGGCGGCGAAGATGCTGAATTTGACTATGCCCAGTTGTTTGACTTCGGTCTAACGATGAACTATGAATTCCGTGGTGGTTCCGATTTAGGATTCACCTTGCATTACATTCTTTCGGATGTAAGCACGGATTTCGATGGCAAGAGTTACGATTACAAGCGTAACATTCCTGTGTTCAGTCGTGACTTCCTGATTGTTGTAGAAACGTTCGGGCGTATTCCCCTGGACGAAAATTTTGCATTGCTGTTTGAAAATAACTTCTACAGAACAGGTTACCTGCGCAGCCACAATACCGTAGAAAAAGAGGCTTTGAGCTATGTCAAGTCTATGGCTGGCGTTCATTTTTCATGGAATGAGGGACTCCAGAACCTGACCTTGGAAGTGGGTGGCTGGAACCGCATCAGGAAATCCTTCTACGATGGATCACTCGCGCAACAGTTCTTGATTCAGCTTGAGTATCAGGGGTATTTTTCTTTCCCCTTTCATTGGAATTTTGCGGAATAGCTCAGGCTGCTGAGGCTGGGTCTTCTTGGCAACGTTCTTCTTGAGCGGGTCGGATTGCAGTGCCTGGATAGGATAGGCGGAACGGATCCAGATTTCTCCGTTGTACTGTTCGCTTTCTAGTTTGACCAGAGTGGGCAGTGTGGATCCCGAATAATTTCTCCACTGACGGATGGTGAATGTTCTGGTTTCCTTGCGGGCTCCTCGCATGGTTACACTCTGCGGAGTGGGGAGCGTGTCTGCAGTAAGACTCCACCAAGTCATAGACAGGGCGGTAGAAAAAACGTTCGACTTCTGTTCTGTGGGATTCTTGCACAGGAACTGCCCGTTGGCCAGCAATTCCATATCGTCTAACTTTAGCGGAGTGTCGCCAATAGTTTCTTTTAGATGGTGGGTGCCCAGCTGGCGCTTTATCTTGGCGTCGGGAAATTCCATATAGCGGTAACTTCCTGCAGTAATGAAATTGAACTGCGGACGGTTAGATGCATTGACAAAAAACGTGTCTAGACTTTCGGGGTGGTGACGCCATTCCACATCAATGCTTTCGCGGGAATTCTTTACGTTAATAAAATGGCCTTCGATGTTTACGACCATGGGCGCTTCTAGAATAAAGTGTGGGCAGGATGTCTGGGCTGACGCTGCTGTCAGTGCCATCGATATTGCCAAAGTCCACAAGCGCTTATTCATAAACCGTAAGATAGTTAAAATTCAAAAAAAATTGGACGTTGCTTCCTCTAAAAAAGTAAACTCCGGCCCATCCCAATGGCTAAAGGATCGGTCGGAGTTTTGCTTTAGGAAGAAATTTTTGAAAATCTACGAATTAGGCTTCGTCGGTGATTTCCAGAGTTTCGTCGTCTGCGGCCAGAGCGTCACCGTCGTTCAGCTTGAAGAGTTCTACATCCTTCATGCTTTCGCGGATCTTCTGTTCGATCTCGTTGCAGAGTTCTGCGTTGTCCTTCAGGAACAGGCGGGTGTTTTCGCGACCCTGGCCAATACGTTCGTTATTGTAGCTGAACCAGGAACCGCTCTTCTGGATGATATCCAGTTCGGTAGCCAGATCCAGGATGGAGGCTTCACGAGAAATGCCGCAACCGTAGAGAATGTCGAATTCGCACTGGGTGAAGGGTGCTGCAACCTTGTTCTTTACAACCTTCACGCGGGTACGGTTACCGATGACATCTTCGCCGTCCTTGATGGCTGCGATGCGGCGGATGTCGATACGCTGGGTGGCGTAGAACTTAAGGGCGTTACCGCCGGTGGTGGTTTCGGGGTTGCCGAACATGACGCCAATCTTCATACGCAGCTGGTTGATGAACAGCATGCAGGTGTTAGACTTGGAGAGAATGCCGGTAAGCTTACGCAGGGCCTGGCTCATGAGGCGGGCCTGCAGACCCACGTGATTGTCGCCCATTTCGCCGTTGATTTCAGCCTGGGGCACGAGGGCAGCCACAGAGTCGATAACGATGATGTCGATGGCGCCGGAACGGACCAGGGTTTCTGCGATGTCGAGAGCCTGTTCACCGGTGTCGGGCTGGGAAACCAGGAGGGATTCGATATCGACACCCAGCTTGCGGGCATAAACAGCGTCGAAAGCATGTTCTGCGTCGATGAAGGCTGCCACACCGCCAAGCTTCTGAGCTTCAGCAATGGCGTGGAGGGTGAGGGTAGTCTTACCAGAGGATTCAGGTCCGTAGATTTCGATGATACGGCCACGGGGGAAACCGCCTACGCCCAGAGCCATGTCCAGCTGGATACAGCCGGTGGGGATAACGGGGATATCTTCGTTGGGCTGATCGCCCAGAGCCATGATAGAACCCTTTCCATAATTCTTTTCAATCTGTGCGATGGCAGCTTCTACTGCCTTTGCCTTATCTGCGGAAAGGTTGCCGAGAGTGTTGATACCGTTTGTGTTCGTCTTCTTAGCCATAATTGACTCCGTTTTGTTTTTTCGTTAAAAAATATAACAACTAGTGTTCACTTGTGCAAGTGCTTTTTTGAACTATTTTTTCTAGAAGTACCTGCAATGTTCTATACACGCTTTTTTCGCGGACTTGATTGCGGTTTCCCGAAAAAATTTCGCAAAAAGCTTCATTTTGCAAACTATTGGCGACACCAATCCACACTGTACCAACAGGTTTGCCTGGTTCAGCGCCGCCCGGGCCTGCGATTCCCGATGTGGAAACCGCCCATTCGCAACCAAACTTCCTGCGGGCTCCTTCAGCCATGGCCTTGACGGTTTCTGCAGAAACGGCACCAACGGTGTTGAGGATTTCTGCGGGAACGTCCAGGAGGTTTTCCTTGACTTCGTTCTGGTAGGCGACAATGCCTCCTGCCAGGACTGCGGAACTGCCCGGAATGTCGACCAGGGTGCTTGCGATAAGCCCGCCGGTGCAGGATTCTGCGGTGGCCATCATCTGGCCTTTTGCTTGCAGAGCTTCCTTGACGGCGATTGCCAACTGCTCGAGATTCATTTCGTTTGCGTTGTTCACTTTGTTGTTCCTTTTACGTGTTCAAATATACAAAACGGTTGTGTCATAAAATGTCAATTACGACATTCCCCCAAAAAAATACAAAATAACGTTTTGCGCGACTTTGACGTTCATAGGCGTTGGCGTAAATAAAACCTTGTATAGACTTTTATATATTTGCGCTCAATGTTAATGAGTTGGTTCAAGCCTATCCGGAGTCGCTCCCTGCGGGCCGGAGTCCTGGCCCTGCTGCTGTTGGTGGCCGGGGTCTTTGCCGCTGAATCTCCTCAAGACAGTGTCAATCCCATGCAAAAGGGCGTTACCGGAATTAGGGCCATCGATACCCTCAAGGTAAATGAATGGGATATTCCTACCGAGCGGAATTCTCTTCCCTTGACCATGCTCTTAAGTATCCTGCCGGGTGGTGGTCATTATTACACGGAACATTACGTTCGTGGAGGATTCATTACCGCAATCGAACTTGCTCTTTTTTACGAAGTTGTCTACAATAAGGACTTCCAGTATCGACGAGTCCTGGAACAGGCGGAACCTTTTAGAGATTCCGTCTCCTTCTATACCCGAAAGATCATGGGTTTGCAGTCTAGGGACAGCCTTGAATATTATCAAAAAAGACGTACGGACAACATCAATCGTCTGAGAGCCTACAGCGACAAGAAAATGGAACAGGAAGACCTGCGCAAGGCTGAAACGGCCTGGCTCTATGGTCTGCAGTTGTATAGTATGTTCGACGCCTTTGGTATCTGGTATAAGAACAATTATCGAAGCAATGAATTGAGGAGTATGAAGTCTGCCGCCTTGTGGGCCATTATCCCCGGTTTTGGACAAATGTATAATGGGGAGTTTGGCAAGGCCGGCTTACTATATATGGGACTGATGGGAGCAAGCGTCAGCGTCTGGACTTCGCAGAACATGGTAGAATATTACCTCGACCGCAAGCATATGCAGGCTGGAGAAAGCACGACTAGTGAAGACTACGAACGTGTGGTAGAGCGTGTGACCTATTACCGCAAGAACCGTAACCAGTATATCTGGGCTTCGGCGCTCCTGTATCTGTATTCTATTGGCGATGCGGTGGTGGACGCCCTGTTGAGCGACTTTGACAACCCGCTGCACCTGGCTCTGTTGCCGAATTTCAACGGCGGCGCCCAGGCTCTGTTTACCTTTGATTTTTAAACGGAAAAAAGCTGGCGTTTGCCAGCTTTTGCTTTAACCGATTTTCAGCGGAACCATCTGGATTCCGTCATGAATCTTTGTGTAGGTCCCTCGATAGTGGCCTTCGGCGTTACGCTTGAATTCAAAGCGGGTGACCATGGCGTAACTGAATGCTCCTTCTACGAACTGGTCGTCGGGGAGTCCGCAGGCGAAGTGCTGCAATGCGGCGATTACACCTGCGTGGCTGATCCACAGAAATTCTCCATCGTCGTCGAGGCTGTCTAGCAGGCGGCCGGCGCGCTTGTCGATGTCATAGAAACATTCGCCGTTGTTGAACCTGTAACCTCGGAGGTCGTTGGCCCATCCCAGCATTTGTTCGCGAGGAACCTGATCCATCTTCTGACCTTCCCAGTCACCGAAGTTGATCTCGATGATTTCGTCACGCTTCTCGACTTCGAGGCCGGTCACCTTGGCGGCCTTTTCGGCTAGGCGGGTGCAGCGGAGCAACGGGCTCGAAAACAAACGGGTGGGCTTGGCTCCAGCGGCCACCAGGGCCTTCAGGGCGCCCTCGCTTTCTTCTTCGAAAGTAGGGGAAACGTCAAAGTCCAGTCTGCCGTAACAGACATCTTTGGGATTGTAAGGCTTGGTATGGCGGATGGTCCAGAGAATCATGAGAGTGAACAGTGAATAGTTAAGAGTGAATAGTTAAGAGTGAATAGTTAAGAGTGAATAGTTAAGAGTGAATAGTGGTGAGTTAAAACCAGGCGCCTTCGGCGCGATTATTTGGCACAAAGGAGCCGCAGGCTCCGCCCTCATACCTCGTTCCTCTTTCTCAAAAATAAAAAAACTGCCGTTTTCCAGCAGTTTTTAAAAAAAATCCTAGGCTACCTGAGCACATAAAAATCCGCAAGTCCGTTGCTGCTTTCGCCCTGGCGAGTTGCCCGCAAATAGTCATTGCGCAGGGCCTAGGAGCCTCAAATATAGAACAATTTTGACATTTTTCAAGAGATTAGGCCGTTTCTATGGATTATTTGACATAAGAAACCGCTTTTAGGTTTCGTTTTGTTAACGTTGTAAATTTTATTTTATTATTTTATGGGATAGGGTATAGGGTTGAATTTGCGGAGGTTTATTATGTTTTTGTATGATTTTAGAAAGATTTGGCTAGTTTTGCTAGTTCTGGGTTGCTGTAGCGCATCTTTTGCAGAGGGACTCCCTCTGGAAGTGCTCCCTTTTAAGTTTACAAAAATTGCCGGGGATTCTGCGTCTCAGACCAATGCATGGAATGACCTCATGAAGTATAAACTTTGGGGTACCGGTCTGTACGAAGGTGATGGCATTGTCGGTAACGGAAAAAATGCCGGCGATGGTATTGTCTTTGATGGTGGAAAAATCCATATTACGGATTCTTCTGGCTATGTTGGTAGTGCCACTGGCGACTTCGTCATGGTAAATGATGTGCATTCTATTGGCGGCCCCCTGGTTTTTGGAGGCTCCTTTAAGGGTGGAACCGGACTGGATTCCATCTTGATCGGACCTTCTCATTTTGGGGGTACTTTTGAGGCTTCCTTTAATGGCCGAAATAACGAATTCTTTGCAGGCATGTATTGTGTAGAAAAAGGCTTTTTCGTAAACAATAATTGTGACGGCGAATATTATTGCGCAACGCAGGGCCTTCGTGATACAAAGGCTACTATTGGGTGTGATGGAGCTATCCCCATTGATGAGGATCTTGATGTTCCTGTTGTTGATTACTCTTTCTTTGACGGTATGGATGCTGATCATTATCTGAAAATTGATACGGTCATTCATGCTTCTTCCACGACTCCCAACGCCTATATTGATGTGCCCCCCGGTGATATTGACGATATGTATAATATCCGTGTTGCGGGTATCAGACTGGAAAATGACAAGCCCTTGTATGTTCGCATGCAGAAGAGCGGTCGTTTGACTCGCGTCTTTTTGGATGGTGGACTTGAAATCACCAACCATAGTAATATTCGCGTAATCCAGGCTTCCGATGATAGTGAATGGGATAGGGAATCTAGAACGTGGACCACATCTGATGAAAATTTGGTTAGCAATAAGGATTATGCCGGCAACCTTTTGTTTTACACTCCCGAAGAGATTAACTGGACTGCTGGCGAAAAGCATCTTCAGGGTACATTCATTTCTGGCAAGACCATTACCATTGCGCAGCAGGCCCGTTTCGCTGGCCAGCTGATTGCCAAGGCTATTTATGTACAGTTTGACTTCAAGGCCGAAGACTTCCGCTATGTGCGCTTCAACCCGTCTGTAATTGACCCGACCTTGTTTGCTACGGTTGAATTCCCCGAAAGCGAAAGAGATACGGTTATTCCCTTGAAGCTGAACAAGAAGACACAGGTGAAGGTGACATTTGATTATTGCTTCAGTGTGTCTTCTGAAACTCCGGTTGATGGAAAGATCAGTGGCGCTCTGGCAGATGCTTCTGACTTTGTGGGGCTTACTCCTATTTGCGGAGATTCTTTGGCTTCCGCAGAAATTGACGTTGATTCTGACACTCTCGATTTGAAAAATCAGATCAAGATTCACGCAAAGCTGGATCAGTTTGTCGAAGCGTATGGCACGAACAATAAAGAAAAATTCCAGTTGAAGATTTCGAATCTTGTCGGTGCCGTTTTGAAGAATGCTTCTGGTGAATACGTTCGCGAAGGTGCCTTTGATATGTACATCATCGATCAGGATGTTGTCCCTGTGACTAGGGACACGGTTATTGACGCTGTTGAAGATTCTGTATTCACCTTTGCGGCTGATATGTTCCCCTATGAATCGCCCCTTGATCGAGAAATGGGTGGTGTCGTTATCGAAGCTGTCCCTGCAAAGGGCTCGTTGACCTATTTTGGAAAAACGTTGACTAAGAGTGATGTGGGTAGGAAGATCCCGGCTGATTCCCTTGGTCAGTTGAAGTATGTGCCCGTGGCTGATAAATATGGTGATTCGCTGTCGAATTATGAATACACGACTCTGAAATTTGCAGTCTATGATTCTCAGAATTCCGTAAGCTCCAGTGATAAAAAGGAAGGCTCCAAGACACTAACCGTTGTTGTCACTCCGGTGAACGATGCTCCGATTACTGGCCCTGCCACTTTCACTATTTCTGGCCATGTGATTAATGGTGGCGATAAGGCAATCCTTGACGGATCCATTTCTGTGAAGGATGTCGATGACGATACATTTACCTACGCCTTTGATCCTGATGATCCGAACTTCGCCGTTGTGGATTCCCTCTTTGTTATCGATGAAAATACTGGCAAGATCCATGTGAAGGATGGCATTGAACTGAATGAAAACGTCTCTAAGTCCAAGTACGAAATCAACGTGATTGTAAGCGACAAGAGTGCCTCTACCGGTAAGGACGAAGATATTCTTACTGCAAGTTCCAAGGTGACCATCGAAATCGACTTCAATAACAATCCGCCGACTATCATGACGGATACGGTCCACGTGGTTGAAAATTCCAAGTCCGGAACTTCTGCAGATTCTTCGCTGAAGTCTATTGATAAGGATGCGGGTGATACCGTAAAGACTTATACCTTGGTTGGAACTTCTAATTGGTTTGAAGTTTCTAAGTCTGGCGTAATCACCGTAAAGGAAGGTGCCAAGATTGATTACGAAAAGTCTAAGAATGAGACTCTTACCATTCAGGTTTGCGATGAATACAATGGCTGCTCCGAAAAGAACGTGGTGGTTGCCGTCGTGGACGTGCCCAATTCCAAGGTGAAGATTGTTGAAGGTAAAAATGAACAGGGCGGGTGGCCGAACCCCACGACCATTTATACCAACGTTCCGAACATCGAGTTGAGCTGCACCTTCGATAACAGTCCTTCAGCCGAGAAATGCAAGGAAGCTAACTTGAAGGATGGTTGCCAATACGTTACAGTTGAGTATGACAATCCGGATCTGGATGGTGCAGCCCGCGATTCCGTCAAGGTATGCTATAGCTCTGCCGCTCCGATCGTGACTGTTGGCGCCGGAGACAACGAAGTTGTGGCCGACAACATTTATACCATCGTTGAAAGTTTGGATGAAGATGATGCCAACACTTATGTGAATGCAACTAAGAACAAGATTCATGTAACGGTATCTGATTCTGTTTCCAATGTGAAGAAAGACTACTACATAGAGATTGACCTGGATACTACGGGAATTCCCAGTTCCACTCTTTCTACTATGGGAACGGTGGAAAAGGCCAATATCCTTCTTGACGAAACGAAGGTGACCGAACGTACTCCTGTGAATGGCGATGTGGTGGTTCTCTCTTACAAGGAATCTTTTGCGGGTCGCGATTCTGTAACGGTTTCTTACGAGGTGGACAAGAACGGCGACATTATTAAGGTGCCGGTCATGAATTCGAAGGGCAAGTACGACTCTGTTGAAGTTTATACGGTTTCTTACGAAACAGTCGTGAACGGCAGAACCGTAACCATTTCCTATAAGGCTGACGCAGCTACCGGAGCGGTTTTGCTGGTGGACGCCAATGGTAACCTGATGACGGAAAGTGCCGCTTCGAAGAAGGACATTGATGCAGTCCCGTATACTGTATCTTATGACTATGTGGATGCCAACGGCAACTCCGTCAATATTGCCTACGGTGTCAATCGTAAGGGCGAACTGGTTCGTAGCGATGTTGGCGATATCGGCTATTCCGTTTCTTACACCTATGTCAACGTTTATGGCAATGGGGCTACCCAGTCCGTGTTCATTGTGCTAGACCGCGTTGGTCCCAAGGTTGAAATTACCTATCCTCAGACAGGTGATCTCGTCCGCGCAAACTTTGTAGAAGTAACCTGGAAGGTGAACGGCGTGGTGCAGGATACCCTGGTTCTCCAGAGTCTGGAAAAGGGTACCAATCCGATTATCCGTTTCTATAAGGATAAGGCCGGCAACATGGGTGCTGATACCGTCTGGGTTGTGATGAAGGACGCCAAGGATGTCGAGATTTCTGTTGAACAGCCTGTGGCTGTCGTGACCAAGGAAAAGGTCGAAGAATACTATGCCTCTAATCCTCCCAAACCTGGTGAAACCTTTGCTGTTAGTCTTCGCAATCCCTCTACCGGCAAGGAAGCGGAAACCCTGATCGGTGGCAGCTTCAAGAACGAAAAGGGCAGCGGCAAGGTTCCCTACGAAGGCGTTGAAGAAGGAACTCACCTTGGTCCTACATTGGTCATGGACGTGAAGGTTCCTGTGGTTAGTGGCGTTGGTGGCCTGGCTACCTTGGATGACTTGGTCGGTTCTGATGGCCTTGTGGCCATTGAAGGTGTGAGTGCCGCAAACAGTGTAAAGCTGACGGTTAGTGATTACGTTAATCAGTACTGCGAAGACGGATTTGATTACGTCAATGCTTCCAACGCTAACCTGTACGACATCAAGATGGATGTGAAGATCTGGGTGTACACGACCTTGGGCAACTTTGTGGATTACTATCGATTCACTCAGGAATTGAACGATCCTTCCTTTGTCAACGAGGCTGGCTTGCTTCAGATGTTCTTTGAACTGAAACCGGACAAGGATGGCTATGTGCGTGCTGAATCCGGCAAGCTGTTTGCTACGGGTGCCTATGTCTACAAGGTTGATGTTGGCATGAAGTCTGTTCTGAAGTGTACCTTGCCGCCGGTGAACGATCTTACTGCCAAGAAGAAGGGCGATATCATCAAGACTAGCGACGATATGCTGAAGTCCTTCGGCTACAAGCGTCCTGGCAACAAGAAGTAATATTTGATATGGCTATGTTCTTTCAAAGTGTAGATGTAATATAACTATCTAAAAACTTTATCTTAGATACTTGGTCTAACCTAATTTTTGTTGGGTTAGACCATTTTTTAGTATTTTTTCAGTAAATTCAACATAAAATGGCAGTCCTACACATTCGTAGAACATAGCCATTTTATTTGGAGCTATTCTCATGAACGAAAAAAAAGAAAATAAAGCGGCCAACTCCCTTCCAGAAGTAGTCTGGAACGACGGCAACATGAAAAGCCTTTACGTGAACGCAACGAACGTCGTGGGCGGCCGTGAAGAAATCATGATGCTTCTGGGCTTGAATCAGGCCTGGAACATGAACCAGGGCAAGGTGAACGTGGAAATAGCCGAGCGCGTGGTGATGACCCCGTACACGGCCAAGCGCCTCGCCATCATGCTTGGGGCCACCTTGAATGCCTACGAAGCGAAATTCGGAAAGATTGACATCGGCATGCAGGCGGCAGCCCCTGCCGAAAAGCCGAAGAAGGCTTAATTGATTCAAGACAAGCGAAGCGACAACTTTACTAGACGTCGTTTTTTTTTTGTTTCAATGTAAAGTGAAATTTCCATAACCACCAACTTATTTTTAGTTTATCTCTTTGGAGTGAACAAATGAAACGATTGCTACCATTTGCCCTGGCCCTGTTCGCGGCAACCATGTTCTTTACCGCCTGCGGTGACGACGACAGCAACAGCTTCGTTGAACCGGAAAAGGAATCCTCGTCTAGCG